>NZ_JBLKDA010000029.1:0-62435 GCF_047530215.1 Enterobacter sp. 01-M-03-SI-ECC
GGGAGCCCGGGTCGCCAGGGTGGTGGCGATTGAGCCACCCTGGCACGTTCACCGGTCATGTCGTCACAGAGTAGCAAGGCACATGAAGTGAACGGAATGACCACTACAGCCGTATGTTCCCCCCCTCACCCCAACCCTCTCCCTCAATGGAGAGGGGGCCGACTGTGCTGGCATTATTTTGTGGGGATCCCTCTTCCCGTGGGAGAGGGCCGGGGTGAGGGCAACAGACCGCACAATTCAGGCCGCACAGCCCCTCTTTTGCCCGGTGGCGCTTCGCTTACCGGGCCTACAAACCGCAGTTCGTAGGCCGGGTAAGGCGAAGCCGCCACCCGGCTTTTTTTTAGCGCTTCGCCCACCCGCTCTCCTGAGCCGTAAACCCTAACGCCTGCATAAACGCCGCCATCACGCCGCGATCTTCCACGCCCACGTCGGCCATCCACCATGAGGTTACGCTCGGGTTTTCGCGGATCGCTTCTTCAATTAAATACTGTCCCACGCCGCGACGGCGGGTGACGTCACGCACGCGCAGCGAGTCCAGCGCCCCTTCCGTACCGCTCAGGGTGACGCGAACCGCTGCCAGCAGGCGCTCGTTAAAGCGGGCGGCATAAATGCGGTGGGTCTCATCCACGCGCAGTGATGAAGGGGAATATTCCGGCCAGATCTTGCCCAGGTCGATATGATCCTGGTCGCTAAAGGTCACCAGACGCACGATAGTCAGTTTCATTAGCTACTTGTCCAAATCAAATTGAGTAGGGGCAGTGTACTCAATTTATCCACCCAGCGGCTTCCTCTTTTTATTCTCATTAACCAGGTGATTAGTTTTTTGGCAACGCGATGGGCAGTCTGAAAACACATGGATCGAAAAATAAGCAGAATTTTAACCTGAATGGTAGTGATTTATTCGGCGCTTTGTACCGTTATTTTATGCTGCAAACTCTACTTTTAGTTGTTTATCTCTGCCTGATTTCAGAATATTATCTTTGCTTAATCGCCTGAAAAATAGAGATTTTAGTCTGGTTTTTGGCAAAAACCTGCGCTAAACCATTAAAGGCACTGGTAAAAATAGCGTTGTTCATTAAAAGTACAGAATGCTTTTTAACCATAATAAAACAAAATATAAACACGACATCACGAATGGGGATTCAGAGATGAAAAGGAACGCGAAAACATTTATCGCGGGAATGGTTGCACTGTCGATCTCGCATGCCGCTATGGCGGAGGACATTAAAGTTGCGGTAGTGGGCGCAATGTCCGGCCCCGTTGCCCAGTGGGGTGACATGGAGTTCAACGGCGCGCGCCAGGCCATCAAAGACATCAACGCGAAGGGCGGCATTAAGGGCGACAAGCTGGTGGGCGTGGAATATGACGACGCCTGCGATCCAAAACAGGCCGTCGCGGTCGCTAACAAAATCGTCAACGACGGTATCCAGTATGTGATTGGCCACCTGTGCTCATCCTCCACCCAGCCCGCGTCTGACATCTACGAAGACGAAGGCATCCTGATGATCACCCCCGGCGCGACCAACCCGGAGCTGACCCAGCGTGGCTACCAGCACATCATGCGTACCGCCGGTCTGGACTCCTCCCAGGGGCCAACCGCCGCCAAATACATCCTTGAAACCGTCAAGCCTCAGCGCATTGCCATCATTCATGACAAGCAGCAGTACGGCGAAGGCCTGGCGCGCTCCGTACAGGACGGCCTGAAAAAAGGCGGCGCAAATATCGTCTTCTTCGACGGCATTACCGCCGGTGAGAAAGACTTCTCCGCGCTGATCGCCCGTCTGCAAAAAGAGAACATCGACTTCGTTTACTACGGCGGCTACTACCCGGAGATGGGTCAGATGCTGCGTCAGGCGCGCGCCACCGGCCTGAAAACCCAGTTTATGGGGCCAGAGGGCGTGGGCAATGCCTCGCTGTCGAACATCGCGGGGGATTCTGCAGAAGGCATGCTGGTGACGATGCCAAAACGCTATGACCAGGATCCGGCCAACAAGGCTATCGTGGATGCGCTCAAGGCGCAGAAGAAAGATCCGAGTGGTCCATACGTCTGGATCACCTACGCCGCCGTGCAGTCTCTGGCCACCGCGCTGGAGCGTACCGGCAGCAAAGAACCGCTGGATCTGGTGAAGGATTTAAAAGCACACGGGGCGAACACCGTGATTGGGCCGCTGAACTGGGATGAGAAAGGCGATCTGAAGGGATTTGAGTTTGGTGTCTTCAAGTGGCACGCCGACGGGTCTTCCTCGGCCGCCAAATAATTATCCCACCGCCCGGACCGCCGGGCGGGTATAAAAAGGTTTGCATATGTCCGAGCAGTTTCTCTATTTCCTGCAGCAGATGTTTAACGGCGTTACGCTGGGAAGCACCTACGCGCTGATCGCCATCGGCTATACGATGGTTTACGGCATTATCGGCATGATTAACTTCGCCCACGGCGAGGTCTACATGATCGGTAGCTATGTCTCCTTTATGATTATCGCCGCCCTGATGATGATGGGCATCGACAGCAGCTGGCTGCTGGTCGCCGCCGGGTTTGTCGGCGCGATTGTGATTGCCAGCGCCTACGGCTGGAGCATCGAGCGCGTGGCCTACCGGCCGGTGCGCAGCTCCAAACGCCTGATTGCGCTGATTTCCGCGATCGGGATGTCCATCTTCCTGCAAAACTACGTCAGCCTGACCGAAGGCTCGCGCGACGTGGCGCTGCCGAGCCTGTTTAACGGCCAGTGGATTGTGGGGGCCAGTGAAAACTTCGCCGCTTCTATTACCACCATGCAGCTCGTCATCTGGGTTGTGACCTTTATTGCGATGCTCGCCCTGACGCTGTTCATCCGCTACTCGCGGATGGGGCGCGCCTGCCGCGCCTGTGCGGAAGATCTGAAGATGGCGAGCCTGCTCGGCATCAACACCGACCGCGTGATTGCTCTGACCTTCGTGATCGGCGCCGCGATGGCTGCCGTTGCAGGTGTCCTGCTAGGCCAGTTCTACGGCGTAATCAATCCGTATATCGGCTTTATGGCCGGGATGAAAGCCTTCACCGCGGCGGTGCTGGGCGGCATCGGCAGTATTCCGGGCGCGATGATCGGCGGCCTGATCCTGGGCGTGGCGGAGGCGCTCTCTTCGGCGTATCTGAGCACGGAATATAAAGACGTGGTGTCGTTTGCCCTGCTGATTCTGGTTCTGCTGGTGATGCCTACCGGTATTCTGGGCCGTCCGGAGGTAGAGAAAGTATGAAACCGATGCATTTTGCGATGGCGCTGCTCTCTGCCGCCATGTTCTTCGTGCTGGCGGGCGTCTTTATGGGCGTCCAGCTAGGTCTGGACGGGACGAAGCTGGTGGTGGATACCGCTCCCGATATCCGCTGGGAGTGGGTATTTATCGGCACTGCCGTGGTGTTCCTGTTCCAGCTGCTGCGTCCGCTGTTCCAGAAGTCGCTGAAAAACGTCTCCGGGCCGAAGTTCGTCCTGCCGGCAATCGACGGTTCTACCGTGAAGCAGAAGCTGTTCCTCGTGGCGCTGCTGGTGGCCGCCGTGGCGTGGCCGTTTGTGGTCTCGCGCGGAACCGTGGATATCGCTACCCTGACCATGATCTACGTGATTCTCGGTCTCGGCCTGAACGTGGTGGTGGGGCTCTCTGGCCTGCTGGTGCTCGGCTACGGCGGCTTCTACGCCATCGGCGCCTACACCTTCGCGCTGCTGAACCACTATTACGGCCTCGGCTTCTGGACCTGCCTGCCGCTGGCGGGGCTGGTCTCTGCCGCCGCAGGTTTTCTGCTCGGCTTCCCGGTGCTGCGCCTGCGGGGTGACTACCTGGCGATTGTGACCTTAGGCTTCGGCGAAATCGTCCGTATCCTGCTGCTGAACAACACCGACGTGACCGGCGGCCCGAACGGCATCAGCCAGATCCCGAAACCGACCTTCTTCGGCCTGGAGTTCAGCCGGACCGCCCGCGAAGGCGGCTGGGACACCTTCAGCAACTTCTTCGGCGTGAAGTATGACCCGTCCGACCGCGTCATCTGGCTCTATCTGGTGGCGTTGCTGCTGGTAGTGATCACCCTGTTCGTGATTAACCGCCTGCTGCGCATGCCGCTGGGCCGCGCGTGGGAAGCGCTGCGCGAAGATGAGATTGCCTGCCGCTCCCTGGGCCTGAACCCGACCCGCATCAAGCTGACCGCGTTCACCATCAGCGCCGCGTTTGCCGGTTTCGCCGGAACGCTGTTTGCCGCGCGTCAGGGCTTCGTCAGCCCGGAATCGTTCACCTTCGCCGAATCCGCCTTTGTGCTGGCGATCGTGGTGCTGGGCGGGATGGGCTCGCAGTTTGCCGTTATCCTCGCGGCCATTCTGCTGGTGGTCTCGCGCGAGCTGATGCGCGACTTTAACGAATACAGCATGTTAATGCTGGGTGGTTTGATGGTGCTGATGATGATCTGGCGTCCGCAGGGCCTTCTGCCGATGACCCGTCCACAGCTGAAGCTGAAGAACGGGCAAGCAAAAGGAGAGCAGGCATGAGTCAGCCATTATTATCCGTTAACGGGCTGATGATGCGTTTTGGCGGCCTGCTGGCGGTCAACAACGTGAATCTGGATCTGCACAAGAAAGAGATTGTCTCCCTTATTGGCCCCAACGGCGCGGGGAAGACTACGGTCTTCAACTGCCTGACCGGCTTCTACAAGCCGACGGGCGGCACCATCATGCTGCGCGACCAGCACCTTGAAGGGCTGCCGGGCCAGCAGATTGCCCGCATGGGCGTGGTGCGTACCTTCCAGCACGTGCGTCTGTTCCGCGAGATGACGGTGATTGAGAACCTGCTGGTGGCACAGCATCAGCAGCTGAAAACCGGGCTGTTCTCCGGCCTGCTGAAAACCCCCGCCTTCCGCCGCGCCCAGGATGAGGCGCTCGACCGCGCCGCCACCTGGCTCGACCGCATCGGCCTGCTGCAGCACGCCAACCGTCAGGCGAGCAACCTGGCCTACGGCGACCAGCGTCGCCTGGAGATTGTGCGCTGCATGGTGACCCAGCCGGAGATCCTGATGCTCGACGAACCGGCGGCAGGGCTCAACCCGAAAGAGACCAAAGAGCTGGACGAGCTGATTGCCGAGCTGCGCGATAGCCACGACACCACTATCCTGCTGATTGAGCACGACATGAAGCTGGTAATGGGTATTTCTGACCGTATCTACGTGGTCAACCAGGGCACTCCGCTGGCAAACGGCACGCCGGAAGAGATCCGCAACAACCCGGACGTGATCCGCGCATACCTGGGCGAGGCATAAGATGGAAAAAGCGATGTTAACGTTCGACAAGGTCAACGCGCACTACGGCAAGATCCAGGCGCTGCACGACGTCAGCCTGCATATCCATCAGGGGGAAATCGTCACCCTGATTGGCGCCAACGGCGCGGGAAAAACCACGCTGCTCGGCACCCTGTGCGGCGACCCGCGCGCCACCAGCGGGCGGATTGTGTTTGATGGCAAAGACATTACCGACTGGCAGACCGCAAAAATCATGCGCGAGGCGGTGGCGATTGTCCCGGAAGGGCGCCGCGTGTTCTCCCGCATGACGGTGGAAGAGAACCTGGCGATGGGCGGCTTCTTCGCCCATCGCGATGAATACCAGACCCGCATCAAGTGGGTGTACGAGCTCTTCCCGCGCCTGTGGGAGCGCCGCATCCAGCGTGCGGGCACCATGTCCGGCGGTGAGCAGCAGATGCTGGCAATTGGCCGCGCGCTGATGAGCCAGCCGCGCCTGCTGCTGCTGGACGAGCCGTCGCTCGGTCTGGCACCGATCATCATCCAGCAGATCTTCGACACCATCGAGCAGCTGCGTAAAGAGGGGATGACCATCTTCCTCGTCGAGCAGAACGCCAACCAGGCGCTGAAGCTCGCCGACCGTGGCTACGTGCTGGAGAACGGCCGCGTGGTGCTGGAGGATACCGGCGACGCGCTGCTGGCGAACGAAGCGGTGCGGAGCGCTTACCTGGGCGGCTGAGCCGTCTGTATCGCCCGGTGGCGCTGCGCTTACCGGGCCTACGGAATCGACCAGGCCGGGTAAGGCGTAGCCGCCACCCGGCTTTTTTTACCACTACACCCCTTCACACAACCATCATCCCCCTGACGCCTGGCTGTCACTTATCTGTAAACAAACAGTTATTTTTCTGTCATTCGAGCATGTCATGTTACCTCGCGAGCATAAAACGCGTGATATCGCGCATCCGGCACAATAAGAGAGATGACAATGACATCGTTACGACACACAGCTTTGGGTCTGGCACTGGGTCTGGCTTTTGCGACAAACGCAATGGCTGTGACGACCATTCCATTCTGGCATTCCATGGAAGGGGAGTTGGGTAAAGAAGTTGACTCCCTGGCGCAGCGTTTCAACGACACCCATCCGGATTACAAGATTGTGCCGGTGTATAAAGGCAACTACGAGCAGAGCCTGAGCGCAGGGATTGCCGCTTTCCGTACCGGCAACGCGCCAGCGCTGTTACAGGTTTATGAAGTGGGCACCGCCACCATGATGGCCTCCAAAGCCATCAAGCCGGTCTATGAAGTGTTCAAAGAAGCCGGTATCAACTTCGATGAATCGCAGTTTGTGCCGACCGTAGCGGGTTACTACACCGATTCCAAAACCGGGCACCTGCTGTCTCAGCCGTTTAACAGCTCCACGCCGGTGCTGTACTACAACAAAGACGCCTTCAAAAAAGCGGGTTTAGACCCGGAGCAGCCGCCAAAAACCTGGCAGGACCTTGCGGAATACACCGCGAAGCTGAAAGCGGCGGGGATGAAGTGCGGCTACGCCAGCGGCTGGCAGGGCTGGATCCAGATTGAAAACTTCAGCGCCTGGCACGGCCTGCCGGTGGCGACCAAAAACAACGGCTTCGACGGCACCGACGCGGTACTGGAGTTCAACAAGCCGGAGCAGGTGAAGCACATCGCGCTGCTGGAAGAACTCAACAAGAAGGGCGATTTCAGCTACTTCGGCCGTAAAGACGAATCCACCGAGAAGTTCTACAACGGCGACTGCGCCATTACCACCGCGTCTTCCGGTTCGCTGGCGGACATCCGTCACTACGCCAAATTCAACTACGGCGTGGGCATGATGCCGTACGACGCTGACGTGAAGGGCGCGCCGCAGAACGCCATCATCGGCGGAGCGAGCCTGTGGGTGATGCAGGGCAAAGACAAGGGCACCTACAAAGGCGTGGCCGAGTTCCTCGACTTCCTTGCGAAGCCTGAGATTGCCGCTGAATGGCACCAGAAGACCGGCTACCTGCCGATCACCAAAGCCGCATACGACCTGACCCGCGAGCAGGGCTTCTACAGCAAAAACCCGGGCGCGGATATCGCGACGCGTCAGATGCTGAACAAGCCGCCGTTGCCGTTCACTAAAGGCCTGCGCCTGGGCAACATGCCGCAGATCCGCACCATCGTGGATGAAGAGCTGGAAAGCGTCTGGACCGGGAAGAAAACGCCACAGCAGGCGCTGGATTCCGCGGTAGAGCGCGGGAACCAGCTGCTGCGCCGCTTTGAGCAGTCGACCAAATCGTAATTCAAACCCGCCCCTCACCCTAACCCTCTCCCCTTTGGGGAGAGGGCCGGGGTGAGGGGGACGTTTTGTAGGCCGGGTAAGGCGTAGCCGCCACCCGGCATTGTTCAGGAACCCAATCTCCATGTCATCATCCCGTCCGGTGTTCCGTTCCCGCTGGTTGCCCTATCTTCTGGTCGCGCCTCAGCTGGTCATCACCGTTATCTTCTTTATCTGGCCTGCGGGCGAAGCGCTGTGGTACTCGGTACAAAGCGTCGATCCGTTCGGGCTTTCCAGCCAGTTTGTGGGCCTGGACAACTTCACCGCGCTGTTCCATGACAGCTACTACCTTGACTCCTTCTGGACGACGATGAAGTTCAGCGCCCTGGTCACCGTCAGCGGCCTGGTCGCCTCGCTGTTCTTCGCCGCGCTGGTGGACTACGTGGTGCGCGGCAGCCGCCTGTATCAGACCCTGATGCTGCTGCCGTACGCCGTGGCGCCCGCCGTCGCCGCCGTGCTGTGGATTTTCCTGTTTAACCCCGGTCGCGGGCTGATTACCCACTTCCTGGCCGAGTTCGGCTACGACTGGAACCACGCCCAGAACAGCGGCCAGGCGATGTTCCTGGTGGTGTTCGCCTCGGTGTGGAAGCAGATCAGCTACAACTTCCTGTTCTTCTTTGCCGCGCTGCAGTCCATCCCGCGTTCGCTGGTGGAAGCGGCCGCCATTGACGGCGCGGGGCCGATTCGCCGCTTCTTCAGGCTGTCGCTGCCGCTGATCGCCCCGGTGAGCTTCTTCCTGCTGGTGGTTAACCTCGTGTACGCCTTCTTCGACACCTTCCCGGTGATCGACGCGGCGACCGCAGGTGGCCCGGTGCAGGCGACCACGACGCTTATCTATAAAATTTACCGCGAAGGCTTCGCCGGGCTGGATCTCTCCGCCTCAGCCGCGCAGTCCGTCGTGCTGATGTTCCTCGTCATCATCCTCACGGTGGTGCAGTTCCGCTATGTTGAAAGTAAGGTGCGCTACCAATGATTGAGAACCGTCGCGGGCTGACGATTTTCAGCCATACCATGCTGATTTTAGGGATTATCGTCATTCTGTTCCCGCTGTACGTGGCGTTCGTCGCCGCCACGCTCGACACCAAAGCGGTGTTCGACACGCCGATGACGCTCATCCCCGGCGGGCATCTTTTCGAGAACATGAAGACCATCTGGACCCAGGGCGTAGGTGCCAACAGCGCGCCGTTCTGGCTGATGATGCTCAACAGCTTCATCATGGCGTTCGGCATTACCGTCGGCAAAATCACGGTGTCGATGCTCTCGGCCTTCGCCATCGTCTGGTTCCGCTTTCCGCTGCGCAACCTCTTCTTCTGGATGATCTTTATCACCCTGATGCTGCCGGTGGAGGTGCGAATCTTTCCGACGGTGGAGGTGATTGCCAACCTGAAGATGCTCGACAGCTATGCGGGCTTAACCCTGCCGCTGATGGCCTCGGCGACCGCCACCTTCCTGTTCCGCCAGTTCTTTATGACCCTGCCGGACGAGCTGATTGAAGCCGCGCGCATCGACGGCGCGTCGCCGATGCGCTTCTTCCGCGACATCGTGCTGCCGCTGTCGAAAACCAACCTTGCGGCGCTGTTTGTGATCACCTTTATCTACGGCTGGAACCAGTACCTGTGGCCGCTGCTGATTATTCAGGACGTCAACCTTGGCACCGCCGTGGCGGGCATCAAAGGCATGATCGCCACCGGCGAAGGCACCACTCTCTGGAACCAGGTGATGGCGGCGATGCTGCTCACCCTTATCCCACCCGTAGTCATTGTTTTAGCCATGCAGCGCGCGTTTGTCCGCGGCCTGGTCGATAGCGAGAAATAAGATGGCAGGTTTAAAACTTCAGGCAGTAACCAAAAGCTGGGATGGCAAAACCCAGGTCATTCAGCCGCTGACGCTCGACGTGGCGGACGGGGAATTTATCGTGATGGTGGGCCCGTCCGGCTGCGGCAAGTCCACCCTGCTGCGCATGGTGGCGGGGCTGGAGCGCGTGACCTCCGGGGATATCAGGATTGACCGCCAGCGCGTTACCGAGATGGAGCCCAAAGATCGCGGCATCGCGATGGTGTTCCAGAACTACGCCCTCTATCCGCACATGAGCGTGGAGGAGAACATGGCCTGGGGGCTGAAAATCCGCGGCATGGGCAAAGGCCATATCGAGGAGCGGGTGAAGGAAGCGGCCCGCATTCTGGAGCTGGACGGCCTGCTCAAGCGCCGCCCGCGCGAGCTTTCCGGCGGCCAGCGCCAGCGCGTGGCGATGGGGCGCGCCATCGTGCGCGACCCGGCGGTATTCCTGTTCGACGAGCCGCTCTCTAACCTCGACGCCAAGCTGCGCGTGCAGATGCGTCTTGAGCTGCAGCAGCTGCATCGTCGTCTGAAAACCACGTCCCTGTACGTGACCCACGATCAGGTAGAGGCGATGACCCTCGCCCAGCGGGTGATGGTGATGAACAAAGGCATCGCCGAGCAGATTGGCACCCCGGTGGAAGTGTACGAGAAGCCGGCCACCCGCTTTGTGGCGAGCTTTATCGGCAGCCCGGCGATGAACCTGCTGGAAGGGCGTATCAGCAGCGCGGGCACGCATTTTGAGCTGGAAAGCGGGATGGCATTGCCGATCAGCTGGTACTATCGTGGCTACGCCGGGCGTAAGATGACGCTCGGGATCCGCCCGGAACATATCGGTTTAACCACTCAGGCGGACGGTGGCGTGCCGCTGGTGATGGACACGCTGGAGATGTTGGGTGCAGATAACCTGGCGCACGGGCGCTGGGGTGAGCAAAAAATGGTGGTGCGCCTGGCACATCAGGAGCGCCCGAAAGCAGGCAGCACGCTGTGGCTGCACCTGCCGGAAAATCATCTGCACCTCTTTGACGGTGAAACAGGACAACGAGTATGAGCAACTGGCCTTATCCCCACGTCGTCGCCCACCGCGGCGGCGGTAAGCTGGCGCCGGAAAACACGCTGGCGGCGATTGACGTCGGCGCGCGCTACGGCCACACGATGATCGAATTCGACGCCAAGCTGTCGAAGGACGGCGAGATCTTCCTGCTGCATGACGATAACCTCGAACGCACCAGCAACGGCTGGGGCGTGGCGGGCGAATTGCCGTGGCGCGATCTGCTGAAAGTAGACGCCGGAAGCTGGTACAGCGGCGAATTCAAAGGTGAACCGCTGCCGCTGCTGGCGGAAGTGGCGGACCGCTGTCGTCAGCACGGCATGATGGCAAACATTGAGATTAAACCGACCACCGGCACCGGGCCGCTGACGGGCAAAGTGATTGCCCTGGCCGCGCGTGAGCTATGGGAAGGGATGACGCCGCCGCTGCTGTCATCATTTGAAATCGACGCGCTGGAAGCGGCTCAGGCGGCGGTGCCGGAACTGCCGCGCGGGCTATTGCTGGACGAATGGCGTGAAGACTGGCGCGAGCTGACGACCCGTTTAGGCTGCGTCTCGATCCATCTGAACCATAAGCTGCTGGATGAGGCGCGGGTGAGAATGCTCAAAGACGCGGGGCTGCATATTCTGGTCTATACCGTCAATAAACCCCAGCGTGCAGCCGAACTGCTGCGCTGGGGCGTGGACAGCATCTGTACCGATGCGATTGACCTGATCGGCCCGGACTTTAGTTCTGCGGATTAAGCATACTGCCGTTCGACTGCGGCGGCAGCATATGCTGCTGTCCGCTGCCTGAGGAGGTCATCCCGCCTAACATGCCGCCGTTTTTATTGGGCAGCGGCTGCTCGCGCACCTGTCCCTGCTGCACGCGCTGGGTATTGGCGTTCATCTGATTTTGCAGGCTCTGCTGCTGCATCTGGGTCTGGGTTCTCAACTGCTGGTTAAGCATCCCTTTTTGCTGCTGCTGCTGGCTCATCATCTCGGTCTGCATGCGCTGCTGGCTCGGGATAACATACCCCTGCTGGTTCGGATTGTTCATGGTGTTGAGTGGCTGTGCGAGCGCGGCAAACGGGATAAGCGCCGTAAGAATCAGTAAGCGTTTCATTGTCATCTCCTCCTTTTGAGGTCTCTCTTAAGTTTACCCCGATTTCACCATGACGATGATTTTTTAGGAGTTGTGAACCAGGCTTAAGCGGGGAATATGGATCCCTTCACCTGGAGAACAATAATGATGAAACCAACGTTTTTGCGCTGGGTAGCCATTGCCGCGCTGATGGCAGGCGGGACATTTAGCGTGGCGGCCAACCCACCCGCAGCACCTCCGGTCTCTTACGGCGTGGAGGAAGATGTTTTTCATCCCGTGCGGGCAACCCACGGCATGGTGGCATCCGTGGATGCGCTGGCAACCCAAGTGGGCGTCGATATTCTCAGGCAGGGCGGTAATGCGGTGGATGCCGCGGTCGCCGTCGGCTATGCGCTGGCGGTCACGCACCCGCAGGCGGGGAACCTGGGCGGCGGCGGCTTTATGATGCTGCGCACCAAAGACGGCAAAACCACCGCCATCGACTTCCGCGAAATGGCGCCTGCTCAGGCGTCCCGCGATATGTTCCTCGACGATCAGGGCAACCCTGACAGCAAAAAATCCCTGACCTCCCATCTCGCCTCCGGCACGCCCGGCACCGTGGCGGGCTTCTCGCTGGCGCTGGAAAAATACGGCACGATGCCGCTGAACAAAGTGGTGCAGCCAGCCATTAAATTGGCCCGAGACGGTTTTGTGGTCAACGACGCGCTGGCGGACAACCTCAAAACCTACGGCAGCGAAGTGATTCCGAACCACGAAAACAGCAAGGCCATCTTCTGGAAAGACGGCGAGCCGCTGAAGAAGGGCGATAAGCTGGTGCAGAAGAACCTCGCCAAAAGCCTGGAGCTGATTGCGGAGCACGGTCCGGACGCCTTCTATAAAGGGGCGATTGCCGACCAGATTGCCGAAGAGATGAAGAAAAACGGTGGCTTGATCACCAAAGCGGATCTGGCCGAGTACAAGGCGGTGGAGCGCGAGCCGATTAGCGGCACCTATCGCGGCTACGAAGTCTTCTCCATGCCGCCGCCGTCCTCCGGGGGCATTCACATCGTGCAGATCCTGAATATTCTCGAAAACTTCGATATGCATAAGTTCGGCTTCGGCAGCGCGGACGCCATGCAGGTGATGGCGGAAGCGGAAAAACGCGCCTACGCCGACCGCTCGGAATACCTCGGCGATCCGGACTTCGTGAAGGTGCCCTGGCAGGCGCTGACCAATAAGGCGTATGCCAAATCCATTGCCGACGAAATCGACATGAACAAGGCGAAGCCGTCGAGCGAGATCCGCCCCGGAAAGCTGGCGCCGTATGAAAGCAACCAGACCACCCACTTCTCGGTGGTGGATAAAGACGGTAATGCGGTGGCGGTGACCTATACGCTTAACACCACCTTCGGCACCGGGATTGTGGCGGGCAACAGCGGCATCCTGCTGAACAACGAGATGGATGACTTCTCCGCCAAGCCTGGCGTGCCGAACGTCTACGGGCTGGTCGGCGGCGATGCGAATGCGGTCGGGCCGAAGAAGCGACCGCTGTCCTCCATGTCGCCTACCATCGTAGTAAAAGAGGGCAAAACCTGGCTGGTAACCGGCAGCCCGGGCGGCAGCCGGATTATCACCACGGTATTGCAGATGGTGGTGAACAGTATCGATTTTGGGATGAATGTCGCCGAAGCCACCAATGCGCCGCGCTTCCATCACCAGTGGCTGCCGGACGAACTGCGCGTCGAGAAGGGCTTTAGCCCGGACACCATTAAACTGCTGGAGCAGCGCGGGCAGAAGGTCGCGGTGAAAGAGGCGATGGGCAGCACCCAGAGCATTATGGTTGGGCCGGACGGGGCGCTGTTTGGCGCATCGGATCCGCGTTCGGTGGATGATTTGACGGCGGGGTATTGATGTATCGCCCGGTGGCGCTGCGCTTACCGGGCCTACAACTGCACGAACGTAGGCCGGGTAAGGCGAAGCCGCCACCCGGCAAATCACTACTTCATCCGCGCCATATAATACGCGTCCACATACTCGCCGTTGCGCAGGGCGAATTTCCTGCCGGTGCCTTCGATTTCAAAACCGAAACGCTGATACAGCGCAACGGCGGCCGCATTATCCGCAAAAACCGTGAGCTCGATGCGTTCAACGCGCAGCCAGTTGTCGCACATATCAATCATGGTGCGCATCAGCGCGCTGGCAACTCCCCGGTTTTGCCACTGCGCGCCGACACAAATCCCAAAATCAGCCACATGGCTGCGGCGTGGGCGTTGCGCGACGGCGATGCACAGATGCCCGGCGACATGACCGTCTATACAGGCGACCAGTTGCTTAATGCCGGGCTGGTCGGTGAGTCGTTCTTGCCACATTTGCTCAGACGGATGAGGAACCTGTAGTGTGTTGTGGTACACCTCCGGTTGGGCGTGGATCTGACGAATGGCGTCATAATCTTTCGGTTCCGCATGGCGTATCACTATCTCACTCATTCCTTTATCCTCAGTCAGTTAAAAGTCCCTTCCAACATCAATGACTTTAAAATGTGCGTCAACTGCTAATTTTTGCAAAAAGTATTGGACAGGTGCGAATGAGAATAATTATTATTGCTCTGCATTCAGGAAGACCGCTACGGGAACCTGAAAGCACGACATTGCTCACATTGCTTCCAGTATTACTTTAGCCAGCTTTTAGCTGGCTTTTTTTTTGTTATGGTTAGACTCAGTAACCTTCCAAAAGGACTGAGCCATGACGCTACATTGCGCATTTGTTGGATTTGGTAAAAGCACGACCCGCTACCACCTGCCGTATGTTCTCAACCGTAAAGACCGCTGGCACGTGGCCCATATCTACCGCCGCCGCGCGAAGCCGGAAGAGCAATCTCCGCAGTATTCCCACATCCATTTCACCAGCGATCTGGATGATGTGCTTAACGACCCGCAGGTCAAACTGGTTGTCGTCTGCACCCACGCCGACAGCCACTTCGACTACGCGAAGCGTGCGCTGGAAGCGGGCAAAAACGTGCTGGTAGAAAAGCCCTTCACCCCGACGATTGCCGAAGCAAAAGCGCTGTTCGCGCTGGCGAAAAGTAAAGGACTGACCGTCACGCCGTATCAGAACCGCCGCTTTGACAGCTGCTTCCTGACGGCGAAAAAAGCGATTGAAAGCGGCAGGCTCGGCGACATCGTGGAAATTGAAAGCCACTTTGATTACTACCGCCCGGTGGCGGAGACCCAGCCCGGCCTGCCGCAGGACGGCTCGTTCTATGGTCTGGGCGTACACACCATGGACCAGATCATCTCCCTCTTTGGCCGACCGGACCACGTAGCGTATGACATCCGCAGCCTGCGTAATAAAGCCAACCCGGATGACACCTTTGAAGCGCAGCTGTTCTACGGCGACCTGAAGGCCATCGTCAAAACCAGCCATCTGGTGAAGATCGACTACCCGAAATTTATCGTTCACGGCACTAAAGGTTCGTTTATCAAATACGGTATCGACCAGCAGGAGACCAGCCTGAAGGCCAATATCATGCCCGGTGAACCCGGCTTTGCCGCGGACGATTCCGTGGGCGTGCTGGAGTATGTGAACGATGAGGGCGTAACGGTCAAAGAAACGCTGAAACCGGAAACCGGCGACTATGGCCGCGTCTATGATGCGCTGTTTGAGACCCTCACAAACGGCACGGCGAATTACGTCAAGGAATCTGACGTTCTGACCAACCTCGAAATCCTTGAGCGGGCCTTCGAACAGGCTTCTCCTGCCACGGTAACCCTCGCTAAATAAGCAAAAATGGCTCCTCTGTACTTGTTCACAATTTTTGAACAGAGGAGTCAATTTTCACCCTCTATCATCCCAGGCCGTTTGCGTCCACACTTACTCCATCGAAACGAACTGAGGGTGAAAACAATGATCTACTTACGCAAAGCAAACGAACGTGGTCACGCGAATCATGGCTGGCTGGACTCATGGCATTCATTCTCGTTTGCCGACTACTACGACCCGAACTTCATGGGCTTCTCCGCACTGCGCGTGATTAACGACGACGTGATTGATGCAGGCCAGGGCTTCGGTACCCACCCGCACAAAGACATGGAAATTCTGACCTATGTGCTGGAAGGGGCGGTGGAGCACCAGGACAGCATGGGCAACAAAGAGCAGGTGCCGGCGGGCGAGTTCCAGATCATGAGCGCGGGTACCGGGGTGCGTCACTCCGAGTACAACCCGAGCAAAACGGAAAAACTGCACCTGTATCAAATCTGGATCATTCCAGAAGAGACCGGCATCACGCCGCGCTACGAGCAGCGCCGCTTCGACGCCAAACAGGGTAAACAGCTGGTGCTGTCCCCGGATGCGCGTGAAGGTTCCCTGAAAGTGCATCAGGACATGGAACTGTACCGCTGGGCGCTGGCGAAAGATGAACAGTCCGTGCACCAGATTGCCGCTAACCGCCGCGTCTGGATCCAGGTGGTGAAAGGCGAAGTGTCCATCAACGGCACCAAAGCAACCACCGCCGATGGTCTGGCGATCTGGGATGAGCAGGCAATCTCCGTGCATGCCGACAGCGAAAGCGAAATTCTGCTGTTTGATCTGCCGCCGGTCTAAATAATTTCTCAACCTTCCCTTTAAACGGGGAAGGTTGAGCTTTGTCCGTGATAAACTGAGCAAATCTCTCTCTTCAAGATTTCTCAGGACGATGAAAAAGAAACGCCCCGTACTTCAGGATGTCGCCGATCGCGTCGGTGTGACCAAAATGACGGTCAGCCGGTTTTTACGTAACCCGGAACAGGTTTCCGTGGCGTTGCGTGGCAAGATTGCCGCAGCCCTTGATGAACTGGGTTATATTCCCAACCGCGCACCCGATATTCTCTCCAATGCGACCAGCCGCGCGGTGGGCGTTCTGCTTCCTTCCTTGACCAATCAGGTTTTCGCCGAAGTATTACGCGGAATTGAAAGCGTCACCGATGCGTTTGGCTACCAGACCATGCTCGCCCACTACGGGTACAAGCCGGAACTCGAAGAAGAGCGTCTTGAATCCATGCTTTCCTGGAACATTGACGGCCTGATTTTAACCGAACGTACCCACACCGCCCGCACGCTCAAAATGATTGAAGTGGCCGGTATCCCGGTAGTGGAGCTGATGGACAGCCAGTCGCCGTGCCTCGACATCGCCGTCGGCTTTGATAACTTCGAGGCGGCGCGCCAGATGACGGCGGCCATCATCGCCCGCGGGCATCGTCATATCGCCTACCTGGGTGCGCGCCTTGATGAACGTACTATCATCAAACAGAAGGGATACGAGCAGGCGATGCTCGACGCGAACTTAACCCCGTACAGCGTGATGGTGGAGCAGTCCTCTTCCTATACGTCGGGTATTGAGCTGATGCGTCAGGCGCGACGCGAGTATCCGCAACTGGACGGTATTTTCTGTACCAACGATGACCTTGCGGTCGGCGCGGCGTTTGAGTGTCAGCGTCTGGGGCTGAAGATCCCTGATGATATGGCGATCGCCGGTTTCCACGGCCACGACATTGGTCAGGTCATGGAGCCGCGTCTGGCAAGCGTCCTGACCCCGCGTGAACGTATGGGCCGCATTGGCGCAGAACGCCTGCTGGCGCGCATTCGTGGCGAGACGGTGACGCCAAAAATGTTAGATTTAGGTTTCACCTTGTCACCGGGTGGATCTATTTGAACTGACAAATTTGAAGTAGCTCACACTTATTCACTTCGCGCACGTTTGGATATTGCTTCTCTTTTGCCCCGGCAGGACAATGTTACCGATAACTGTTACCCGTAACAATTGACTGAGGGACACCCTTTGAGCACGACTAACCACGATCACCACGTCTACGTCCTGATGGGCGTTTCCGGTAGCGGGAAATCAGCCGTGGCCAGCGAAGTGGCGCATCAACTCCATGCTGCGTTTCTTGATGGCGACTTCCTCCACCCGCGCAGCAACATCATGAAAATGGCCTCCGGCGAGCCGCTGAACGACGACGACCGCAAACCGTGGTTGCAGGCGCTGAACGACGCCGCGTTTGCTATGCAGCGCACCAACAAAGTTTCCCTGATCGTCTGCTCCGCGCTGAAAAAAACCTACCGCGACCTGCTGCGCGACGGCAACCCGAACCTCTCTTTCATCTACCTGAAAGGGGACTTCGAGGTGATTGAAAGCCGCCTGAAGGCGCGTAAAGGTCACTTCTTCAAAACCCAGATGCTGGTCACGCAGTTCGACGCGCTGCAGGAGCCGGGTGAAGACGAGAAAGACGTCTTAGTGGTTGATATCGATCAGTCACTGGAAGGTGTTGTTGCCAGCACCATCGAGGTCATTAATAAAAGGCAGTAAGTTTTGAGTACATTAACGCTAGTTTTGACAGCAGTGGGTTCAGTATTGCTGCTGCTGTTTTTAGTGATGAAGGCGCGTATGCACGCCTTTGTTGCTTTAATGGTGGTTTCTATTGGTGCAGGTCTCTTTTCCGGTATGCCGCTCGACAAGATCGCCGCGACGATGGAAAAAGGGATGGGCGGCACGCTGGGCTTCCTGGCGATTGTGGTCGCGCTGGGCGCGATGTTTGGCAAGATTTTGCACGAGACGGGCGCGGTCGACCAGATTGCCGTCAAGATGCTGAAATCCTTTGGCCACAGCCGCGCGCACTATGCGATTGGCCTGGCGGGCCTGATTTGCGCGCTGCCGCTGTTCTTCGAAGTGGCCGTTGTGCTGCTGATCAGCGTCGCGTTCTCCATGGCGCGCCATACCGGCACCAACCTCGTGAAGCTGGTCATTCCGCTGTTTGCGGGCGTGGCGGCGGCCGCAGCGTTTCTGCTGCCGGGGCCTGCGCCGATGCTGCTGGCGTCCCAGATGCACGCCGACTTTGGCTGGATGATCCTGATTGGCCTGTGCGCTGCAATCCCGGGGATGATTATTGCCGGCCCGCTGTGGGGCAACTTCATCAGCCGTTACGTTGAGCTGCACATTCCGGATGACATCACCGAGCCGCACCTTGGCGAAGGCAAAATGCCGTCCTTTGGCTTCAGCCTGTCGCTGATCCTGCTCCCGCTGGTGCTGGTTGGCCTGAAAACCATCGCCGCGCGCTTTGTGCCGGTAGGCTCTACCGCGTACGAATGGTTTGAGTTCATCGGTCACCCGTTTACGGCGATCCTGGTGGCGTGCCTGGTGGCGATTTACGGCCTGGCAATGCGTCAGGGGATGCCGAAAGATCGCGTGATGGAGATCTGCGGTGCGGCGCTGCAGCCTGCGGGGATTATCCTGCTGGTGATCGGTGCCGGCGGCGTGTTCAAGCAGGTGCTGGTGGATTCCGGCGTGGGTCCGGCACTGGGCGAAGCGCTGACCGGGATGGGCCTGCCGATTGCGGTAACCTGCTTCGTACTGGCTGCGGCGGTGCGTATCATCCAGGGGTCCGCCACCGTGGCGTGTTTAACCGCCGTGGGTCTGGTGATGCCGGTGATTGAACAGCTCAACTACTCCGGCGCCCAGATGGCCGCGCTCTCTATCTGTATCGCGGGCGGTTCGATTGTGGTCTCTCACGTTAACGACGCGGGCTTCTGGCTGTTCGGTAAGTTTACCGGTGCCACCGAAGCGCAAACCCTCAAGACCTGGACGCTGATGGAAACCATCCTCGGCACGACGGGTGCAATTGTCGGGATGATTGCCTTTACGCTGCTCAGCTAAATGCGGTGATGTAATAAGGCTCAAAAATAAGGCCCGGTAGCGTTTAGCGCTTACCGGGCCTTTATATTATGCGGAATGCCAGGCCGGGTCAGGTGAAATACCGCCCGGCCTTTTCACATCATTCGCCCTGCGTGGCGCTCTCAATCGTTAAGCGCACGTCAGAGGTAATCAGCTCTGCCAGCATCTGGTACACCTTCAGCGTCTCTTCCGGCTCGGCATCGCCCGTATCGCTGATGAAGCCTTCATCGCGCAGCGTCAGCACCAGGGAGCTGAAGACCGCTTTGTCGAAGAATTCCGGAGCGTTAATGCCGTGCAGCACCGACAGGCGCTGGGCCAGCGTCCGGCTCTCTTTCTCCAGCGTACCGCGGTTGATAGACGGGTTCGCACTCAGCAGCCAGAACGTGATGGCGTAGCGCTGCAGCGTTTCGCGCGCACCGGCCGCCAGTAGCTGCAGCGTACGGGAGCGTGACGGATTGATGTGCAGCTCGTCGTTGTTCAGGGTAATCAGCCCCTGGCGACGCATCTCTTCCGTCATCTTATCCAGTTCTGTCGCCAGCTCATCCTTACTCCAGCGCAGGAACAGCTCCGCTTTCAGCATCGGATAGATGGTCTCAAGATGGCGCAATAGCTCCTGACGGGAGATATGACGATGCTGGGTAATAATGGCGGCCATGAGCGACGGCAGCATCAGCATATGCGTGATGTTGTTGCGGTAGTAGGTCATCAGCACTGCCTGCTCGCGCGGCAGAATGATGATGTCGCCGATGGTGTCCTTTTCGACCTCAAACTTGTTCATCTGCAACGCGTGATCGATAAGCTCGCTGGCGGTAGCAGAAGGCACGGTTGAGTCAACGGAATACGGCACGTTGCGCATCATGTCCAGGTAGCAGTCCAGCTGCTCTGTAAGCTGTTCGCGGGTCAGCGAGCGCTGACGCGAAGCCAGCAGCGCCGTACAGCACAGGTTCATGGCGTTAGCCGCACCGGCGTTGTTAATGCGCACCATCAGCTCGGACGCGATGCCGTTGACCGTTGGCGTCAGCCAGGCTGGACGAATCGCTTCGATAGGATCGATGGACTCGCGCCACTCCGGAACGTGATGGTTCAGGTACGTCATCAGCGGCATCGGTTCGCCGAAGTTTACGTAACCCTGACCCAGATTACGCAGCTTGCTCAGGCCGCGCAGCATCTGCGGCAGGCTCTCTTTCTCTTTGGTCGCCCCGCGCAGCTCTTTGGCGTACGTGCCCACTTCCATCACGTGCTCGTAGCCGATGTAAATAGGCACCAGCGTGATTGGACGCGTTCCGCCGCGCAGCATCGCCTGGATGGTCATCGACAGCGTGCCGGTCTTCGGATCGAGAAGACGTCCGGTACGCGAACGTCCGCCCTCCACAAAGTACTCCACGGAATAGCCGCGGCTGAACAGCTCGCCCAGGTACTCGCGGAACACGGTGGAGTAGAGCTTGTTGCCTTTGAAGGTACGACGGATAAAGAACGCGCCCAGGCGGCGGAAGATCGGGCCTGCTGGCCAGAAGTTCAGGTTGATTCCGGCTGCGATGTGCGGCGGCACCAGCCCCTGATGATAGAGCACGTAAGAGAGAAGCAGGTAGTCCATGTGGCTGCGGTGGCAGGGAACATAGACAATCTCATGGCCATCATGCGCCAGCTGACGCACGCGCTCGGCGTTATGAACGTTGATGCCCTGATAGAGGCGGTTCCACGTAAAGCCGAGAATACGATCGGACAGGCGAATCATCTCGTAAGAGAAGTTCGCGGCAATCTCTTCCATCAGCGCAATGGCGTTCTGTTGGGCTTTCTCATGCGAAATTTTCTTGCTGCGCGCTTCGTCTTCAACGGCGCGGGCAATCGCTTTGGAGGCCAACAGCTTGTTGAACAGATCCTGACGCGCCGGGAGGCGTGGCCCTACGGCAGCCAGGCGCTGACGGGCGAAGTGCATGCGCGCCACGCGCGCCAGTTTTTGCGCAATGATTTTGTCGGTGCCGTGCTCGTCCGCCATGCGACGCAGCGAAACCGAAGGGGAGAAGCGCACAAAGCTGTCGCGCCCCAGCCAGGAGACCGCGAAGAACTTCTGGATGCCGTTAAGCATGCGCAGCGGCGGGTTCTCTTCACCTTTTTCACGGCCCGGACGGCGACCAAACATCACCGAGACCGGCACCATCTGCACGTCCAGATCGGGGTTGCTGCGGTGCAGGTCGAGATAGTCGTGGAACAGCTTGATGGACTCTTCTTTTGGCGTGTAATAGGTAAACACGCGCGGTCCACCGTGAATGAACACGTAGCGCGGCAGCAGCGTGCCGTCGACTTCCAGCGGTTCAAGCGGGTCAGGTAAGTCATGCGCCAGACACTGGGCGCGAAGCGTCAGTAAGTCTGCCTTCGAGTTATAAGGCAAAACGTACATAATAGGACGCGACGTATCGAGTCCCAATTCCAGCGCGGGTTCTGCTGGGATAGACTTGCTTTTTACCAGGATGCTTAATGGTAAATTAAGTAATTTGTAGTAAATTCGTGGCCAGCCGGACATAAACGATGTAAAGCCTCTGGTTAATAATGCAATTGCGGCGCAAGGATAACAGAAAGCGCGCAAAATTTCTGTTGTTACCCGTCATACTTCAGGCTGTAGCGAAACGCGCTACCATTCCTGTTACTGACGCTTTTTTTCTTAAAAGGTTCTTTTAATGGCCAATAATACCACTGGGTTAACGCGTATCATCAAAGCCGCCGGCTATTCATGGAAAGGTTTCCGTGCCGCGTGGATCAACGAAGCCGCTTTTCGCCAGGAGGGCGTCGCCGCTATCATCGCGGTGATCGTCGCCTGTTTCCTTGATGTAGATGCCGTGACCCGCGTGCTTCTCATCGGTTCTGTACTTCTGGTGATGATAGTGGAAATTCTCAACAGCGCTATTGAGGCCGTGGTCGACCGGATCGGCTCTGATTTCCACGAGCTTTCCGGCCGCGCGAAAGATATGGGCTCTGCCGCTGTGCTGCTGGCGATTATCACTGCAGTCATTACCTGGGTCACGTTGCTTTGGTCACATTTCCGATGAGCCTCGAGGAATAATTAAGTCCCTGGTTTTTTGTGCAGTTTTTGGTTCCAAAATCACCTTTGACTGTATATACTCACAGCATAACTGTATATACACCCAGGGGGCGGAATGAAAGCGTTAACGACCAGGCAGCAAGAGGTGTTTGATCTCATTCGGGATCATATCGGCCAGACGGGTATGCCACCCACGCGTGCGGAAATCGCGCAGCGTCTGGGCTTCCGTTCTCCAAATGCTGCCGAAGAACACCTGAAAGCGCTGGCACGTAAGGGCGTAATTGAGATTGTCTCGGGCGCGTCACGGGGTATCCGCCTGCTGGTGGAAGAAGAGACCGGGATTCCGCTGGTGGGGCGTGTTGCTGCCGGTGAGCCTTTACTGGCACAGCAGCATATTGAAGGCCACTATCAGGTTGATCCTGGCATGTTCAAACCGAGCGCTGATTTCCTGCTGCGCGTCAGCGGCATGTCGATGAAAGACATCGGTATTCTTGATGGCGATCTGCTTGCAGTACATAAAACACAGGATGTGCGTAACGGCCAGGTGGTTGTGGCGCGTATCGATGACGAAGTGACCGTTAAGCGTTTGAAAAAACAGGGCAACAGCGTTCAGTTGCTGCCTGAAAACAGCGAGTTCTCGCCCATTGTGGTCGATCTCCGCGAACAGAACTTCTCTATCGAAGGACTGGCGGTTGGGGTCATTCGCAACGGTGAATGGCTGTAATCTCTTCCTGACAGGCTATGGCTTCGCTGTAGCCTGCTTCACTCTCCACTCCCGGTATTTTTCATGTCACTGCTGACGGCATCCGATAAGGCATTGTGGCGTCTTGCACTGCCGATGATTTTCTCCAATATTACCGTGCCCTTGCTGGGGCTGGTCGACACTGCCGTTATCGGCCATCTGGATTCACCGGTGTATCTTGGCGGCGTGGCAATTGGCGCGACGGCAACCAGCTTCCTGTTTATGCTGCTGCTCTTTTTGCGCATGAGCACCACCGGACTCACGGCGCAGGCGTATGGTGCGAAAGACCCGTTGCGTCTGGCGCGCGCGCTGGTCCAGCCGCTGATCCTTGCGCTTGGCGCGGGGACGTTAATCGTTTTATTGCGTGCGCCCCTGATCGACCTTGCGCTCCATGTTGTAGGCGGCAGCGAGGCTGTGCTGACCCAGGCGCGACGTTTCCTTGAAATCCGCTGGCTCAGCGCGCCCGCCTCGCTGGCTAACCTGGTTCTGCTGGGGTGGCTGCTGGGGGTACAGTATGCCCGCGCCCCCGTGATTTTGCTGGTGGTGGGCAATCTGCTCAACATTGTGCTGGATGTCTGGCTGGTCATGGGCCTGCATATGAACGTGCAGGGCGCGGCGCTGGCGACGGCAATTGCTGAATACGGAACCTTTATTATTGGTTTGTGGATGGTCTGGCGGGTGCTGGCGATGCGCGGGATCTCCCTGGCGCTCCTTAAAACCGCATGGCGCGGTAATATTCGTAAGCTGCTGGCGCTTAACCGGGACATCATGCTGCGTTCGTTGCTGCTTCAGCTCTGTTTCGGCGCGCTGACGGTTTTTGGGGCTCGCCTGGGGCCCGAAATCGTCGCGGTTAACGCGGTACTGATGACGCTTCTGACCTTTACCGCCTACGCGCTGGACGGCTTTGCCTATGCGGTAGAAGCCCATTCCGGGCAGGCCTACGGTGCTCGTGAAAGCGGGCAGCTTCGGGACGTCTGGCGGGCAGCCTGCCGCCAGTCCGGTCTGGTGGCGCTGGCGTTTGGCCTGGCTTACGCCTGCTTTGGCGAGCAGATTGTCGCGTTGCTTACGTCTCTCCCTGCGCTGCGTGAACTGGCGAGCCACTATCTCATCTGGCAAGTCATCTTACCGGTGGTCGGCGTCTGGTGTTATCTGCTGGACGGCATGTTCATTGGCGCGACGCGCGGGGCGGAAATGCGTAACAGCATGGCCGTCGCGGCGGCAGGGTTTGGCCTGACGCTGCTGACGCTCCCCTGGCTGGGCAATCACGGTTTATGGCTGGCGCTGGCGGTGTTTCTCTCTCTGCGAGGCCTGTCGCTGGCCTTTATCTGGCATCGCCACTGGCAAAACAATACCTGGTTCTCCTCCCGCCACGATATATCGTGACGGTTAAAGATTCCGAATATGAAAACCACCGCCGAATCCTTAACTACAATAATTATCACGTCCAGCAGAAAAGAACGTAACGGACGTTACGACCCGACGCTTAACTAAGAGGACACGATGATGAATAAAGACGAAATCGGCGGCAACTGGAAGCAGTTCAAAGGTAAAGCGAAAGAAAAGTGGGGTAAGCTGACCGATGACGATATGACCGTCATTGAAGGTAAACGCGATCAGCTTGTCGGTAAAATTCAGGAACGTTACGGCTATGCGAAAGATCAGGCGGAAAACGAAGTCAAAGACTGGGAAACCCGTAACGACTACCGCTGGTAACGCGAAATAACCCACAGGGCGGCTCTAAGCCGCCTTTTCTTTTGTCGTTAACGCGGCTTTTTCTTCACCAGTATAGAGTGGTCGTGTTGACACGCATCCTGATGCCGACAGGCTTCCACCTCAACACACGCGGAGCATAATCCGTGTGCTTCAATCACATTATGCCGCAGGGCAAAACCCATTCTTGCCGCCAGCGTATGCATAATGTCCTCCACGCCTTCCGCAGCTTCTTCTTTCACCACGCCACAGCGGTCGCAGATAAACATAGCGGATGTGTGGGTAGGCTGATCGAAAAGATGACACAGCACGTAGCTATTCGTCGACTCGACTTTATGGACAAAACCCTGTTCCAGCAGGAAATCCAGCGCGCGATACACCGTGGGTGGTTTCGCCTGGGGTTCGCTTTCACGAAGCAGGTCCAGCAGATCGTAGGCGCTGATTGCCCCCTGTTGCAGACTCATCAGGCGTAACACTTCAAGGCGCTGCGGAGTCAGGCGCACATTGCGTTGCGCGCACAGCTTTTCGGCCTGCGCTAACAGCTCTTTTGTGGACTTATCCATGCAGCACTCCGGATGTAATAGGACGGACAACCCCCACTTTACCATGTTCTGGTAAAAACACCGAGATCCGCCAGTCTGTGCTATACCTGACCCATCGCAAACCGGGAGATTCATAATGGAAAGACCTGACTGTATTCGGCACTGGCGCGACGTGGAAGGCGCGGATGACTCGACCTATCCAGATAGCGATGAGCGGTTTTCTATTGGCGCACCGCTGGCCCGCAGGCTTGGGCTCGGGCGCATCGGCATTCATCATGAGCGGCTACCGCCCGGGCGCAGGACGTCCTACCCGCACGCGGAAAGCGATGAAGAAGAGTTCGTTTACGTGCTCGAAGGCTATCCGGAAGCGTGGATTAATGGCTATTTATGGAAACTGGAACCGGGGGACAGCGTGGGGTTTCCTGCCGGAACGGGTGTCTGCCACACCTTTATCAATAACACGGACGACGAGGTGCGGTTGCTGGTCGTGGGCGAGGCCAACAAGAAGCACAATCGCATCTACTATCCGCTTAACCCGGTGTATGCCGCCACCCGCGAGGACCGCTGGGTAGACCACCCACCCCAGTTTTTTGGACCGCATGATGGAAAACCTGGGAAAAAATAATTTCCTCTTCTATAAATATTGAGGGCCGTCACAAAATATAACAGGCCGTAAGGGAGTTTTACTTAGGGACAGAAATAGCGGGTCTTTTACTCCTTATTCACAGCAATAGTTCGTTCCTGTTTGGGTGATAACAGACAGGGGTTATTTCATAACAGACTATAACGGGCATACTGTGAAAAAAAATTTTAAATTTTCAGTGGTTAGCATTGCTGTTTCTTTGTTTATGGCAAATCAGGCGGGAGCAGCCAATACCTGGACAGAATCACGGAGTGACGCCATGGGCGGCACGGGCGTTGCCTCTGGGAGCTATGGCAGTGGGGCGTTAATTAACCCGGCGCTGTTGGCAAAGGCAAAACCGGACGATGATGTGACGGTCATTCTGCCATCCGTTGGGGTGCAGGTGACGGATAAAGACAATCTTCAGGACGAGATTGATAACATCAACGATAAAATCAATCATTACAAGGACGTGGTGAAGAATCTCACGCCAAGAGAAATTATCACCAATCCAATAGGTTCCATTAATCAGTTCCAGGGCGCGGCCAAAGATCTGGCCGACGAGCTGGACTATCTCAACGGCAAAACCGCTCGCGCAACGGCAGGCGCGGGGCTCGCCGTGAGTATCCCTAACGATGTGCTTTCCGTGGCCTTTATGGCGAAAGGGTACGCCCATGGCCGGGTGAGTTCGTCTATCGATCAGCAAGATATTGATTATCTGCGTGGTATTCAACGAAGCAATGTCGTGGCAGCCGGTGTTGCCCTGGATGCTGCGCTGAACGGCACGGACCAGATCACGAAAAACCTCAACTCGACGGCGTCCGGCCGGGCGGCGATAGTGTCCGACTATGGTATCGCCGTTGCCCGTCAGTTCGATCTTGGCGGCGTCCCGGTTTCCGTGGGGGTTACGCCAAAACTGCAAAAAACCTGGGTCTATAACTACACCACCTCAATCTACGATTACGACAGTAACAAGTGGAACGACAGCCGCTACCGCACTGACGATACGGGCTTCAACGTCGATGCCGGTATTGCGGCTGATTTCGGCGAACACTGGACGGTCGGCGTGAGCGGTCAAAACCTGATGTCGCGCGATATCGACACCAAAGATATCCGTATCCGCAACGGCCGTACGGGAGAAGTGGTGAGCTATAAAGACACCTATCAGATCCGTCCCCTGGTGACCGCCGGTGCCGCCTGGCACAACGATCTGGTCACGCTGACCGCCGATGGCGATCTGACGGAAACCAAAGGCTTCAAGAGCGAAGATACGTCGCAGTATGTTGGCGTCGGTGCCGAGGTAACGCCGCTGAGCTGGCTGGCGGTGCGTGCGGGTTATCGCGCGGACGTGAAGGGTAACGACAGCAACGTCTTTACCGGCGGTGTCGGTTTCGCACCGTTTAGCACCGTGCATGTTGACCTGATGGGCCTGTATGGTGAAGACGAAACCTGGGGCGCAGGGGCTCAGCTGAGCATGACGTTCTAAACACAAAGGGCACCCTTGCTGGTGCCCTTTACACTTATCCGTGTGCTGCTTTAGCCAGCGTATCGTTGATCCATTGATTCACGCTTTTACCAGAAACTTCAGCGGCAATGCTGATCGCTGAATGGACTTCCGGCGAGATGCGCAAACTGATTTTTCCGCTAGCTGGTCGCAAGGGCTCTCGGCCCTGCTCAGCACAATAAGCCAGATAATCATCAACTGCTTCTTCAAACGCTTTACGTAGGGCAGCAACGTTATCAGCATGAAAACCGATAACATCTCTTATGCCAGCAACATGCCCTACGAAGCAGAGATCTTCATCACTGTAATCTATTTTTGCGGCATAGCCTTTATAAGTCATAGTGTTAATCATGGAGAGACCCCTGTTGCGATGAGAAAAGCCATTGCGTCGCGAACCTGATAAACCTTCGCTTCTTTATCCGGATGGGGACGATGAAACGAAGCCACAACTCCATTGATTTCGAATCTTACCCTTGAGCCGTTACCTTCCGAGGCTTTCGCCCCCAATGCGATAAAAAGCGCTTCAATTCTGCGCCATTCCAGAGAACTGGGTGTAGGCGCAGAGAAAATCAACTGCAATGTTTTTTGGTGGCGGGCGTTCAATGTTTTCATAGTTCATAGATTCCATTTTAATTTTCTTCCCCGCCAAAGTTGAAATAAATGATATCACTTTTTGATATCATATCAAGCCAGATCGTATCCTTTTTGTGCGTGTGCTATAGTAGCGCCCCTTTTCCACCAGATGCTTAAAACTTCGCCATGTCGTCAGAATCACAGACCGCTTTCCCTGCACACCGTTTCTCCATTGCGCCGATGCTCGACTGGACGGACAGACACTGCCGCTATTTCCTGCGCCAGCTCTCCCGCCATACGCTGCTGTACACCGAAATGGTGACCACGGGCGCAATCATCCACGGGAAGGGCGACTATCTGGCCTATAGCGAAGAAGAGCATCCGGTTGCATTGCAGCTGGGCGGCAGCGATCCGGCCGCGCTGGCGCAGTGTGCGAAGCTGGCGGAAGCGCGCGGCTACGACGAGATCAACCTCAACGTTGGCTGCCCGTCCGACCGCGTGCAAAACGGCATGTTCGGCGCGTGCCTGATGGGCAACGCCCAGCTGGTGGCGGACTGTATCAAGGCGATGCGCGATGTCGTCTCCATTCCGGTCACTGTCAAAACCCGGATCGGAATTGACGACCAGGACAGCTACGAGTTCCTGTACGATTTCATCAACACGGTGTCCGGCAAAGGCGAGTGCGAGATGTTTATCATCCACGCTCGTAAAGCCTGGCTCTCTGGCCTCAGTCCGAAAGAGAACCGTGAGATCCCGCCGCTGGACTATCCGCGCGTGTATCAGCTAAAGCGTGACTTCCCGCACCTGACGATGTCGATCAACGGCGGCATTAAGTCGCTGGAAGAGGCCAAAGCGCATCTGGCACATATGGATGGCGTGATGGTCGGACGCGAGGCGTATCAGAACCCGGGCATTCTGGCGACGGTCGATCGCGAAATCTTTGGCGTTGAAGGCGCAGACACCGATCCGGTTGCCGTCGTGCGCGCCATGTATCCTTATATTGAGCGCGAGCTGAGCAACGGCACGTATCTCGGCCACATTACCCGCCATATGCTGGGCCTGTTCCAGGGCATTCCGGGCGCGCGGCAGTGGCGTCGTTATCTTAGTGAAAATGCGCATAAAGCCGGTGCCGATATTGAGGTTCTGGAACATGCTCTGCGACTGGTCGCAGACAAGCGATAACTTTCGCTAAAAGTTCGTCAAATTCACCACGCCCTGCCTGTTATCGCGGGGCGTTTTGCTTTTATAACAATGAGTTAAGTTTGGCATGATTCTTGTAATACAAACTGTATTACTCGGGAACTCGTGGGAGAGCACCATGCTGGAACTACTTTTTGTGATTGGCTTTTTTGTCATGCTGCTAGCGACAGGCGTTTCGCTGCTCGGCATTCTGGCTGCGCTTGTCGTGGCGACGGTGGTGATGTTTATCGGCGGGCTGTTTGCCCTGACCATTAAGCTTCTGCCGTGGCTGCTGCTGGCCATTGCGGTGGTATGGGCGATACGGGCGATTAAATCGCCAAAACTGCCGACTTATCAGCGCAATAACCGCTTCCGTTACTAAGGTATTGAGGGGTTCGTCACATACTTGTAACTTTCCCGGCAGCATGGCTTAGAACAGAATAGGATTTACTTATCGAATCTGTCACTATGGCTGCCGCTACAGAATTCATCGTGCTGTACCCTACATACAGCCGAACTAAAAAAAGAAAGGGCTTCCCACGGGAAGCCCAATTTCTTTTTGGGGCTCAGGGAATCAACAGGCTCGATCCCTGCGTCGCCCGACTCTCCAGCACCTCATGCGCGCGCTGCGCCTCGGTCAGCGCATATTTCTGCGCGTCGGCTACGTCCACCTTAATTACGCCGCTGGCGATCAGCGAAAACAGCTCGTTGCTGGCTTCCTCGAGTTCTTCCCGACTGGTGATGTAACCCTGCAGGGAAGGGCGCGTCACGTAGAGCGAGCCTTTCTGGTTCAGAATACCCAGGTTAACGCCCGTCACCGCGCCAGACGCGTTCCCGAAGCTCACCATCAGCCCACGACGCTGCAGGCAGTCCAGCGACGCTTCCCAGGTATCTTTGCCCACCGAGTCATACACCACGCGCACTTTTTTGCCGCTGGTGATCTCCTTCAGCCGCTCAACGATGCTCTCTTCGCGATAGTTAATCACCTGCCAGGCACCCGCCTGCAGCGCGCGCTGCGCTTTTTGGGCATTGCCCACGGTGCCGATCAGCTTCGCGCCCAGCGCTTTTGCCCACTGACAGGCGATGAGCCCAACCCCGCCCGCCGCGGCATGAAACAGGAACTGCTCGTCGGGTTTAATTTCATAGGTTTTGCGCAGCAGGTAGTAAACCGTCAGACCCTTCAGAAACGACGCCGCCGCCTGTTCAAAGGAGATAGCGTTGGGCAGCAGGGCGGCTTTATCCGCCGGTACGTTGTGGATGGAGCTGTAAGCGCCCAGCGCAGATTGCGCATACACCACGCGGTCGCCCTCTTTAATATGCTTCACCGCGCTGCCCACTTTGATGACGATGCCGGCCGCTTCGGTGCCCAGGCCGCTCGGCAATGACGGAGGCGGGTAGAGGCCGCCGCGAATGTACGTGTCGATGTAGTTGATGCCGATGGCTTTGTTTTCAACCTGGATTTCGTTCTCGCCAGGCGCTGCGGGGGTAAACTCCACCGCTTTCAGTACGTCCGGACCGCCGTGTTTCTGGAACTCAATGCGCGTTGCCATGCTCCCTCCGTCAGAAAAATATGGTAATCTTTCGACCCACTCTTTATCTCGGTAACTCCATTCACTATGGCAGGAAACAAACCCTTCAACAAACAGACTGAACCTCGCGAGCGTGATTTCCAGGTCGCAGGGTTAAAAGTCCCGCCGCACTCGATTGAAGCGGAACAGTCGGTGTTGGGCGGTTTAATGCTGGATAACGAGCGCTGGGACGACGTCGCCGAGCGCGTCGTGGCGGAAGATTTCTACACCCGCCCGCACCGCCACATCTTCACCGAAATGGCGCGTCTGCAGGAGTCGGGCAGCCCGATCGATCTCATCACGCTGGCGGAGTCGCTGGAGCGTCTGGGGCAACTCGACAGCTGCGGTGGGTTTGCCTATCTGGCAGAACTGTCAAAAAACACGCCAAGTGCGGCGAACATCAGCGCTTACGCCGATATCGTGCGCGAACGTGCCGTTGTCCGCGAGATGATCTCGGTGGCGAACGAGATCGCCGAAGCCGGTTTTGATCCGCAGGGTCGCACCAGCGAAGACCTGCTCGACCTTGCCGAGTCCCGCGTCTTCAAAATCGCCGAAAGCCGCGCCAACAAGGACGAAGGCCCAAAAAATATCGCCGATGTCCTCGACGCCACCGTTGCCCGTATCGAACAGCTGTTCCAGCAGCCGCACGACGGCGTCACCGGCGTGAACACCGGCTATGACGATCTCAACAAGAAAACCGCCGGCCTGCAGCCGTCGGATTTGATTATCGTCGCCGCGCGTCCGTCGATGGGTAAAACGACATTTGCGATGAACCTCGTCGAAAATGCGGCGATGCTGCAGGATAAGCCGGTACTCATCTTCAGTCTTGAGATGCCCTCCGAGCAGATCATGATGCGTTCCCTGGCGTCGCTGTCGCGCGTCGACCAGACCCGCATCCGTACCGGCCAGCTCGACGATGAGGACTGGGCGCGCATCTCCGGCACCATGGGGATTCTGCTGGAAAAACGTAATATCTACATTGATGACTCTTCCGGCCTGACGCCGACGGAAGTCCGTTCCCGCGCGCGCCGCATCGCCCGTGAACACGGCGGCATTGGCCTTATCATGATCGACTACCTTCAGCTGATGCGCGTACCGTCGCTCTCCGACAACCGTACGCTGGAAATTGCAGAAATTTCCCGCTCGCTCAAGGCGTTAGCCAAAGAGCTGCACGTGCCGGTCGTCGCGCTATCGCAGCTCAACCGCTCTCTGGAACAACGTGCCGACAAGCGCCCGGTCAACTCCGACCTGCGTGAATCCGGCTCCATCGAGCAGGATGCCGACTTAATCATGTTTATCTACCGTGATGAGGTTTATCACGAGAACAGCGATCTGAAAGGGATCGCCGAAATTATTATTGGTAAACAACGTAACGGCCCGATCGGGACGGTGCGTCTGACCTTTAACGGACAGTGGTCGCGTTTCGACAACTATGCCGGTCCTCAATATGATGATGAGTAATTTCTAAGGAATTCAAATGCAAGCGGCAACTGTTGTGATTAACCGCCGCGCTCTGCGACACAACCTGCAACGTCTGCGTGAACTGGCGCCCGCCAGCAAGCTCGTTGCAGTCGTGAAAGCGAACGCTTACGGACACGGTCTTCTAGAGACCGCGCGAACGCTCCCCGATGCCGACGCCTTTGGCGTTGCCCGTCTCGAAGAAGCCCTCCGCCTGCGCGCGGGAGGGATTACCCAACCCATACTGCTCCTCGAAGGCTTTTTCGAAGCCAGCGATCTGCCGACCATCGCTGACCAGCATTTGCACACGGCGGTACATAACGAAGAACAGCTAACCGCACTCGAAACCGCCGAACTGAGCGAGCCGGTGACCGTCTGGATGAAGCTCGACACGGGCATGCACCGTTTGGGCGTACGTCCGGAAAGCGCGGAAGCGTTTTATCAGCGCCTGTGCCGGTGCAAAAACGTGCGCCAGCCGGTGAATATTGTCAGCCACTTCGCCCGTGCCGATGAGCCCGAGTGCGGGGCGACCGAGCGGCAGCTGGATATCTTCAATACCTTCTGCGAAGGCAAGCCGGGGATGCGCTCGATTGCGGCTTCCGGTGGGATCCTGCTGTGGCCGCAGTCGCACTTCGACTGGGCGCGGCCGGGCATTATTCTTTACGGCGTGTCGCCGCTGGAGAACAAGCCCTGGGGGCCGGACTTTGGCTTTAAGCCCGTCATGTCGCTCGTTTCAAAGCTGATTGCCGTGCGTGAGCACAAAGCGGGAGAGCCGGTGGGCTATGGCGGCACCTGGACCAGCGAGCGCGACACGCGTCTCGGCGTGGTGGCGATGGGTTACGGAGACGGTTATCCGCGTGCCGCACCGTCGGGTACGCCGGTTCTGGTCAACGGTCGCGAAGTGAAGATCGTCGGCCGCGTGGCGATGGACATGATTTGTGTTGATCTCGGGCCGGAAGCCCAGGATAAAGCGGGCGATGATGCGGTGCTGTGGGGTGAAGGACTGCCCGTTGAGCGCATTGCTGAAATCACGAAAGTGAGTGCTTACGAACTTATTACGCGCCTGACGTCAAGGGTGGCGATGAAGTACCTGGATTGATCCATAAACAACGGTGGCTCCTGGGGAGCCACCGCCACCGCTTTAAGGACGAAGCAGCATCACAAAAGTTCCTGCAATAATGGGTTGCCCGTTTGCTCTGTTAATCACCCGTACCGCGTGTTGCCCCTGATGTTCAACAACATCAATGTCCAGGTTTGCATAGTGCTCAATGTGCACCTGGTTAATGTCCGGGGAGGGGATCACATGAACAAACCCATTACTGGTCCGGTAAATCACTGTCGCATGCCCGACGCCAATAATCATTGCGCTATAGTCAGCCAGATAGTGCTGGACTTCCAGCGCTAGCGCCTCACGATTTACATCATCTCCCAGCATTGACGGAGTGATGATCCTGCAGCCAGCCCCCTTAAGATCGGTACGTGCCAGGTTGCGATTAACATCATCTTCATTCGGCGCCTGCATCGCGAGACCGGGAAGATGGTGGGCAACCTGAAGGGCATCCCACTGGTTTTCGAGAATATCGTTGCGGGAATAGGTGCCGAAATTAGCCAGAACCATCTGCAGGCAATTCGGGAAGCACGAATTCTGAAAAGCCATATTTTTATAATAGAAACCATATTGATTTGACCACGGCATATCTTTCTCCTCAGTTAATTGTGTTTACAGCACAGAAATAATAGGTAGTAGCGATATGGATGAATATATGCCCTGTGGGAAATGCTATTTTTCGTAGAAAATGATGCAAAACATTATTTGTGGATTTCATCCCTGCTTCATCATGATGTTAGTCATGCTGCATATGATATTTGACCTATGGCAAATGAAGTTTTATAAGATTTCAATTAGCGCTCATACTCATTTTCGGAATATCTGGATGTTAATAATCATAATCTAAAAGAATGGTTCTTGGATGAGGTTAAGTTGAAATGAATATATTAATGATCGATGAACTACCGATCTACATTCATGGTATGAAAAATGAACTGAAGAGAGTCATGCCAGAATGTACTTTTTCTGCTACTAACAGCTACGAAGATGCAAAAGAAATGCTCAAGTCAGCGCCAGTTTCGATTGTGTTGCTTGATGGCGATATGGACTATTCAAAATTTATTGAAGAGATTGAGCTTGAATGGCCGACTGTGCCGGTAGTGATCATGTTCCGTAAAGCGTGTGAGCGCAATTTTAACCTTTATCAGCATCATAATATTAGAGGTGTATTCACAAAATCACTCTCTGCAGAAAAAATAGTGCAAGTTATCAATGTAGTATTATCGGGCGTTATCTGTATTCCAGAGCAGGTTATTATGAGTAGTACCGCGACGACAGTTAATTCACCCGTTCTCATGCTTAGCCAGCGGCAAAAAGAAGTACTGAGCTTGTTGGCAAGGGGCGGGACAAACAAGCAAATCGGAAGAGAGCTGAACATTAGCGCAGGTACCGTTAAGGTTCACCTGGAATCAATATTTCATCGTTTGCAGGTGAATAACCGTACGCAGGCAGCAAGGTTGTATTTTAAATACATTGATAAATGAGTTGTCTTTTCTATTCTGTTGTATCCTGAAATGATTTCATTTAAAAATGCGTGACGGCGATGGCGTTTGTCACGCATTTTGTTATGTTGGATCTATTTTGATAAAAAGAAACGAATAATGATTATTAATGTTCCAGCATCCTGAAGAAACCAGAAAGGGATGCTAGCGCTCAAGTTATCATGGCCTGTCAGTAAGCTTTCAATGTTCAATCCACTTTGTGCAAATAGTCCAAAAGCTATCGCAGCAAAGCCTATTTTATAAGGAATAGGTTGTTTTTTTATTCTACTACTGTAAGCACAAAAGAGGATAATAAAAGATATGACAAGGTCCAGCATGATTGTGATAAACAACATCCACCAGTCCGTTACGCTACTCATTCTAATCCTCTTTATCATTATTAATCAGGGTTGCATCGGGAAGTGCTTCATTACGTACTCTTTTTTTGATAACTGAGGCAACATCAAAAATATCCTGCTGCTCGTGGCGGCGGAAAAAGTTAGCCAGCCAAACAATAAGACCATTGCTCATTGCTCCCAGGATATAACCTAATCCCAGGGTGATATCCGACTGGTTTAAATCAATCTTCAACCATCTTGCAGTAAGGCCGCCTAACGCTACGGCGGCACCCATACTGATTCCTCCAAAGATAATGCCTGCAATGAACTTGCTGTGCTGATGCAAGCGCTGTGGTTGCCAAAAAAAAGATATACTGACACCACCGAATAATCCTGCAAGAGCCAGGAGTGAAGCACTAATTAAAGCTGGAGGAACGGAGGTATTCATGTCAATCTCCTCATTGATAACAAGACCCTCGCAGAAGGGTCTTGTTGTGAATAAAAACCCCATTATTACGACTATTTGACATAATTGATCAATGTTTGACCGACGCCATTTATAAATTTTTGCTGTTTATAGCTTTGTAGCGTTACGTTACCAACCAGACCGTTTGGTATAATGATTTCCATATCGTTACTCTCCTCGTTATTGAAGCATTTAAAGTAGAAACGATAGCGGGCCAGTGTGGGTATTAACAAATCGCTATCCGCTACAGGGATTTCTATTCTGCGCAATGCTTCTTTAATTTCTTTTAGTAATGCCGTTTTGTCCTGCGCAGGGGATTTAAGTCTCTCATCGTGGCATACAATAATACGTGCAGGTTCACTAATGTTCACGATATTAAGGTAGGCCATTCCATTCCCTGCCTTGTCGGCGCAGTCTGGCATATAGCCAAGTGTCAGGGTTTCTGTACTGCCAACATAAAATCCAGACCATTCCGCATCATTTTTTGTTTCGTTACGATATTTCGTCGAATCCCAGTCCTTTGCTCTAAATATACAGGCCTTGTAGCCAAGGACGCCTGCTGGAAGACACTCTGTTTTCAGTTCCATCATGCTTCTCCGATATTAACGTATGGATTAATTACAGGAATTTACTTCCACTAAATGTTGGTATTTATCGGTGGTGAGATAACGCTGAGGCCCGGAAAGTGTATAGATCAGTCGCTTGGACCCCCGGTATCCTTTAGAGACATCTATATCGGCGCTAAACCAGGATTGCGATAAAGGGAGTTTCGGGTTGGTATAATTATCCCCACCAATCCATTTGTTATTGGTGGGTTTAAGCCCCCAAAGTGTTTCTGTTTCATTACCCGACCAGCCCAGACGTTTCGCTTCATCGCTGGTGATGTAGCGGGACGGCAGCCGCCCCGTTTGTGTGAGACTGCGCAATGTTTTTGCCAGGTCATCCACATCATTTATTCGGGCGGTGCCCTGTAAAGAAAGGAAGGTATTAACGTCCTTAATCTCATTCTCGCAGGTGGGTAACGCTGCATTGACCTGCATAACGACCATCAGGGATGCAAAGAAAACCACTTTTTTTAAAGCCACAGATAACGTCATATTGACCTCCAGATTTAACCAAGAAATAACTTCATTTCCGCCTCGCGGCGACGCGTCAGGCCGGACAAGACCTTCCCGCCTGCCTTATTCCAGCTTTTGAACTGCAGCGCTGCGGCCTGAACATCGCCCACGTTGAATTTTTTGAGTAGCGTGGATTTCTTTAAATTGCCCACGCCAAGGTTGAAGGCGAATGAAACCAGTGCGTCGAATTGAGCCTGCGTTGCTGGTTGGTTCAGCAGTTTTTTTACCCCGTCCTCGGTGCGTTTCAGATCTCTGCGCAGCAGATCTTTGGCTTCGCCAGTGGTGATTTTGGTCAGCTTTTCCATCTCCTCTTTGAGGATCAAATGGCCGTAGCCGATCGTCCATAAACCTACGGCATCGCGATAACGCTCCAGCTTCAATCCTTCAAACTGGCAAATCAGCTGAATACCCTTGTCACCTGTACGTTCTGGTTGTTTTTGCATTACGAAGTCTCCTCTGCTTTCGGACGGGGAATCACCTTGTTGGTGTATTCGTCAATCAAGCGCATAACGCTTTCCGGTGGCTCAAGCGCGGTAAATTGCATCTCCACATCGACGTGGCGACTGTCACGCCCGCCTTTGTTATCGCTTGAAGGCGAAAGGCTAACGTGAAAGCGGCCAAATTCGTTTTCACCGGACTGACGAGAAGGTGCCTGCATGCCTTCCGTGCGGATCGTCAGGTTGACCTTCATTTTTTCCAGCATCAGCCCGCGCGGCGTTGAAAGCGCGACTAAGGGCAGGTCAAAGTAGTGTTGTTCATCCAGCGTCAGCTGTACCGTGCGTGGAATCAACGAACCGTCTTCAGCGGGTTCGAAAAAGGGATCCAGCGCCTTCATATACTGCTGAGCAATCAGCTCATTGGCCGCCGTGGCCGCGTACTGCATTCCGCGCGTGATATCTTCAAGCGAGATTGGCACGCCGGGAATATCGGCTGGCGGCTTAGGATGTGTATTTTCTTGTGCCGGCGGCGTACCTTCATCCTCTTTGCCCGTTTTGTTTTCCGGCTCTTCATCCCTGCCGCCGCGCAGCCATTTTTTAAAAGACATATTTCGCTCCTGGAAAAAGGGCTACCCGGATAGCCCCTGCGTTACGGAATCGCCCGTATGTCGCGGCGTGGAAGATTATTGCGCAGCGACAGGCTTGGTTTTGGCGTTGGTTAGGTACTCAATTACGCGCTGCAGAGCTTCTGGTGGCTCCTGGCGTTTAATCTGGGTATGGATGGAGTATTTAGCGCGTGTATCGGTCGAGCGGGTCTGCTCCGATTTATGGGAGACTTTGCCGGTCATTTTTGCTTTGAATACGCCCCAGCCGATGGACGCTTCTACGGAGGCCTCCGCTTCAGTACTGCTGGAACTGGCTTCGCTTTGGCTCACTTCCAGCTCAAAGTCGATGGTGCCGTCTTCGATACAGATGATAGGGTGTGTGATCGCCGCCAGCAGCGGAATGCTCATCTTGCGGGTCACGCTGCCTTTGTTTACACCTTGCTCGTCTACCACGGTTTCGTCGTAGTCGAATTCGATCGCGACGGCTTTGCCGTCTTTAATACAAACTGAGAGCAGAAAGTCGGTATAAGACTTGCTCGCCTGAACCTGTGCTTTGATCATCGCCTGCAGAGGACCGCCGATCATATGCTCCAGCGGCAGGGCGTTAATGACTGAACCAATAAATTGTGAATCCATGATGTGAACTCCTTGAATCAGTGAATGCGCGGTTGCGCAGAAGTCACTTTATGGAAAGCGGGAAGGGGAAAATATTGGGTAAATGTCAGGGCCAGAGGACGCAAACAACCTATGCCGATCGCAGGATAATCTTAAGGGGTGGTGTTGCGTGATATTCCGGTTTATTGTTGAAATCCCTGCCTCATCGAATTCCGGAGAACCATCGCGTGTTTCAGAAAGTTGACGCCTATGCCGGCGACCCTATCCTCTCCTTAATGGAGCGTTTCAAAGAAGATCCTCGCAGCGACAAAGTGAACCTCAGCATCGGTCTGTATTACAACGAGGACGGTATTATTCCTCAATTAAACGCCGTTGCTGAAGCCGAAGCGCGTCTGAACGCGGCTCCACACGGTGCTTCTCTTTATCTGCCGATGGAAGGGCTGAACGCCTATCGCAACACCATTGCGCCGCTGCTGTTCGGGGCCGATCACGCGGTGCTCGCGCAAAAACGCGTGGCGACTATCCAGACGCTGGGCGGCTCGGGCGCGCTGAAGGTGGGGGCGGACTTCCTGAAAAAATACTTCCCGGATTCAGGCGTGTGGGTCAGTGACCCGACGTGGGAAAACCACGTTGCGATCTTCGAGGGCGCAGGCTTTGAGGTGGCGACCTATCCGTGGTTCGACAGCGAAACTAACGGCGTGCGCGTTGAGGCGCTGCTGGAAAAACTGAACACCCTGCCGGCGCGCAGCATTGTGCTGCTGCATCCATGCTGCCATAACCCGACCGGTGCGGATCTCACCCACGATCAGTGGGATGCGGTGATAGAGGTGCTTAAGGCCCGCAACCTGATCCCGTTCCTCGACATTGCCTATCAGGGCTTTGGCGCGGGTATGGAAGACGATGCTTACGCCATCCGCGCCGTGGCCAGCGCCGGGCTGCCTGCTCTGGTGAGTAACTCCTTCTCTAAAATTTTCTCCCTCTACGGCGAGCGCGTTGGCGGTCTGTCCGTGGTGTGTGAAGACGCAGAAGCGGCGGGTCGCGTGCTGGGTCAACTGAAGGCGACGGTACGCCGCATCTACTCCAGCCCGCCAAACTTTGGTGCGCAGGTGGTGGCGACGGTTCTCGGTGACGAAAAGCTGAAAGCCAACTGGCTCGCCGAAGTGGAATCCATGCGTAAGCGCATTCTGTCGATGCGTCAGGAGCTGGTTAACGTTCTGAAAGAGGCCGTGCCGGGGCATAACTTCGACTATCTGCTCAAGCAGCGCGGGATGTTCAGCTATACCGGACTGAGCGCGGCGCAGGTCGATCGCCTGCGCGAAGAGTTCGGCGTCTACCTGATCGCCAGCGGCCGTATGTGCGTGGCGGGTCTGAATGCCAGCAACGTCCACCGCGTAGCGCAGGCGTTTGCCGCAGTGATGTAAGTATTCACTTACTTGTATGCTATATGTAGGCCGGGTAAGGCGCAGCCGCCACCCGGCTTTTTTGTTCGCGCCGGTGCCGGTCATTCGCCCGGTGGCGCTTCGCTTACCGGGTCTGCGCGTTTCTTCTGCGCTTTGTGATCGCCTTCTTTTTTATTCCGCTCCATAAGCAAAAACTCCTTCCCTTCACCTCCCGCTGGGGTTATGGTCGGATAGTTTTTTGACCATTCGCTCAAAATAAAACGATAACAAGCTGAATATTCAGGGGAAAATATGCGCAAGATCACACTGGCGCTCAGCGCCGCCTGCTTATTGTTCTCACTTAATAGCGCCGTCGTCGCGCGCGCTTCTGCACCGACGCCGCTTTACACCGGCACCACCGCCGCCATGCTTGCCGAGCAGGCGCCTATTCACTGGGTCTCCGTGGCCCAAATCGAAAACAGCCTGGTGGGCCGTGCGCCAATGGCCGTGGGCTTTGACATTGACGATACCGTGCTGTTCTCCAGCCCCGGCTTCTGGCGCGGTAAGAAAACGTATTCACCGGACAGCGAAGCGTATCTGAAGAACCCGGAGTTCTGGGAAAAAATGAATAACGGCTGGGACGAGTACAGCATCCCGAAAGAGGTTGCCCGTGCGCTGATTGCCATGCACGTGAAGCGCGGCGACAGCATTTATTTTGTGACCGGCCGCAGCCAGACCAAAACGGAAACCGTCTCTAAAACGCTGCAGGATGATTTCCAGATCCCGGCAGCCAGCATGAACCCGGTTATTTTTGCCGGCGACAAAGAGGGTCAAAACACCAAAACCCAGTGGCTGGAACAGAAGAACATCAAAATATTCTATGGCGATTCGGATAATGACATTACCGCCGCGCAGGACGTGGGAGCCAGAGGTATCAGGGTGTTACGCGCCTCTAACTCAACCTATCGACCGCTGCCGATGGCCGGAAAGTTTGGCGAAGAGGTGATCGTCAATTCGGAGTATTGAGCCCCTGGCAGCGTGTTTGACGATTTTTTGATCAATTCTCGCTGCCGCGGGTTTTACCTTTCGTCTTCTTGCTGCACACTTAGAAAGATTCGTCTTTCATCATGGAGCAGCACATGTGGTACCAACAGACTCTGACCTTAAGCGCTAAACCACGCGGATTTCACCTGGTGACGGAGGAAGTCATCGGGCAACTTCGCGATCTGTCGCGGGTCAAAACGGGTTTGCTGCATCTGCTGCTTCAGCACACGTCAGCCTCTCTTACGCTGAATGAAAATTGCGATCCCACCGTCCGGTCTGATATGGAAAACCATTTTCTGAAGAGCGTCCCGGACAATGCGCCTTACGAGCATGATTATGAGGGGGCGGACGATATGCCTTCGCATATTAAATCCTCTTTGCTCGGCGTATCGCTGATGCTGCCGGTTCACAACGGGCGGCTGGTGTTGGGTACGTGGCAGGGGATCTGGCTGGGAGAGCATCGCATTCACGGTGGTTCGCGTAAAATTATCGCCACGCTACAAGGGGAATAAAGATGACAATTTCGGAGATACTTCAGTACTGCATGGGCAAGCCCGGCGCGGAGCAGAGCGTTCACAGCGACTGGAAGGCCACGCAGGTTAAGGTGGGTGATGTGCTGTTTGCAATGGTGAAAGAGGTGGACGGCCGTCCGGCGGCATCGCTGAAAACCAGCCCGGAACTGGCGGATTTACTCCGTCAGCAGCATGACGACGTGAGGCCGAGCAAGCACCTCAATAAGGCGCACTGGAGCACCGTCTATCTGGATGGTTCAATTCCAGGCTCGCAAATTTACTACCTGGTGGATGCGTCCTATCAGCAGGCGGTTGAGCTGCTGCCGGAATCCACCCGACAGCAGCTCTCCGTGTGACAATTACAGCAACGGTTTGAGGAAGCGCGCGGTGTGCGAGGCTTCGCACTCTGCAACGGTCTCTGGCGTACCGGAAACGAGAATTTCACCGCCGCCGCTGCCGCCTTCCGGGCCGAGATCGACAATCCAGTCCGCGGTTTTAATCACGTCCAGGTTATGTTCGATGACCACGATGGTGTTGCCCTGATCGCGCAGCTGATGCAGCACGTCGAGCAGCTGCTGGATATCGGCAAAGTGCAGGCCGGTGGTCGGCTCGTCCAGAATGTAGAGCGTCTGGCCGGTGCCGCGTTTTGACAGCTCGCGCGCCAGCTTCACGCGCTGGGCTTCACCGCCGGACAGCGTGGTTGCCGACTGCCCCAGACGAATGTAGGTCAGGCCGACGTCCATCAGCGTCTGCAGCTTACGCGCCAGCGCGGGAACGGCATCAAAGAATTCCCGCGCCTCTTCGATGGTCATGTCCAGCACTTCGTGGATGGTCTTGCCCTTGTACTTAATCTCCAGCGTTTCGCGGTTATAGCGTTTGCCTTTGCACTGGTCGCACGGGACGTAGATATCCGGCAGGAAGTGCATCTCAACCTTGATCACGCCGTCGCCCTGGCACGCTTCGCAGCGACCTCCGCGCACGTTAAAGCTGAAGCGTCCTGGCGTATACCCGCGCGAACGCGCTTCCGGCACGCCGGCAAACAGTTCGCGTACGGGCGTGAAGACGCCGGTATAGGTCGCCGGGTTAGAGCGCGGGGTTCGGCCAATCGGGCTCTGGTCAATGTCGATAACCTTATCGAAATGCTCCAGCCCCTGGATGTCGCGGTACGGCGCAGGCTCGGCCAGCGTCGCGCCGTTCAGCGCCGTCTGCGCAATCGGGAACAGGGTATCGTTGATCAGCGTCGATTTACCGGAACCGGACACGCCGGTGATACAGGTAAACAGGCCAACCGGCAGCGTCAGGGTGACGTCTTTCAGGTTGTTGCCGCGCGCGCCGGTCAGCTTCAGCACTTTTTCCGGGTCGGCCGCCACGCGCTGTTTCGGGACTTCAATCTTGCGCTTGCCGCTCATGTACTGGCCGGTCAGCGACTCGGGCACCGCCATAATGTCCTTCAGCGTCCCTTCCGCAACGACCTGACCACCGTGCACGCCTGCGCCCGGACCAATGTCGATGACGTGGTCAGCCGCGCGGATCGCATCTTCATCGTGCTCGACCACGATCACCGTGTTGCCGAGGTTGCGCAGGTGGACCAGCGTGCCGAGCAGACGCTCGTTGTCGCGCTGGTGAAGGCCGATGGAGGGCTCGTCCAGCACGTACATCACGCCTACAAGACCCGCGCCAATCTGGCTCGCCAGGCGGATACGCTGGGCTTCACCGCCGGAGAGCGTTTCCGCCGAGCGGGAAAGCGTCAGGTAGTTCAGGCCGACGTTCACCAGGAACTTCAGGCGATCGCCAATCTCCTTCAGCACTTTTTCGGCAATTTTCGCACGCTGGCCGGAGAGCTTCAGGTTGTTGAAGAAGTCCATCGCGTGGCCGATGCTCATGTCTGAGATGGTCGGCAGCGCCGTATTTTCCACAAACACATGGCGCGCTTCGCGACGCAGGCGCGTGCCCTCACAGGTGGCGCAGGAGCGGTTGCTGATGAACTTCGCCAGTTCCTCGCGCACCGCGCTGGACTCGGTCTCTTTGTAGCGGCGCTCCATATTGTGCAGCACCCCTTCAAACGGGTGGCGACGCACGGAGGTATCGCCGCGATCGTTCATGTACTTGAACTCGATGTTCTCTTTACCGGAACCGAACAGGATCACTTTGTGCACGTTCGGGCTCAGGCTGGCCCACGGCGCTTCAACGTCGAACTTGTAGTGCTCTGCCAGCGACTTCAGCATCTGGAAGTAGTAGAAGTTACGTTTATCCCAGCCGCGAATGGCGCCGCCCGCCAGGGACAGTTCGGGATTCTGGATCACGCGGTCCGGGTCGAAATACTGCTGCACGCCGAGGCCGTCACACGTCGGGCACGCGCCCGCCGGGTTGTTAAAGGAGAACAGGCGCGGTTCCAGCTCGCGCATGCTGTAGCCGCAAATCGGGCAGGCGAAGTTGGCGGAGAAGAGCAGCTCTTCCGCTTTCGGGTCGTCCATGTCGGAAACCACGGCGGTGCCGCCGGAGAGTTCCAGCGCCGTTTCGAACGATTCCGCCAGGCGCGTAGCGAGATCGTCGCGCACCTTGAAGCGGTCAATCACGACTTCAATGGTGTGCTTCTTCTGCAGTTCCAGCTTGGGTGGATCCGACAGGTCGCACACTTCACCGTCGATACGGGCGCGGATATAGCCCTGGCTTGCCAGGTTTTCCAGCGTTTTGGTGTGTTCACCCTTACGCTCTTTAATAATCGGTGCCAGCAGCATCAGGCGTTTGCCTTCCGGCTGCGACAGCACGTTATCCACCATCTGGCTCACGGTCTGTGCCGCCAGCGGGACGTCGTGGTCCGGGCAGCGCGGTTCACCCACGCGAGCATACAGCAGACGCAGGTAGTCATGGATTTCGGTAATGGTACCGACCGTTGAGCGCGGGTTATGCGAGGTGGACTTCTGCTCGATAGAGATAGCAGGCGACAACCCTTCAATATGGTCGACATCCGGTTTTTCCATCAGCGACAGGAACTGACGCGCGTACGCAGAGAGTGATTCAACGTAACGACGCTGTCCTTCGGCATACAAAGTGTCGAAAGCCAGTGAGGATTTGCCAGACCCCGAAAGCCCGGTCACGACAATGAGCTTGTCGCGAGGGATTATGAGGTTGATATTCTTGAGATTGTGGGTGCGGGCGCCCCGAACTTCGATCTTATCCATTCACCTTTCCCGGTTGGAACACGGATTGCCTGGTTTGTTTGAAGGACAAACGGCTGTCAGAAACGGCTAATTATGACACAATTTGACCTGTTTGAATATACAGTATTGGAATGCATTTTCTGATTCGCTGTGTAACAATGTCGAGTCCGCGAGAGATTTCTGAACCGACTACGCAACTATGCAAATTGCCGCGTGGAAATGGTACACTCGCGCGTTTACACTATTAAGAAACGTATTCAGGAGACACGAACATGGCCAGCAGAGGCGTAAACAAGGTGATTCTCGTCGGTAATCTGGGCCAGGACCCGGAAGTACGCTACATGCCGAGTGGTGGCGCAGTTGCCAACATTACGCTGGCTACTTCCGAATCCTGGCGTGATAAAGCGACCGGTGAGATGAAAGAGCAGACCGAATGGCACCGCGTTGTGCTGTTTGGCAAACTGGCTGAAGTGGCCGGTGAATATCTGCGTAAAGGTTCTCAGGTCTATATCGAAGGCCAGCTGCGTACCCGCAAATGGACCGATCAGTCCGGCGCTGAGAAGTACACCACTGAAGTGGTGGTGAACGTGGGCGGCACCATGCAGATGCTGGGTGGCCGTCAGGGCGGTGGCGCACCGGCGGGTGGCGGTCAGAACCAGCAGCAGGGCGGTTGGGGTCAGCCTCAGCAGCCGCAGGGCGGCAACCAGTTCAGCGGCGGCGCGCAGTCTCGTCCGCAGCAGCAGTCTGCTCCGGCACCGTCTAACGAACCGCCAATGGATTTCGACGACGACATTCCGTTCTGATTTCCGAGTGCTTGAAACAAAAAACCCAGACTCTCGTCTGGGTTTTTTTATTCCATCAGTGATCAGGTAATCACCATCGGCCAGTCTGGCGGCGTGTGGCTCATCGCCTCAACCATCACCACTTTAATATTTTCCCAGACGGCAGCGATATCCACCAGGGTGATGCCAAGCAGGCCCGTCGCGAACCAGCATGCGGCCCCAAGCCCCAGTAGGGTGCTGATTACCGCAAGACCGGCATAGTCGGATTTACGAAACTGAATGTTCAACGTGCTGGCTAAAAACATCAGTACCGCACTCAACAAAGGCCAGCGCAGGAGAACCATGCTGGTAGTAATGGCTGCCATAAACCCATCCTCTACAAAACAGACGAACTGAATGAAACGGTGTTTCTCGTTACAGAATATGTGTGAACTATATCACGTTTGTTGATTTATTCGCCAGTGTCTGTGCAATCAAAAAAGGGGATTTTGCAGGCATGCCGTGCCTTCGATGCACGAGGAGCTGATCCACAACGCGCCGTTAAGGTCCTTTGGGCACGTGGCGCTGCCCGCAATTCGGTTTTTATAAGAGGGGCATTATTCTCAGCCGAACCTGAAAATATTGTGGTGAAGGCTGATTATTTATAAATCAAAAATGGTCTGTTGTGTTATCTTCGCGCCAGACCGGGCGGGCTGGATAATTATTTTCCTTAATTGAAACTGAACGAATACTTACAGTTTAACTTACGGGAAAATATTATCGTCATAACGAAATTTAAGATTTTTAATACGAAAAGTCAGTTGCTAACTTCGCATGATTCATGCAACGTAATCACCTGTTTAACACAGCATCCGGCCTTCATTACTACAGGCGTACAACATGCAGGGATATAGGGCGGGAAATGAATCGTAGCGCGCGGCGCAAAATGCTCAGAGTGGTAGGGATCATCATGGTAGTTATGCTGCCGGTGATGCTTGCGCTATGGTTTGCCCAGCTACGTGCCGTGTCGGAAACAAGCGCCCAGCTACGCACATTTGCTGAACTGGCTTTAGACAAAACAGAGCTGGTTATTCAGCAGGTTGATCTGGCGCGTGACGAGGCTGAAAAATATCGGGGTGGCCTTTGCACGCCGGGCCATCGTCAATATATGCTGAACGTTGTTCGCGGCCGCCTGTTTGTCGCCGATTTAATTTACGCGGAAGGTCAGAATTTTCTTTGTTCGACCGTTTTTACACCGGATCGCCCCTACGCCATTCCCGTCGCTAATTACACGCGTAAACCTGACGTCGCTATCTATTATTATCGCGATACCCCATTTTATACTGGCTATAAAATGACATATATGCAGCGCGGGAATTATGTGGTGGTTGTCAATCCGCTTTCATACAGCGAAGTCATGTCCGCGGATCATTCTCTTTCGTGGGGCGTGTACGACACGGTAACCAATGCGTTCTTTTCCGTCAGTCAGAAAGCCAATGTTGCTTTATTAAATTCGATGATTCGGGATAAGGAATCGGTATTTCAAAAAGATAACCGTTTCTATACCGTCGTGAAGTCGCCAAAACGGCCTATTGCCGCTATCGTGTCGACGTCAAATAAACGTTTTTATGAAACGCTCTATCATCAGGCGACGCTGACGCTGCCGCTGGGGATGATCTGCAGCATTATTATTTTGCTGGTCTGGTCCCGTACCCACCGCGAGCTTAACTCGCCGGGGCGTCTGCTGCACCGGGCGCTGAACAAACGTCAGCTTTGCCTGCATTATCAGCCGATTATTGATATTAAGAATAACCAGTGCGTGGGGGCAGAGGCGCTGTTACGCTGGCCGGGTTTTAACGGGCAGGTGATGAGCCCGGCGGAGTTTATTCCGCTGGCGGAAAATGAGGGGATGAGCGAGCGGATTACGGACTATGTCGTTGAAGAGGTATTCAACGATCTGGGCCATTTCCTGGCCGAGCATCCGCATCTCTATATTTCGATTAACCTGTCGGCGACGGATTTCCACTCCTCGCGGCTGATTGCCATGATTTCCGACAAGGCCCGCCACTACGCTGTCCGCGCGCAGCAAATCAAAATCGAAGTGACGGAACGCGGTTTTATCGATGTGCCTAAAACCACGCCGGTGATTCAGGCCTTCCGTCAGGCGGGGTATGAAGTCGCCATCGATGATTTCGGAACCGGTTACTCGAACCTGCACAACCTCTACTCGCTGAACGTGGATATTTTGAAAATCGATAAATCGTTTATCGATACCTTAACGACCAACAGCACCAGCCACCTGATCGCCGAGCATATTATCGAGATGGCGCAAAGCCTGCGGCTGAAAACCATTGCGGAAGGGGTCGAGACGGCAGAGCAGGTGAGCTGGCTGTTGAAGCGCGGCGTTCAGTTTTGTCAGGGATGGCACTTCGCGAAAGCGATGCCGCCCCAGGAATTCATGACCTGGCAGCAGCAACCTTTGCACTGAGGGTGATTAATTCAGCTGATGGCGATAGTCGCTTGGCGTGCGGTCAAACTCGCGGCGAAACACGCGGGAAAAGGTTTGTTGCGACACATAGCCCAGGTCCATCGCAATATCAAAAATTGGCCGCTGCGTTGAGCGTAGCGCCTGTGCCGCCAGCAGCAGCCTGCGCTGGCGAATGTACTCACCCAGCGTCTGATGCATGACCGTGCGGAACATTCTCTGTAAGTACCATTTCGAATAGCCCGACTTTTTGGCGACCACATCAATGTTCAACGGTTGGTCGATATGTTCATCAATCCATTCAATAAGCGTCTGAATAATTTGCTGATGCGACATAAGGTTGCCCCTCTGTAGATACAACTATCTCGGTTAATTCGTCGTTTTCTCTGCGGGGGAGTATAATTCCTCAAGTTAACTTGAGGTAAAGAGGTTTTATGGAAAAGAGATTGCCGCGCATTAAAGCGCTGTTAACCCCCGGCGAAGTGGCGAAGCGAAGCGGCGTTGCGGTATCTGCACTCCACTTCTATGAAAGCAAAGGGTTAATCAAGAGCATCCGTAACGGGGGCAACCAGCGTCGCTATACCCGCGACGTGCTTCGCTACGTGGCGATTATCAAAATTGCGCAACGAATCGGAATTCCCCTGGCCACGATCGGGGAGGCATTTGGCGTGCTGCCGGAAGGCCACACGCTGAGCCCGAAAGAGTGGAAAGAGCTGTCGTCCCAGTGGCGTGAAGAGCTGGACAGGCGTATTCATACGCTGGTCGCCCTGCGTGACGAGCTGGATGGCTGCATTGGCTGCGGCTGCCTGTCGCGCAGCGACTGCCCGTTGCGTAACCCCGGCGACAGGCTGGGCGAGCAGGGAACGGGGGCGCGACTGCTGGAGGAAGAGTAAGTCTCTGCGGCCTGCGCGTCGGGTGGCGGCTGCGCCTTACCCGACCTACGGAAACTGTTTGTCGGGTGGCGGCTGCGCCTTACCCGACCTACGGAAACTGTTTGTCGGGTGGCGGCTGCGCCTTACCGGACCTACGGAAACTGTTTGTCGGGTGGTGGCTGCGCCTTACCGGACCTACGGAAACTTTTTGTCGGGTGGCGGCTACGCCTTACCCGACCTACAAAACCGAGAACGTAGGCCGGGTAAGCGAAGCGCCACCCGGCGAAAAGCATCATAAAGAACTAAAGCGCCACAAAGGGCGCTTTAGTTTTTCCCGGTCTTTGTCTTTCACTCTATCCCGCTGGTTCACGGGAGGGTTTCCCCCGACATCAGCACCCCTCAGTGTCGAGCAGGTTGGGGAGGTTCCGGATTGTGCTGATACTTTAATTCTATGCAAGCCCCGTTTTTTCGCCAGCGCCGCTGACCGGTTTTTAGCCGAATTTTTTTCGCGGTGTTGTTCAATTTTCTATAGTTAAAAAGTATGAATAACAGGAGAAAGCCATGCTCACGGTACACCACCTTAACCAGTCGCGCTCTCACCGCGTGATCTGGGCGCTGGAGGAACTCGGTCTGCCTTATGAGATCGTTCACTACCAGCGCGAAAAGAACATGCTGGCACCGGAGGCGCTCAAAAAGGTGCATCCGTTGGGCAAATCACCGGTCATCGAAGATAACGGACTGGTCCTTGCGGAGTCGGGTGCCATTCTGGAGTACCTGCAGGAAACGTACGACGCCGGGTCACGCCTTAAGCCTCTGGATCCGGCGCATAAGGTGCAGTACCGCTTCTGGCTGCATTACGCCGAAGGCTCGCTGATGCCGCTGCTGTTAATGAAGCTGGTCTTCAACAGCCTCGGCAAGCCGCCGGTGCCGTTTGGCCTCAGAACCCTGGGCAAAGCGCTGGGGCAGGGGGTGCAGAAAGCGTATCTCAACCGTCAGCTGGAAACCCATGCGCGCTTCATTGAGGCGCATCTTGCGAAAAACAGCTGGTTTGCCGGGGATGCGCTCAGCATGGCCGACATTCAGATGAGCTTCCCGATCTTTGCCCTGCTGGCGCGCGGCGGTATCAACAACCTGCCGCATACTCAGGCATGGAAGGCAAGGGTAGAGACCCGCCCCGGCTGGCAAAGAACCCTGGAACAGGGTGGGCCTTTATCCATCCCGGGTGAGGACTGAAAATGTAAACAAATTGCGCATAGACGATAACGTTTGCGCATCCTCTGTTTATTTCTTCAGCGTCATAAGGGAATTTTAGCGAAAAACGATAAAGTTCAGTTGAAAAGGGCGGGGATTAGGCTAGATAATCGTTTGCCTTAATTTGACCACCCGTTTGTAAGCGCGGAGCTAAACGTTTGCTTTTTTTGTGACGCCCTTTCGTCACAAACGCAACACAAGGATTTGACGTTCAGCTGGCAGTGGCGTCTCCACCTCGCTTACGGACTTCCTAAAAAACTCTCAGGGGATGTTTTCTATGTCTACGCCATCTGCGCGTACCGGCGGTTCACTTGACGCCATGTTTAAAATTTCGGCTCGCGGCAGCACCGTGCGCCAGGAAATCGTTGCCGGTTTGACAACGTTTCTGGCGATGGTTTATTCCGTCATCGTTGTGCCGGGCATGCTGGGCAAAGCGGGCTTCCCGCCAGCGGCTGTGTTTGTGGCGACCTGCCTCGTGGCCGGCGTGGGCTCCATCGTGATGGGCCTGTGGGCGAACCTGCCGCTGGCAATTGGTTGCGCCATCTCTCTGACCGCGTTCACCGCGTTCAGCCTGGTGCTGGGCCAGCACATCAGCGTACCGGTTGCGCTGGGCGCCGTGTTCCTGATGGGGGTGCTGTTTACCGTGATTTCAGCGACGGGCATCCGCAGCTGGATTTTGCGCAACCTGCCGCAGGGCGTGGCGCACGGTACCGGTATCGGCATCGGCCTGTTCCTGTTGCTTATCGCCGCTAACGGCGTTGGTCTGGTCATCAAGAATCCGCTGGACGGTCTGCCGGTCGCCCTCGGTCATTTCGCCAGCTTCCCGGTGATCATGTCGCTGATCGGTCTGGCGGTGATTATCGGTCTGGAAAAACTGAAGGTCCCGGGCGGTATTCTGCTGACCATTATCGGTGTTTCCATTGTCGGCCTGATTTTCGACCCTAACGTCCACTTCTCCGGCATTTTCGCCATGCCGTCGCTGAGCGATGACAAAGGCAACTCCCTGATTGGCAGCCTGGATATTGTCGGCGCGCTGAACCCGGTGATCCTGCCAAGCGTGCTGGCGCTGGTGATGACCGCCGTGTTTGACGCGACCGGTACCATTCGTGCGGTGGCCGGTCAGGCTAACCTGCTGGATAAAGACGGTCAGATTATTGACGGCGGCAAAGCGCTGACCACCGACTCCCTGAGCAGCGTTTTCTCAGGCCTGGTGGGTGCGGCACCGGCGGCGGTGTATATCGAGTCCGCAGCGGGTACGGCGGCAGGCGGTAAAACCGGCCTGACGGCGATCACCGTGGGCGTGCTGTTCATGCTGATCCTGTTCCTCTCTCCGCTCTCCTATCTGGTTCCGGCGTACGCGACCGCGCCAGCGCTGATGTACGTTGGCCTGCTGATGCTGAGCAACGTGGCGAAAATCGACTTTGCGGACTTCGTGGACGCCATGTCAGGCCTGATTACCGCGGTCTTTATCGTGCTGACCTGCAACATCGTGACCGGCATTATGATCGGCTTCGCGTCGCTGGTGATTGGTCGTCTGGTTTCCGGTGAATGGCGCAAGCTGAACGTGGGCACCGTGGTCATCGCCGTGGCGCTGGTGGCGTTCTACGCGGGCGGCTGGGCAATCTAAATTGGCCTTTGATGCGAAAACGGGTGGCTCGGGCCGCCCGTTTTTATTTTCAGGACTCATCCTGTTGCCTTTTGCGTTACTCTGAGGAAGATAGAATAAAAGGCACGACGCCTTCCGGAGTACATAAGCAACACAGCAAACAGGGAACGCATGGAAATCTTCTTCACAATACTTATCATGACCCTTGTGGTCTCGCTATCCGGGGTGGTTACACGCGTACTGCCCTTTCAGGTCCCCCTGCCATTAATGCAAATTGCCATCGGCGCGCTGCTGGCGTGGCCGACGTTTGGCCTGCACGTGGAATTTGACCCCGAACTGTTCCTCGTGCTGTTCATTCCGCCACTGCTGTTTGCCGATGGCTGGAAAACGCCCACGCGCGAATTCCTTGAGCACGGGCGAGAAATCTTCGGCCTGGCGCTGGCGCTGGTGGTGGTCACCGTCGTCGGGATTGGTTTTCTGATCTACTGGACGGTGCCGGGTATTCCTTTAATCCCGGCCTTTGCGCTGGCCGCCGTGCTGTCGCCAACCGATGCCGTGGCGCTGTCCGGCATTGTGGGTGAAGGCCGCATTCCGAAGAAAATCATGGGGATTTTACAGGGGGAGGCGCTGATGAACGACGCCTCCGGCCTGGTCGCACTGAAGTTTGCCGTGGCCGTTGCGATGGGCACGATGGTCTTTACCGTTGGCGGCGCGACCCTGGAATTCTTCAAGGTGGCCATTGGCGGCATTCTGGCGGGCTTCGTGGTGAGCTGGCTGTACGGCCGCTCATTGCGCTTCCTCAGCCGCTGGGGCGGCGATGAGCCTGCTACCCAAATCGTACTGCTGTTCCTGCTGCCGTTTGCCTCTTATCTGATTGCAGAACACATCGGCGTGTCGGGCATTCTGGCGGCGGTGGCGGCGGGGATGACCATCACCCGTTCCGGCGTAATGCGCCGCGCGCCGCTGGCCATGCGCCTGCGCGCCAACAGCACCTGGGCCATGCTGGAGTTTGTCTTTAACGGCATGGTGTTCCTGCTGCTGGGCCTGCAGCTGCCGGGCATTATGGAATCCTCGCTGGTGGCGGCCGAAGCCGACCCGAACGTGGAAGTCTGGATGCTGTTTACCGACGTCGTGCTGATCTACCTGGCGCTGATGCTGGTGCGTTTCGGCTGGCTGTGGACGATGAAAAACTTCAGCGTGCGCTTCCTGAAGAAAAAGCCGATGGAGTTCGGCGCGTGGACAACGCGTGAGCTGCTGATCGCCTCCTTTGCGGGCGTTCGCGGGGCGATCACCCTTGCCGGTGTGCTCTCGATTCCGCTGCTGCTGCCGACGGGCGACGTCTTCCCGGCGCGCTACGAGCTGGTCTTCCTGGCGGCGGGCGTGATTCTGTTCTCCCTGTTTGTTGGGGTGATTATGCTGCCGATTTTACTTCAGCATATTGATGCCGGTGATTCGACCCAGCAGCATAAAGAGGAGCGTATTGCCCGGGCGGCCACCGCCGAAGTGGCGATTGTCGCGATCCAGAAAATGGAAGAGCGTCTGGCCGCGGATGCGGAAGAGAACATCGACAACCAGCTGCTGACGGAAGTGAGTTCCCGCGTGATTGGTAACCTGCGCCGCCGCGCGGACGGGCGTAACGATGTGGAAAGCTCGCTGCAGGAGGAAAACCTGGAGCGCCGGTTCCGCCTGGCGGCGCTGCGTTCAGAGCGTGCCGAGCTTTACCATCTGCGCGCCACGCGCCAGATCAGCAACGAAACGCTGCAAAAGCTGCTCCACGATCTGGACCTGCTGGAAGCGTTGTTGATAGAGAATCAGTAGCTTTTTGCCCGGTGGCACTGCGCTTACCGGGCCTACGAAACCTGTAGGCCGGGTAAGGCGAAGCCGCCACCCGGCTATTCAGACCGCACCCAAAACCCCTTACAGCACTCCAGCCACGCCTGCGCGCTCTGCGACAGATACACCCCTTCACGCCAGATCATCCCCAGCTGCCAGTGCAGCTCGCTCTCCAGCGGGATCCAGCGCAGCGTATTTTTATCCAGCCGCTCGCAAATCGGCTGCGGCAGAATGGCAATCCCCACGCCGGCCTGCACCATCGCCGCCAGGAAATCCCACTGTCCGCTGCGCACCGCAATGCGCGGCTTCACGTTATGTTGGTTGAACAGCGTCATCAGCTGACGGCTTAAGGCGAAGTCTTCGTTGTAGATCAGCAGGGGATGTTCACCGAGCAGCTCGGGCTTTACCGAGTCAATCTTCAGCCAGTCTCCGGAGCGTGGCGCCAGGACGCAAAGCGGATGGCTAAACAGCGGCAGGGTTGCCAGACCGCTCTCCTCCTCCACGGGCAGGGCGGTCATTGCCACGTCGAGTTCGCCGTTGGTGACGGCCTGCTGGACGGTTAAGCCACCAAACTCCGAAATCTTCAGCTCAACGCCGGGATAGCGCTGGCGAAACAGGCTAATCGGTCCGGCCATCATCATGCCGACCATGGGCGGAATGCCGAGGCGAAGCACCCCTTTGGTCAGATGATTAATATCGCCCAGCTCCGCTTCCAGCTGGCGGAACTCCGCCAGAATCGCCAGCCCGCGTTCGAACACCACGCGTCCGGTGTCGGTCAGCAGCAGCTTGCGGCCGTCGCGGATCAGCAGGGTACAGTTCAGTTCATCTTCGAGGTTTTTCAGCATCTTGCTGATGGTTGGCTGGGTAACGAACAACTTCTCCGCTGCGCGGGTAAAACTTTGCTGGCGAACCACCTCGACAAAATAGCGCAGCGTTCTTATGTCCATGATTATTCCTCGAAACTATACCTTTGATGATTTTAATTCATTTCTTTCACTGACGTGCGCTCACTATACTGGCGCCTCGTCTCATTTTTGAGGAAAACCCCCATGGCCGTGGCGTTAAGCCGTGTTACGCCTGCCGTTGTGCAACGACTCCAGGTCCCGGTTCAGGTACTGCTCTACGCGGGACTGTTCGTTTTCGCCGAATATCTTGTCGGCTGGCTGCATCTGCCGCTGCCTGCCAATCTTGTCGGGATGCTGCTGATGTTGACGCTCATCCTCTGTCGCGTGATCCCCCTCAACTGGGTGCGCGCCGGGGCGCGCTGGCTGCTGGCGGAGATGCTGCTGTTCTTTGTCCCTGCCGTGGTGGCGGTGGTGAACTATGCGCAGCTGCTGATGGTGGATGGCTGGCGGATCTTCGCGGTTATCGCGCTGAGTACGCTGATGGTGCTGGGGGCGACGGCCTGGGTGGTGGACAACGTCTACCGGTTTGAAATCAGCAGGCACAAACATGACTAATTTTCAGGTCAGCATCCTGTGCCTGGTGGCGACGCTGGCGATCTACTTTGCCAACAAGCGGCTGTATCGTCGTTTTCATGCCCTGCCGCTGATGCCGCTGGTCTTCACGCCGATCCTGCTGGTGATGATGCTGGTCTTCGGCCATATCTCCTGGCAAAACTACATCGGTGAATCCCACTGGCTGCTGTGGCTGCTCGGCCCGGCGACCATCGCCTTTGCCGTACCGGTTTACGACAACCTGGCGATCATCAAACGCCACTGGATGTCGCTCAGCGCTGGCGTCCTCACCGCCACGGTGGTCGCCGTGTGCAGCTCCGTCTGGCTGGCCCGGCTGTTTACCCTCTCGGATGAAATCCAGCGCAGCCTGGCGGTGCGCTCGGTCACAACGCCGTTTGCGCTGGCCGCGGCAAAACCGCTCGGCGGGCAGCCGGATCTGGTGGCGCTGTTTGTGGTGGTGACGGGCGTCTTCGGGATGGCGGTCGGCGACGTGCTGTTTCTGCGGCTTTCTATTCGGGAAGGAATGGCGAAAGGCGCGGGTTTTGGCGCGGCGTCGCACGGCGCGGGCACGGCACGTTCCTATGAGCTGGGGCAGCAGGAGGGCGTTGTCGCGAGCCTGGTGATGATGCTGTCGGGCGTAGTGATGGTCCTGATTGCGCCGCTGGTGGCGTGGGTGATGTTTTAAGCTCCCCGGCCGCTATGGCCGGGGAGAAAGGCTTAGTGCGCGCGGCCCTGCTCAACGCCCAGGCCGGTTTGTGAACGGATAAACTGGGCGCGGAATTTCTCACGCTCCAGGTTACCCTCCGGCGAGTTGTCGGTGGCCGAGAAGAACCAGATGCCGATAAACGCCACGGCGATCGAGAACAGCGCCGGGTATTCATACGGGAAAATGGCGCTAGCGTGACCGAGGATCTGCACCCAAATCGTTGGGCCCAGAATCATCAGGATCACCGCCGTCAGCAGCCCCAGCCAGCCGCCAATCATCGCGCCACGGGTGGTCAGTTTCGACCAGTACATGGAGAGCAGGATGATCGGGAAGTTGCAGCTTGCCGCAATCGAGAAGGCCAGCCCCACCATAAAGGCGATGTTCTGCTTCTCAAACAGAATGCCCAGCAGGATCGCCACGACGCCCAGCACCAGCACGGTGATTTTTGAAACCTTCAGCTCATCGCGCTCGCTCGCGCCCTTGCGGAAGACGTTGGCGTAGAGGTCATGCGATACCGCCGACGCGCCGGCGAGGGTCAGCCCCGCAACCACCGCCAGAATGGTGGCGAAGGCCACGGCGGAGATAAAGCCGAGGAACAGGTTGCCGCCTACCGCGTCCGCCAGATGCACCGCCGCCATGTTGTTACCGCCAATCAGCGCGCCCGCCGCGTCTTTAAACGCCGGGTTCGCCCCCACCAGCATGATCGCGCCAAAGCCGATGATAAAGGTCAGGATGTAGAAGTAACCCATGAAGCCGGTGGCGTAGAAGACGCTTTTGCGTGCTTCACGCGCGTCGCTTACGGTAAAGAAGCGCATCAGGATGTGCGGCAGGCCAGCCGTACCAAACATCAGACCGAGACCGAGAGAGAGCGCGGATATTGGGTCTTTCACCAGCCCGCCCGGGCTCATGATCGCTTCTCCTTTCGGATGGACCGCCATGGCTTCAGTGAACAGATTATTGAAGCTGAAGCCGACGTGCTTCATCACCATAAAGGCCATAAAGCTGGCGCCGAACAGCAGCAGGACGGCTTTGATGATCTGCACCCAGGTGGTCGCCAGCATGCCGCCGAACAGGACGTACATCACCATCAGCACCCCCACCAGCACCACGGCGATGTGGTAGTTGAGGCCGAACAGCAGTTCGATCAGTTTACCCGCGCCCACCATCTGCGCAATCAGGTACAGCGCCACTACCACCAGCGAGCCGCAGGCGGAGAGGGTGCGTATCGGCCCCTGCTTCAGTCGATAGGATGCGACGTCCGCGAAGGTGTAGCGGCCCAGGTTACGCAGGCGCTCGGCAATCAGGAACAGGATGATCGGCCAGCCGACGAGGAAGCCGAGAGAGTAAATCAGGCCGTCATAGCCGGAGGTGTACACCAGCGCGGAGATCCCGAGGAACGAGGCGGCGGACATAAAATCTCCCGCAATCGCCAGCCCGTTCTGGAAGCCGGTAATATTGCCCCCGGCGGTGTAGTAATCGTTACGCGAGCGCACGCGTTTCGACGCCCAGTACGTAATGTACAGCGTCAGCAGAACGAAGATCAGGAACATGATAATCGCCTGCCAGTTGGTCGGCTGGCGCTGGACTTCGCCGGTAATGGCATCCGCCGCGTGGGCGGCAAAGGGGAGGGTGGCGGCGAGCGCCGTCAGAACTCGCTTCATGATGCTTTTACCTCTTGCAGAACCGCTTTATTAAGACGATCGAATTCCCCGTTCGCGCGCCAGACGTAGACGCCGGTCAGCAGGAAGGAGATCACAATCACGCCAATACCAATGGGAATGCCGCGCGTGACGCTGGTGCCCGCATGCAGCGGGGTGCCCAGCCAGTGCGGTGCAAAGGCGATCAGCAGAATAAAGCCGACATAGATAATCAGCATGATGATGGAAAGGGTGAAGGCAAACCGTTGCCGCTTATCGACGAGCTCCCTGTAGTGCGCACTATTCTCTATCTGCTGACAAATATCGTTATTCATCACAGAGTCTCCAAAGGTAAGGTTGGTTTGTTTTTAGTCCCCTCTCCCCTTTGGGGAGAGGGTTAGGGTGAGGGGAGGAAGGCGCGGTCTGATGCCCTCACCCCGGCCCTCTCCCACGGGGAGAGGGAGAAAAGATTACGATGGCATTGCGATGGCCTGCTTCTCTTCGAGCAGTTTGTCCACCACGCCAGGATCCGCGAGCGTTGAGGTATCGCCGAGGTTGCTGGTATCCCCCGCCGCGATTTTGCGCAAAATACGGCGCATAATTTTGCCGGAGCGGGTCTTCGGCAGCGAGTCGGTCCAGTGCAGCACGTCCGGCGTCGCCAGCGGGCCAATCTCTTTGCGCACCCAGTTACGCACTTCGGTGTACAGCTCTGGCGACGGTTCTTCTCCATGATTCAGCGTGACGTAGGCGTAAATCGCCTGGCCTTTGATGTTGTGCGGGATCCCAACAACGGCGGCTTCGGCAATCTTTGGATGCGATACCAGGGCCGATTCAATCTCCGCGGTGCCCAGACGGTGGCCGGAGACGTTCAGCACGTCGTCCACGCGGCCGGTGATCCAGTAATAGCCATCTTCATCACGACGCGCGCCGTCGCCGCTGAAGTACATGTTTTTAAAGGTCGAGAAGTAGGTCTGCTCGAAGCGATCGTGATCGCCGAACAGGGTCCGCGCCTGACCCGGCCAGGAGTCGACGATAACCAGGTTACCTTCGGTGGCCCCGTCCAGCGGGTTGCCTTCGTTATCCACCAGCGCAGGCTGGACGCCGAAGAACGGACGGGTTGCCGAGCCGGCTTTCAGCTGCGTGGCGCCCGGCATTGGGGTGATCATAAAGCCGCCGGTTTCGGTTTGCCACCAGGTGTCCATCACCGGGCATTTCTCGTTGCCGATTTTCTTCCAGTACCACTCCCAGGCTTCCGGGTTAATGGGCTCACCCACTGACCCGAGGATGCGCAACGAAGAGCGGTCGGTGCCTTCGATGGCCTTATCACCTTCCGCCATCAATGCGCGGATCGCCGTTGGTGCGGTGTAAAGAATATTGACCTGGTGCTTGTCGACGACCTGGCACATCCGCGCCGGGGTCGGCCAGTTGGGGACGCCCTCAAACATCAGCGTGGTCGCGCCGCAGGCCAGCGGGCCGTAAAGCAGGTAGCTGTGTCCGGTCACCCAGCCCACGTCGGCGGTACACCAGTAGATGTCGCCCGAGTGGTAGTCGAAGACGTATTTGAAGGTGGTGGCCGCGTAGACCAGATAGCCGCCGGTGGTGTGCAGCACGCCTTTCGGCTTACCGGTTGAGCCGGAGGTATAGAGAATGAAAAGCGGATCTTCAGCGTTCATCTCTTCCGGCTGATGCTGGTCGCTCGCTTTTTCAATCAGATCGCTCCACCACAGGTCGCGCCCCTCGTGCCAGTCGATTTTACCGCCGGTGCGCTTAAGGACGATGACGTTGCTGACCGTTTTGACGTTCGGGTTTTTCAGCGCTTCGTCGACGTTTTTCTTCAGGGGGATACCGCGTCCGGCGCGCACGCCTTCATCGGCGGTGATCACCAGTTTTGAACTGGAATCGACAATACGGCCCGCCACCGCTTCCGGGGAGAAGCCGCCGAAGATAACAGAGTGAATCGCGCCGATACGCGCGCAGGCCAGCATGGCGACAGCCGCTTCCGGCACCATCGGCATATAGATCGCGACCACATCGCCTTTTTTAATGCCTTTTTCCAGCAGGACGTTGGCGAAGCGGCACACGTCGCGGTGCAGTTCTTTATAGGTAATGTGCTTGCTCTGCGAGGCGTCATCGCCTTCCCAGATGATGGCCGTCTCGTTCCCGCGCTCGGCAAGGTGACGATCGAGGCAGTTTGCCGCCAGGTTCAGGGTGCCATCTTCATACCATTTAATGGAGACATTGCCGGGCGCAAAGGAGGTGTTCTTCACCTTCTGATATGGCTTGATCCAGTCAAGGATATGGCCCTGCTCACCCCAGAAGGCATCCGGGGCGGTGATAGATTGCTGATACTTCTCGTGGTACTGCTCCGGGTTTATCAGGCAACGGTCCGCAATATTAGCGGGAATGTCATGTTTGTGTATTTGGCTCATGGCTTTTTTTCTCCTTGTAAGATGTTAATAATATGTCACTAAAACGTTAATTGTAGGGGCTTTACAAGCTTTGTTTATTATTTGGGCTACAGATCACGCATTGTTTGAACAGGTTGAAAAATGAGCGAATGAAACTTTGAAGGAAAATAATTTATGCTGACGATTATTCACATTTATGTTTAAAAAAGCGTTTTTATAACAGAAGGTTATTTATAAGAATCAGGAGAAACTCCCGTCCCAGTTGCTTTTACGAGTGAAATGGGCCGTTCTTTAAGGCTTGCGCAACATGCCGCGCAAATGATACTCATACGCCGCGTTAAAAAATCCCATAAATCGACGCAACACAATTCATACCCTTTCAGTATGTCCCCATATTCATGCAGTTTTGATGAATAAGGCGCTTCATTGAGGAAGTCAGTTTCTATGAAAAACGTTAAAGTGAGCCTGGCCTGGCAGATCTTAATCGCCCTTGTGCTGGGCATCCTGCTGGGCAGTTACCTCCACTATCACAGCGACAGCCGCGAATGGCTGATTGCGAACCTGCTTTCCCCGGCTGGGGATATCTTTATTCATCTGATCAAGATGATCGTGGTACCGATTGTGATTTCGACGCTGGTGGTCGGTATTGCGGGCGTCGGCGACGCGAAGCAGCTTGGCCGTATTGGTGCGAAAACCATTATCTATTTCGAAGTGATCACTACGGTTGCGATCGTTCTCGGCATTACCCTGGCGAACGTGTTCCAGCCGGGTTCCGGGATCGATATGTCGCAGCTGGCTACGGTGGATATTTCGAAATACCAAAGTACGACCGCTGACGTGCAGAGCCATGCGCACGGCCTGATGGGCACCATCCTTTCTCTGGTGCCGACCAACATCGTGGCGTCGATGGCGAAAGGTGAGATGCTGCCGATTATCTTCTTCTCGGTGCTGTTTGGCCTGGGGCTCTCTTCACTGCCGGCAACGCACCGCGAACCGCTGGTGACCGTGTTCCGCTCTATCTCTGAAACCATGTTTAAAGTGACCCACATGGTGATGCGCTACGCGCCGGTAGGGGTGTTTGCGCTGATCGCCGTCACCGTGGCGAACTTTGGTTTTGCCTCCCTCTGGCCGCTGGCGAAGCTGGTGATCCTGGTGCACTTCGCCATCCTGTTCTTTGCGCTGGTGGTGCTGGGCATTGTGGCGCGCCTCTGCGGGCTGAGCATCTGGATCCTGATCCGTATCCTGAAGGATGAGCTGATTCTGGCCTACTCCACGGCAAGCTCAGAGAGCGTGCTGCCGCGTATTATTGAGAAGATGGAAGCCTACGGCGCGCCAGCGTCGATCACCAGCTTCGTGGTGCCGACCGGTTACTCCTTTAACCTGGACGGTTCCACGCTGTACCAGAGTATCGCCGCTATCTTTATTGCGCAGCTGTACGGCATCGACCTGTCGCTGTGGCAGGAGATCGTACTGGTGCTGACGCTGATGGTGACGTCTAAAGGCATCGCAGGCGTACCGGGCGTGTCGTTCGTGGTGCTGCTGGCGACGCTGGGCAGCGTCGGCATTCCGCTGGAAGGCCTGGCGTTTATCGCGGGTGTAGACCGTATCCTCGACATGGCGCGTACGGCGCTGAACGTGGTGGGTAACGCGCTGGCGGTGCTGGTTATCGCCAAGTGGGAACATAAATTCGATCGTAAAAAGGCGCTGGCGTACGAACGCGAGGTGCTGGGTCGTTTTGATAAGACGGCTGACCAGTAATGTAAAAAGCCGGGTGGCGGCTTCGCCTTACCCGGCCTACACAAGCCGTAGGCCCGGTAAGCGCAGCGCCACCGGGCAATGGTTTACTCCCCGCTCAACGCATCAAACTCTTCGCAGCCCGTATCAAACCCTTCAGTGCAGCTCAGGTTCAACCAGTACAGGGCTTTCTGTTTATTCGGCGTGATAAAGCCTTTCTCGCCCTGCCTGAACAACATCCCCGCCCAGTACTCGGCGTAGCCCGTACGCGAAAGGGCTGAACTGCGCTTGAACCATGAGGCGGCCTGCATATCATCCTGCGCCACCTCTACGCCGTTGGCATAAATCAGCCCGAGCAGCATTTGCGCATCGACCGCTGAATCGTTGTCGATATCTTCGGTCGCCGTTTGCAGCAGCTTAATGGCCTGAGGATAGTCGGTTTTACCGGCCTGAGTATTGACCAGCACGCGGGCCAGCATAATCGCGCCGCGTTTGCTGCCTGCAATATTGGCCTGTTGCGCGAGGGCTTTGGCCTGGGCGTAATCGCCCTGCGTAAAGTGGATTTGCGACAACAGCGCCATGGCGTCAACATCGCCGCCTTTTGCGGCTTTTTCGGCCCACAGCGCGGCCAGCTTGCTGTCGCCGGAACTGAAGTACGTATCAGCAAGATAATACTGGGCACGGGCATCGCCGGCTTCCGCCTGCTTCAGGTACTGGCTGCCTATCTCATCTGCATGGGCAAGGGAGGTTAAAAAGAATAACAGCAGAAAAATGGGTTTCATGGATTCTTATCATCTGGGTACACGCCGCGCAGTATAATCGCGGCGGCGGAAGAAAAAAATGGGTGCATTAAGACCTCAGCATCCTACAAGCCGGGCGGAACCGCTGTTCCGCCCGTAGAGGTTAGCCTGCGTTGCAGGCTAATTTTGCCGCCACCTCCTGATGCTCACTCTTTATTGAAAACTCGCATAACTTACCGCGAGTAATAAAGGTAAAGATCGCTATCGTCAGGCAAATAATAAAGACGATGCCTAACGCAGTTTTTAATGGCGTCATGCCTTTTACTCCTTGTCAAAAAAAGAATAAGAGGCTACTCTCAACTTGTTGGGAGTTGAGGGAGTAGCCTCGGGTTGTACTGACCCCAAAAAGTTGGACAGTTAAACACGAGGCACATAGGTCTGGGTTCGATATTCAATTGGACTCAGACCTTTTAATTTCAGGCTAATTCTTCTGCTGTTGTAGTAGTCAATAT
>NZ_JBLKDA010000002.1:0-380519 GCF_047530215.1 Enterobacter sp. 01-M-03-SI-ECC
CACCCTAACCCTCTCCCCAAAGGGGAGAGGGGATGGTTTGGTGCGGTGATTTTTCCCTCTCCCCTTTGGGGAGAGGGCCGGGGTGAGGGGAGCTGCTGTATGTCCTCCCATGTTGTGAGATTGATAACAAAATTTATCTCAATCATCTCAAAAGTGTTAACCTGCACTCAAAAACATAATTTTCACTATTTATAAAAATGAAATAAATGTTTTATTTATAGGGTCGTTAGTTCACAGCATTCACCAACACCGGGAGCCGTTATGTTTAACATTGCTTTACTGGGCGCTGGCCGAATTGGCCAGGTACATGCAGCTAACATCGCCAGCCACGGCGCGACCACGCTCTGGTCCGTGGTTGACCCGAATCAGGAATTTGCCACCCGTCTCGCCGCGCAGTACCAGGCCCGCCAGCAGAGCCTGGAGGAGGCAATGACCGACCCTAACGTTCACGCCGTGCTGATCGCCTCCGCCACCGATACCCACGCGGACCTGATTGAAATGGCCGCCCGCCACGGCAAGGCCATCTTTTGTGAAAAGCCGGTACATCTCGACCTCGCCCGCGTGCGCGACTGCCTGAAGGTGGTCAAAGAGTACGACGTGCCGCTGTTCATTGGCTTTAACCGCCGCTTTGACCCTCAGTTCCGCCGCGTGAAAACCGACGCGCAGGCCGGGCGCATCGGCAAGCCAGAATCGCTGCTGATTATCTCCCGCGACCCGTCCCCGCCGCCTGCGGAGTACGTGCGTGTCTCCGGCGGCATGTTCCGCGATATGACCATTCACGACTTTGATATGGCGCGCTTCATCATGGGCGAAGAGCCGGTGTCGGTGTATGCCCAGGGCAGCAACCTGGTGGATCCGGCGATTGGCGAGGCGGGGGACATCGACACCGCGTTTATCGTTCTGAAATATGCCTCCGGCGCGATGGCGACCATCGTCAACAGCCGCCGTTCATCTTACGGCTACGACCAGCGCCTGGAGCTGCACGGCTCCGAAGGGCTGCTGTGCGCGGGCAACATTCTGGAAAACCAGGTGCAGCACTACGGCAAACAGGGCTGCACCAGCGCGCTGCCGGAACACTTCTTCCTGCAGCGCTACAAATCCGCTTACGCCGCGGAATGGGAACACTTTGTTGCGGTCCTGCGCGGCGAAGCGGTGCCTGACTGCAGCGGCGATGATGGTGAACGTGCGCTGTACCTTGCGGATAAAGCGCTGGAGTCACTGCGCAGCCAGCGCGAGATCGTCCTCTAAACACAACCACCCTACACAGAGAGACATAATAATGAAAAAACTGATCGTAGCCGCCCTCATCGCCATGACGTCCGGGGCCGCCCTCGCCGAAAACGAGCAAATTGTTTTCAGTACGCCAAACCTGGCCATGCCGTTTGAAGTTCACATGCAGCGCACGGCGGTGAAAGCCGCGAAAGAGATGGGCGTAAAGCTTCAGGTGCTGGACGGGCAGGGCAGCTCGCCGAAGCAGGTAGCGGACCTGGAAAACGCCATCACCCGCGGGGCGCAGGGCTTTATCGTCTCCCCGAACGACGTTAACGCGGTCTCCAGCGCGGTGGATGAAATTCAGGATGCGAAGCTGCCGGTGGTCACCCTTGACCGCTCCGTCGACAGCCAAAAGAAAGTCCCGCACTTTGGCGCCAACAACTACAAGGGCGGCCAGGCGGTTGGCGATTTTGTGAAAACTAAATTCCCCAACGGTGCCGACATCATTCTGCTGACCGGCCAGCCGGGCTCCTCTTCCAACATCGAACGCACCAAAGGGATCCGCGACAGCCTGAAGGCGGGCGGGGATAAGTACAAGATCGTCGCCGATCAGACCGGCAACTGGATGCGTTCGGAAGGGATGCGCATCGTGGAAAGCGTGCTGCCCTCGCTGCCGAAGCGTCCGCAGGTGATCCTCTCCGCCAACGACGATATGGCGCTGGGGGCGATTGAAGCCCTGCAGAGCCAGGGCGTGAAGCCGGGCGAAATCCTCGTGACCGGCTTTGACGCGGTGCCGGAAGCGCTCGCCCGCGTGCGCGACGGCTGGCTGGCGGTAACGGCGGACCAGCGTCCGGGCTTTGCGGTGCAGACGGCGATGAGCCAGCTGGTGGCCAACGTGCGCGAGAAGAAAGCCATCACCGGGGCCGACTACCCGCCGACGCTGATCACCAAAGAGAACCTGCAGCAGGCCGAGCGTATTGGTGAGGCCGGTAACTGATAAGTCCCGAGCCGCCTCTGGCGGCTCATCATGAGGAGGAGCAGACCGATGTCGCAACCCTTACTGAAAGTGACCGACCTGGCGAAAAGCTTTTCCGGCGTCTGGGCGCTGAGCAGCGCTCAGCTAACCGTCGGCGCGGGCGAGATCCACGCCCTGCTGGGGGAAAACGGGGCGGGAAAATCCACGCTGCTGAAGGCGCTCGCGGGCGCGCAGCCGCAAACGCGCGGGGATATCTGGTTCAACGGCGAAACGCTGCCGGTGGATGACTCCCCGGTGGAACGGCAGAACAAGGGCATCATCACCATCTACCAGGAATTCAACCTGCTGCCCAACATGACCGTCGCGGAAAACATGTTTCTCGGGCGCGAGCCGCGTAAACGTAACCTGATCGTTGACGAAAGGGCGGTTAACCAGGAGGCGCAGGTCATTCTTGATTACCTGCAGCTGAACGTTGCACCGACCACCCCGGTCGCCCGCCTGAGCGTTGCCCAGCAGCAGATGGTGGAGATTGCCCGGGCGCTGACCCTCAACGCCCGGCTCATCATTATGGACGAACCCTCCGCCGCGCTGAGCGACAGCGAGGTGGAAAGCCTGCACCGCGTGGTGCGCGAGCTTAAAAACCGCGGCGTGAGCATTATTTACGTCACCCACCGCCTGCACGAAGTTTTCCAGCTTTGCGACCGCTTCACCGTTTTCCAGGACGGCCGCTTCACCGGCACCGGCGCGGTGGCGGAGACCAACGTCGAACAGCTGATCCGCCTGATGGTGGGGCGCGACGTGGCCTTTAACCGTCGCCCCGCCAGTGAAACCCATCATGATGACAAACCCGTCCGCCTGGCGGTGAAGGGGCTGAGCCGCGAAAAGCCGCCGCTCGATCCGCACGGCATTGCCCTGCACGACATCAGCTTCCACGTCCACGCCGGGGAAGTGTTAGGCATTGCCGGGCTGGTGGGCGCCGGGCGCACCGAGGTGGCGCGCTGCCTGTTCGGCGCGGATGCCTTTACCTCCGGCAGCTTTGCGCTGGACGGCGTGCCGTACCAGCCGCGCGACCCGCTCTACGCCCTCGATCAGGGCGTGGCGCTGGTGCCGGAAGACCGCAAAAAAGAGGGGGCGGTGCTGGGGCTGTCGATTCGCGACAACCTGTCGCTCTCCTGCCTCTCCTCGCTGCTGCAGTGGCGCTGGTTCGTGAACACCCGCAAAGAGGACGATCTGATCGAGTCCTACCGCAAGGCGCTGCAGATCAAAATGGTCAACAGCGCGCAGGAGGTGCGCAAGCTCTCCGGCGGCAACCAGCAAAAGGTGATCCTCGCGCGCTGCATGGCGCTCAACCCGCGGGTGCTGATCGTCGATGAGCCGACGCGCGGCATCGACGTGGGGACCAAATCGGAAGTGCACCAGGTGCTCTTTGACATGGCGAAAAAGGGCGTGGCGGTGATCGTGATCTCCTCCGATCTGCCGGAGGTGATGGCGGTGTCCGACCGGATCATCACCCTTAGCGAAGGGCGGGTGACCGGCGAGATCCACGGTGACGACGCTAATGAAGAACGGCTGATGACGATGATGGCCATCAACCACAACGCCCTGAACGCGGCATAACGGAGTTTCTCATGACGCAGATGATTACTAAAACGCAGGCCCCGGTCAAACGCGCCGGACGCATCGATCCCATCGCCTTCTTCGAGCGCTTCGGGGTGCTGATTTTCATGATCCTGCTGCTGATCTTCTTCCAGTCGCAGAACAGCAACTTTTTCTCTGAGCGCAATATTTTCAACATCCTGACCGAAGTCTCCATCTACGGGATCATGGCCGTGGGGATGACCTTCGTCATCCTGACCGCCGGGATTGACCTCTCCGTGGGCTCCATTCTGGCGGTGTGCGCCATGACCGCGGCGTACGTGATCAAGGGCGATAACTTCACCACCGTCGATCCGAACGCCTGGGGCGGCATGAGCTGGCTGATTGGGCTGGGGGTTTGTCTGGCGATGGGCACGGCGATTGGCTTCCTGCACGGCCTGGGCGTGACCCGCCTGCGCCTGCCGCCGTTCATCGTCACCCTCGGCGGGATGACCATCTGGCGCGGCCTGACGCTGGTGATCAACGACGGCGCGCCGATCGCCGGTTTCGATCAGGGCTACCGCTGGTGGGGGCGCGGGGAGCTGCTCGGCATCTCCATTCCGATCTGGATTTTCGCCATCGTCGCCCTCGGCGGCTATCTGGCGCTGCATAAAACCCGCTGGGGCCGCTTCGTCTACGCCATCGGCGGTAACCCGGAGGCGGCGCGCCTGGCGGGGGTGAACGTCAAGCGCGTGCTGGTCAGCGTCTACGTGCTGATTGGCTGCCTGGCGGGGCTGGCGGGCTTCATTCTGAGCGCGCGTCTGGGAAGCGCCGAGGCGGTGGCCGGCATCTCCTTCGAGCTGCGCGTCATCGCCTCGGTGGTGATCGGCGGCACCTCGCTGATGGGCGGCTACGGGCGCATCGGCGGCACCATTATCGGCTCCATCATCATGGGGATTCTGATTAACGGCCTGGTGCTGATGAACGTCTCGGCCTACTACCAGCAGATTATCACCGGATTAATTATCGTTCTGGCGGTGGCGTTTGACACCTACGCCAAGAGCCGTCGCGGCGCACTGTGAGGATAGCGATGAAAGAGGTTCGTATTGGATTAATTGGCACCGGGTATATCGGCAAGGCGCACGCCATCGCCTATGCCCAGGCCCCGACGGTGTTCAACCTGCGCGGCAGGCTGGTGCGCGAGATGGTGGCGGAAGTCACGCCGGAGCTGGCGGCAGCGCGCGCGCAGGCGTTTGGCTTCAACCGCTCCACCGGAGACTGGCGGGCGCTGGTGGCTGACCCGGCCATTGACGTGGTGGATATTTGTTCGCCCAACCACCTGCATAAAGAGATGGCGCTGGAGGCGATCCGCCACGGCAAGCACGTCTACTCGGAGAAGCCGCTGGCGCTGAACGCCCACGACGCGCGCGAGATGGTCGACGCCGCGAAGCGGGCTGGGGTGAAAACGCTGGTGGGGTTCAACTACATGAAGAACCCGACCGCGCAGCTGGCGAAGGAGATTATCGCGCGCGGCGAGATTGGCGAGGTGATCCACTTCTACGGCACCCACAACGAAGACTATATGGCCGACCCGCTGTCGCCCATTCACTGGCACTGCTTTAAGGAGACCGCCGGGCTGGGGGCGCTGGGCGATCTCGCGGCGCATATCGTCAATATGGCCCAGTACCTGGTGGGGGAGATTGAGCAGGTCTGCGGCGATCAGAAGATCGTGGTCCCGGAACGTCCGGCGAGGGCCGGATCGTCGGAGATGATCGCCGTCGAAAACGAGGATCAGGCCCACGCGATGGTGCGCTTCGCGGGCGGGGCGCAGGGCGTGATTGAAACCTCCCGCGTCGCCTGCGGCCGCAAGATGGGGCTGTCGTACGTCATTACCGGCACGAAAGGCGCCATCAGCTTCACCCAGGAGCGCATGGCCGAGCTGAAGCTTTATCTGCATGACGACCCGGTGAACCGTCAGGGGTTCCGCACGCTGCTCGTTGGCCCGTCGCACCCGGACTACGCCGCGTTCTGCATGGGCGCGGGCCACGGGATTGGCTTTAACGATCAAAAAACGGTGGAGGTGCGCGACCTGGTGGACGGGATTGCCGCCGACGCGCCGATGTGGCCGGACTTCGAGGCGGGCTGGAAGGTGTCGCGCGTGCTGGACGCGATCGCGCTCTCGCACCGGGAAGGCCGCTGGCTGAACGTGAACGACATTGTCTGAAGAGGGTTCAACGTGGAAAAGCAGTTTGATGTGATATGCATGGGCCGCGTGGCGGTAGACCTCTACAGCCAGCAGATTGGCGCCCGTCTCGAGGACGCGTCGAGCTTCGCCAAATACCTCGGCGGGTCGTCCGGCAACGTGGCGTACGGCACCGCGCGCCAGGGCCTGCGCTCGTCGATGCTGGCGCGCGTCGGCGATGAACATATGGGCCGCTTCCTGCGGGAAGAGCTCAACCAGGTGGGATGCGATACCAGCCATCTGATTACCGATAAAGACCGCCTTACGGCGCTGGTGCTGCTCGGCATTAAAGACCGTGACACCTTTCCGCTGATTTTTTATCGCGATAACTGCGCGGACATGGCGATTACCGCCCGCGATGTGGACGAAAGCTACATTGCCGCCGCACGGTGTCTTGCCATCACCGGGACTCATCTTTCTCATCCGCAAACCCGCGAGGCAGTGCTGACGGCGCTGGGCTATGCCCGCCGTCACGGCGTGCGCACGGTGCTGGACATTGACTACCGTCCGGTGCTGTGGGGGCTGACCTCGCTGGGCGACGGCGAAACGCGCTTTATCGCCGCCGATAAGGTCACCCGCGAGCTGCAGGAGGTGCTGCACCTCTTCGACGTCATCGTCGGCACCGAGGAGGAGTTCCACATTGCGGGCGGCAGCACCGATACGCTGACGGCGCTGGGGCAGGTGCGTGCCGTGAGTCAGGCCGCGCTGGTCTGCAAGCGCGGGGCGCTCGGCTGCTCGGTCTTTACCGACGCCATTCCGCCCCGGCTGGACGACGGCCTGACGGTGACCGGCGTGCGCGTGGAGGTGCTGAACGTTCTCGGCGCGGGGGACGCGTTTATGTCCGGCCTGCTGCGCGGCTACCTGAACGACGAGGGCTGGGAGCAGGCGTGCCGCTACGCCAACGCCTGCGGCGCGCTGGTGGTGTCGCGCCACGGCTGCGCCCCGGCGATGCCGAGCAAGATCGAGCTGGATGATTATCTTTCCCGCGCTGCGGATGTGCCGCGACCGGATCTCGACCCGCGTCTGAACCATCTCCACCGGGTGACCACCCGTCGCCGCGAGTGGCCGGAGCTGTGCGTGATGGCCTTCGACCACCGCAGCCAGCTTGAGGATATGGCGATGCAGTGCGGCGCGTCGCTGAAGCGCATTCCGGCGCTGAAGCAGCTGATCCTGCAGGCCAGCCGCGAGGCGGCGAGCCGCGCCGGTCTGGAGGGCAAAGCCGGCCTGCTGTGCGACGGCACTTTTGGTCAGGACGCGCTGAACGCTATCACCGGGGAAGGATGGTGGATTGGTCGCCCCATCGAGCTGCCGGGATCCCGACCGCTGGAAATGGAGCACGGCAACATCGGCACCCAGCTTATCAGCTGGCCGCAGGAGCACGTGGTGAAGTGCCTGGTCTTTTTCCATCCGGAAGATGCCCACGGCCTGCGCCTGGAGCAGGAGCAGAAAATCGCCGAGGTGTACCACGCCTGCTGCCAGTCCGGGCACGAGCTGCTGCTGGAGGTGATCCTGCCCGCGACCATGCCGCGCAGCGACGAACTTTACCTGCGCGCCATCTCCCGCTTTTACAACCTGGGCATTTACCCCGACTGGTGGAAGCTGCCGCCGCTCTCCGCAAAGGGCTGGACGGCGCTGAGCGAGGTTATCGAACGCCGGGACCCGCACTGTCGCGGGGTGGTGATCCTTGGTCTGGACGCCCCGGCGGAACAGCTGCGCGCCGACTTCCGGGCCGCCGCAGGGCAGGCGCTGGTGAAAGGCTTCGCCGTGGGGCGCACGCTGTTTGGCGACGCCTCCCGCGCGTGGCTGAAGCACGATATTGACGACGCGCAGCTGGTGGCGCGCATTCGGGACAACTACCTGCAGCTTATCGCCTGGTGGCGCGAGCGCGGAGACGCATAATGGAGACGACGATGAATGTACAACTGGGCATTAACCCGCTGACGTGGACGAATGACGATCTGCCTTCCCTCGGCGCGGAGACGTCGCTGGAGACCTGTCTGAGCGAAGGTAAAGAGGCCGGTTTTGCCGGTTTCGAGCTGGGCAATAAATTCCCGCGAGAAGCGCGCCTGCTCGGCCCGATTTTACAGCGCCACGACCTGCAGCTGGTCTCCGGATGGTACTCCGGCCGCCTGCTGGAGCGCAGCGTGGAGGAGGAAATTGCCGCCGTGCAGTCCCACCTGACGCTGCTGCGCGAGCTGGGGGCGAAGGTGCTGGTCTTTGCGGAGGTGAGCGGCTGCATTCACGGCGAGCAGCAGACTCCGGTGCATCTGCGCCCGCGCTTCCCGCAGGAACGCTGGAAGGAGTACGGCGAAAAGCTCACCGAATTTGCCCGCTATACCCAGCAGCAGGGGGTGGAGATTGCCTACCATCACCATATGGGCACGGTGATTGAGTCCGCTGAGGACGTGGACAACCTGATGATCCATACCGGCGAAGAGGTCGGATTGCTGCTGGATACCGGCCATCTGACCTTTGCCGGGGCCGATCCGCTGGCGGTGGCCCAGCGCTGGGCGTCGCGCATCAACCACGTTCACTGCAAAGACGTGCGTGCCGACGTGCTGGCGGACGTGAAAAACCGCAAAACCAGCTTCCTCGACGCGGTGCTGAGCGGCGTGTTTACCGTGCCGGGCGACGGCTGCGTCGATTACCCGCCGATCGTGCGGCTGCTGAAGGCACAGGATTATCGCGGCTGGCTGGTGGTGGAGGCGGAGCAGGATCCGGCGATTGCCCATCCGCTGACCTACGCCCGTCTGGGGTACAACAACCTGAGCCGCCTGGCGCGCGACGCCGGACTGATTTGAGGAGGGGGACATGTCACGTCTGTTATCACGCTGGCAACAGCCGAACGCGGAGGGGCGGACCCAGTCCGTCACGCCGGAAAGCGCGGGGTGGGGATACGTCGGCTTTGCGGCGTATGAGCTGCAGGAGGGGCAGACGCTGACGCTGCCCGCCGTCAGCGAGGAGCGCTGCCTGGTGCTGGTCGCCGGGCGGGCTTCCATCCGCACGCCTTCCGCAGAGTTTAACGACATCGGTGAGCGGATGAGCCCCTTCGAGCGCATCAAGCCGTGGGCGGTGTACGTTACCCCGCAGGAGACGGTGCAGGTGAAGGCGCTGACCAGGCTGGAGCTGGCGGTCTGCGCCGCGCCGGGCAAGGGTACGCATCCGACGCGGCTGATTGCGCCGCAGGACATCGACGGCGAGGCGCGCGGCAAGGGCAACAACCGGCGCTATGTGCATAACATTCTGCCGGAGGATAAACCTGCCGACAGCCTGCTGGTGGTGGAGGTCTGGACCAACGAAGGCTGCACCAGCTCGTACCCGAGCCACAAGCACGACACGGACAATCCGCCGAGTGAGACCTATCTGGAGGAGACCTACTACCATCGACTCAACCCGGAGCAGGGGTTCTGCATGCAGCGCGTCTACACCGACGACAGAACGCTGGATGAGTGTATGGCGGTCTATAACCGTGACGTGGTCATGGTGCCGAAGGGCTACCACCCGGTAGCGACGATGGCCGGGTATGACAGCTATTACCTCAACGTGATGGCGGGCCCGGTGCGCAAATGGATGTTTACCTGGGAAGAGGATCACGCGTGGATTAATCGGGATTATCCCGCGGACAGCGGTGGCTAGCGCGGGTTAGCCACCAGAACACCAGCGCCAGCAGGCTGACCGAGGCGCCAAGCAGGCAGACGCCAGGCCAGCCGGCAAAGGCGTACGTCATCGTCGAGCTGAGCGCACCCAGCCCGCTGCCGACGGCATAAAAAAGCATGTACAGGCCGACCAGTCGGCTGTGCGCCTCGGGACAGGTGCGAAAAATCATGCTTTGATTAGTGACGTGCAGCGCCTGACCGCCCAAATCGAGCAATATGATGCCGATAAGCAAAATCCCGAGTGAATGGTCCATGAGCGACAACGGCCACCAGGCTAACAGCAGGAGAGCCAGCGCCGCCGCGCTGGTGCGTTGGGCATATCCCCGATCGGCCCAGCGTCCTGCCCGACCCGCTGCCAGCGCGCCTACCGCGCCGACCAGCCCAAACGCGCCAATCGCGGTGTGCGAGAAGTTATACGGCGGTGCGCTCAGCGGCAGCACCAGCGCGCTCCAGAAAATGTTGAACGTTGCAAACATCAGCAGCGCCAGCACGCCGCGTATCTGCAGCACTTTTTCCTGTCGCAACAGCGTGAGCATCGAGCCAATCAGCCGCGGGTAGCTCATCGTGGCAGTGACGGCCGGCAGGGCGGGGAGCTTCCACCACAGCGGTAACGCAATCATGAGCATCAGCGCGGCAGCACAAAGATAAACCCCGCGCCAGCCGGTGATATCGCCGATCCCACCGGCAAAGACGCGCGCGAGCAGCAGACCGACGAACACGCCGCCTTGCGCTGCGCCGATGACGCGTCCCTGTTCATGGGGCGATGCGGCGCTGGCGGCATAGGCGATCAGCCCCTGCGTCATTGCCGTACCGAGCATTCCGGTTGCAAGCATACCGATAAGCAGAGCGGAGGCGGACTGTGCCATGCTGACGGAAACCAGCGCGGCGACCAGGGCAATCAGCTGGATTGCCATCAGTCGTCGGCGATCCACTTTGTCACCCAGCGGAACCACAAGCAAAAGGGCTAACGCGCAGCCAATTTGCGTCGCGGTCACCACGCCACCCACGGCCGCATGGCTGATGCTGAAATCGTTCGCCAGCGCGTCAAGTAAAGGCTGGGCGTAATAGACGTTTGCCACGCTTAGGCCGCTGGCAGTGGCGAAGAGCCAGACCATGCCGCGCGGCATGGTGGCTGAAGGAAGGGCGGATGTCAGTGACATGTTCAAAATCCTCGCCTTTGATAACCTGGTTTTAAAATGAAACTGGTTGAATGCTAGGCTATGTAGTTTTAAAATGCAACTAGTTTGGGCTGCCCTTTACGAGGATAACGAGTAATGACCCAGAAGAAGGAAAGAGAGGAATATTGTCCCGTTGCCCGCAGCGTTGATTTGATCGGCGATCGCTGGTCGCTTCTTATTGTGCGAAATGCGTTTGATGGCATGACGCGCTTTGGGGATTTTCAGCGCAGCCTGGGTGTAGCACGCAACATTCTTTCAGACCGGCTTCGCAAGCTGGTTGAGGCGGACATCCTGACGTTACAGGGAGCATCAGACGGTACGGCTTATCAGGAATATGTCTTGACCGACAAAGGTGAAGGGCTTTTTCCTGTGGTCGTGGCGCTGCGTCAGTGGGGGGAGCAGAATCTCTTTGCGCAGGGCGAGCGCCACTCGCTGCTGGTCGACAGGCGGACGGGCAAGCCTGTTCCCTTTATGGCGCCAGCAGCGCATGACGGTACCGCGCTGCTGCCTGGGGATACGGAAGTGCAGAAAGTTGAATAAGCCGCCGCGGTCGTTAATTGCTCCTGACCGCCTGCTCAATCGTCCGGGCGATGGCTTCCGGCTGGCTCACCATCGACACGTGGCTTGCCGCCACCTCGGCGGTTTTGGCGTGGATCGTTTTCGCTATCGCACGTTCAAGTGCGGGGTTGATCATTCGGTCATTCTTGCTGACCACATACCAGCTCGGTTTTTCATGCCACGCCGCGTGGGCGACCTTTTCACCAAACGCCTCGGCCTTAATGGGCCCCTGCGTGGCTGCAATCGTGTTTTGAGCGTCTGGCTTCACGTCAGGCGCGAAGTCCTTTCTGACGGCTCCTGTCGGCAGGTATAAATAGCCGTCCGCCGTTTTGGCAATGCCCGCGCTGCCCGGCGGCGCAGGGAAGCTTCCCGCCAGGTCCGCCGTCGACTGGCCCGAGTCCGGCGCGAACGCCGCCACATACACCAGCGATTTTACCCGCGCATCGTTACCCGCCTCGCTAATCACGGTGCCGCCCCAGGAGTGGCCTACCAGCACCACGTCACCCTGCGCGCGGGAGATGGCCCGCTTTGTGGCTGCAACGTCATCCTTAAGCGAGGTGAGCGGTAGCTGGACGGCAATGACCTCTGCGTGCTGCTTCTGCAGCAGGATAATGACCTTATTCCAGCTGCTGCCGTCGGCAAATGCGCCGTGTACCAGCACGACGCTGGTTTTGCTCTGTGCAAAGGCGCTGGCGGAAAGCGCCAGCAGGCCTGCCGTCAGTACAGACAGTGCTTTCATTTTCAGACTCCTTAAAAATGGTGGACCGCCGCGTGGGGCGGTACGGTGAATTCAAGGGTTTTGTGATCGAGCGGCTTATGCGTCGGGTCGGCCAGAATAATGGTCACCTTGTGTTTCCCTGCGGGCAGACCCACCAGGATCACCGGCTCTCCGCTGGCGTCAGCCCAGTGCCACGGCGCGTCATCCACCACCACGTGAATGTGCCCGATGCGCGGGGTGACCTTGAGCGCGTCGGGCCCGAACACCGGCTCGATGCGAAGGTTTTCGGCACGGTACTGGATAAACACCGCGCCTTTGCTCAGCGGCCCGGCAAGCGGCGGATCGACGATCAGTTTTGCAGGCGGCTGCGGCTGCGCCAGCGGGGCAACGGCGGCGGGGCCGTTAACGTCAGCGGCGCTCAGGTTGTCCAGCGGTGTGGCCTGGACACGTGCTACAGATGTCAGGACAAGCAGGGGGAAAAGTACATAGCGACGAATCATTGCTCTCTCTCCTCATCGGTTCTCGATGGCGACAGGGAAAGAAAACCATTTTTATGTATCGGAGATATTTGCCGGTGGGGGCGTTTTGTACCCGTTTGACACCGTGGCCCGCGGGATACAGTGCGATACACTTTGCCTTCCGGGACGGCGCACAATGGCTATCGCCAGCCCGGCAATCACCAGCGTCAGCCCCGTTGAAACCCACATTGCACCCGCGATCCCCAGCGTTTTATTCAGCCACGCATAGGCAAACGGTGAGGCTGCCGCCATCAGCTGGCCGGTGATGCAGCTCGTGCAACATCCTTCGGCGGTTTAGCGGTTAGCGGCGTCGACGCTCAGGCTGGACTGCTGAGACTGGGTTTTATCCTGATGGTGATACCAGGCGCCAATGGAAGAGTAAACGAAGCGGCCAAAGAAAAACAGGAAGCTGATGAGCAGTATGATGCGGGTCATTCGGGTGTTAAATCGATGTCGTTTGCGCATACGCGTGACCTGACTCACTCTGTTTTTCCTGGGTAAGCCCTTTTGGGTGATGAGGGTATTAAGGCACAGCGGGAAGAGGGGGTCAATTCTGTCGTGTGTAAATAACCGTCAATGTTTACATTAACTAATGTTATTAAAATTAATTAATGCATTTACCATATTGATAATATGAAGAAAATTATTCCCAAAAAAACGCCCTGAAAAGTTATTTGCGGCAAGTAGTTTGATTTATGTCAACGGATTCCCGCCCCTGATATTTAAAATCCTTCCTCCACACTGTTTGCCCGGCATGCCGCCGGGTAGCGCGTAGGTCAGGTTGGATGCCTGTCTTTATTTCCCTCTGGAGCGAAAGGGGTTTAACCGGGCATCTATGAATATTCTTGCTTTCCTGAAAAACAATCAAAACCGCTGGTGGGCATTGCCGCTTATTATTCCGGTGCTTTTACTTCCCGCGCTGAGCGTCGCGAATACGTATACGCAGCTGGGCGACGGCATTGTGGCGCTCTATTACCTACCGCTCTCATTTTTGCTTTCGCTGATGATGTTCTTTGGCCTGGAAGCGCTGCCCGGGATCGTATTGTCGCTCTTCATTCGCTATTACCCGTCGGTCGGGATGTTTGAAACCCTCGCCGGTGTGCTGCATTTTATCGTCCCCTTAGTGCTCAGCTGGGGCGGATACCGGGTGTTTGCCCCCAGACGCAATATGACGGCGTACGGCGACGTCCGGCTGATGGCGCAGCGCATCTTCTGGCAGGCCTTTTGTCCCGCGACGCTGTTTCTGGTGCTGTTTCAGTTTGCGGTCTATTTGGGGGTCTATGAGAGCCGCCAGAGCCTTGCGGGACTCAACCCCCTTAATATTCGCACGCTGATTAACTATCAGACGCTGCTGGTCAGCGGGCTGACGGGCGTGCCCCTGAGCTATCTGCTGATCCGCCTGATTCGTCATCCGCGCTACGTCAAAAGTCTTCTCTCGCAGATCCGCGCCCAGATAGACAAAAAGGTGACGGTCGCCGAGTTTTTGCTGTGGGCGATTGCGCTTGGCGGGCTGCTTTCGCTGCTGTTGCTTCCGATGAATGAAAACAGCTCCATATTCACCACCAACTACACCCTGTCGCTGCTGATGCCGGTGATGCTCTGGGGCGCGATGCGCTTTGGCTATAAGCTGATTTCGCTGATCTGGACGCCGGTGCTGCTGGTGTCTATTCACTATTTTTACCGCTATATCCCCATGAACCCGGGGTACGACATTCAGCTGGCGATCACCTCGTCCAGCTACCTGGTCTTCTCGTTTGTGGTGATTTATATGTCGATGCTGGCGACGCGCCAGCGCGCGGTGAATAAACGCTCCCGCAGGCTGGCGCTGCTCGACCCGATTGTCCATATGCCTAACCTGCGGGCGCTGTCGCGCGATCTGGCGAAAAACCCGTGGTCGGTGCTCTGCCTGCTGCGCATTCCGGAGCTGGAAATTCTGGGCCGAAACTACGGCGTGCTGCTGCGTATTTTGTATAAACAGCAGCTGGCGCAGTGGGTGAACGGCACGCTCCAGCCCAATGAGCAGGTGTATCACCTGACCGGATATGACCTGGCGGTGCGGCTCAACGCGGAGTCGCACCAGCAGCGGATTGATACCCTCGACGAGCATATTAAGCAGTTTCGCTTTGTCTGGGACGGCATGCCGCTGCAGCCGCAGGTCGGCGTGAGCTATTGCTATGTCCGGTCTCCGGTTAACCATCTTTATCTGGTGCTGGGCGAGCTGGGGGTGGTGGCCGATCTGTCGCTCTCCTCCAACCATCCGGAAAATCTTCAGCAGCGTGGGGCCGTCCATTTGCAGCGCAGCCTGAAGGATAAGGTCGCGATGATGAGCCGCCTGCAAAAGGCGCTCGATAACGACGAATTTACCCTGCTGGTTCAACCCGTTTGCGGCCTGCGTGGCGATCGCTATCACGAAGTCCTGCTGCGGATGCCGGATGCGAAGGGGCAATTGCTCTCTCCTGACCAGTTCCTGCCCGTCGCGCAGGAGTTTGGCCTCTCCTCGCGGGTAGATTTGTGGGTGCTGGAGCATACGCTGCGCTTCCTGGCCGCGCATCGCGAAAGCCTTCCCGCCCAGCGATTCGCCATTAATCTGGCGCCTTCAACCGTGTGCCGGGTGCCGTTCCCGCTTGAAGTGAGTCGCCTGCTGGCGAAATACGCGATTGAGCCGTGGCAGCTGATTTTTGAGGTGACGGAGTGCAGCACGTTCGGCAGCGGCGAGCAGGCGCTGCACATCCTCCAGCAGCTGCAGAAAATGGGGGTACGTATTGCGATTGATGATTTTGGCACCGGGTATGCCAGCTATGCGCGGCTGAAAAGCGTGGATGCCGACATTCTCAAGATCGACGGCAGCTTTATTCGCAATATCGTCAACAACAGCCTGGATTACCAGATTGTGGCGTCTATCTGCCATCTGGCGCGCATGAAGAAGATGCTGGTGGTGGCTGAGTACGTCGAGACGGAAGAGATACGTAGCGCGGTTCACGCGCTAGGCATCGATTATCTGCAGGGCTATCTGATCGGCAGGCCAGCACCGCTGGCATCACTGCTGGAAACCGAGGCGTCCACCGCGGACGCCTGAGCCGTCAGGCGGCGACGTCAGCGCTCTCTTCTTCAATTTTGAGCAGCCAGCCGGTGACCGCCTCCCAGTACTGCTGCTCTTTTTCCAGGTCCAGCAGGACCAGCGCGTTCTGGCTGAACCAGTCGTGCGGGAAGCTCAGCGTCCAGTGATGGTCGTCGGTTTTAAGCTTCAGCGTCGGCGGCGTGGTGGTGGCCTGACGCTGGTTATTGAGCAGCACGCCCAGGCGCAGCAGCTGAATTAAAGGCAGGAACTGCTTCTTCTTGAACAGCGTGAAGCGCGGCAGATCGTCAAGCTTGATGGCCTTGCGGTGATAGCGCACCAGGGTCGCCATCATGGTCTGCTGCTCCTGGTTGAAGCCAGGCAGATCGCTGTTTTGCAGAATGTAGGCCGAATGGCGATGCATGCCGCTGTGGTTGATGTTCAGCCCCACCTCGTGCAGCATCGCGGCCCATTTCAGCAGCGCCGCAAGCTGCGGATGCGCGAGCTTCGGATTTTGCTCTTCCCACTGTTCGTACATCTGCACCGTGGTGTCCAGCACGCGCTTCGCCTGCTCGCGGTCGATGTTGTACTGGTTGGCCAGGCTTTGCGCGGTGCGGCTGCGAATGTCCTGATGGCGGAAGCGGCCTTCCATCTCATACAGCACCCCTTCACGCAGCGCGCCGTCTGACAAACGCAGCTCTTTAATGGCGAGGGCGTCAAACACGCCGCAGAGAATAGCCAGCCCCGGTACGAAGACCGCCTGACGCTCGTCGGAAAGACCCGGCAGGCTTAGGGCGTCAAAACTTTTATGCTTCAGCACTTCTTCGGTCAGCAGCGTCAGGCGTTCGGGCGTGATAAAGCCGTCTTTTTCACCCATTGCCAGCAGCACCTCATGCGCCGCTTTGATGGTGCCAGACGCGCCCAGCGCCACGTTCCAGCCCTGGATGCGGTACTGCCAGGCCAGGTTTTCCAGCTTCTGGACGGCGGCCATACGCGCGCGCTGGAAGTTCTCGCGGGTGATGGTGCCGCCCGGGAAGTACATCTGCGCGAAGCTGACGCAGCCCATCCGGCGGCTTTCCACCAGGCGCGGCTCAAAGTCTTCGCCGATCACCAGCTCCGTAGAGCCGCCGCCGATGTCGATCACCAGCTTGCGCCCTTTTTCCGGCTGGGTGTGCTCAACGCCCATAAAAATCAGACGCGCTTCCTCGTTGCCGGAGATGATCTCAATCGGGTAGGGGATCACCTTTTCGGCCCGCTTGAGAAACTCCGGCGCGTTCAGCGCCTGACGCAGGGTGTGGGTGCCCACGATGCAGACGCTGGAGGGCGAGAAGCCCTGCAGGCGCTCAGCAAACAGCGACAGGCAGTTTAACCCACGCTCCATCGCCTCTTCGCTGAGCATGCTGCGTTCATCAAGGCCATCCGCCAGGTGTACGCGTTGCTTCAGACGACCGATGATCTGCAGCGCGCCATCCACCTCACGGGCGATGACCATGTGGAAACTGTTAGAGCCAAGATCGACCGCGGCGAATTCCTGCGGGCGTGGGGTATTATCATTTATCGGCATAGGTTAATCGGGTTGCTCGAGTGATTTGATATAGTCGTAAATCGCCAGCTGTGACCGCACTTTGCGGCGGTTGCCGCGCGGCACATAGCGGTTACTGAGTTCTTTGTCGATATAGCGTGCTTTCACGGTATCGCTGAACAGAATCTCGATGATGTCGAGGATCTGCTGCTTCAGGCGCGGATCCAGCAGCGGTGCCGCGACTTCAATTCGGTAGTCGATATTGCGCGTCATCCAGTCTGCCGAAGAGAGGTAGACCTGCTTATCACCCGCATTATCAAAAATATAGACCCGATCGTGTTCCAGGTAGCGGTCAACGATGCTGATCACGCGAATATTGTCGCTGATGCCTTCCAGTTCCGGGATCAGCGAGCACATGCCGCGGATCAGCAGGTTAACCGGCACGCCGGAGCTGGAGGCCGCATACAGGCGATCCACCAGGCCTTTATCGACCAGGTTGTTAAGCTTCAGCGTAATGCCGGACGACAAGCCTTTCTGGGCATTGGCGATCTCTTTATCGATCATATCGTACAGCAGACGGCGCGAGTTCTGCGGCGAGACCAGCAGATAGTCAAAGCTTACCGGGCGGTACGGGTTCTCGATAAAGTTAAAGACCCGGCGCACCTCGTTGGTGATGCGGGCATCGGCGGTCAAGAGCGAGTAGTCGGTATAAATTCGCGCGGTTTTCTCGTTAAAGTTCCCGGTGCCGATGTGGGCGTAACGCACCACGTCGTCACCCTCTTTACGGGAGATAAGGAACAGCTTGGCGTGAATTTTCAGCCCCGGCGCGGAGAAGATGACGTGCACGCCCGCTTCCGTCAGACGGCGGGCCCAGTGAATGTTCGCCTCTTCGTCGAAGCGCGCCTGCAGCTCAACCACCACCGTGACCTTTTTGGCGTTGTGCGCCGCATGGATCATCGCGTCGATGATGCGGGAATCTTTTGCCACGCGGTAGATATTGATTTTGATCGCCAGCACGCTCGGGTCGAACGAGGCCTGACGCAGCAGCTCCAGCACGTGTTCAAAGGTGTGATACGGGTAGTAAAGCAGCACGTCGCGCTCGCGAATGGCGTCAAATCCGTTGCGGAATTTATCGAACCACAGGTGGCGCAGGCGCGGCAGCGGCTTGTTCACCAGATTGGCTTTGCCGACGTTCGGGAAGCCAATAAAGTCTTTAAAGTTGTGGTAACGGCCACCCGGCACGATGGAGTCATAGCGCGAAATGGTCAGCTTCTCGCGCAGCATCTCCACCATGGCGTCCGGCATATCGCGCTGATAAACAAAGCGCACCGGCTCGGCCGTCAGGCGCTGCTTCAGGCTGGAGGACATCAGCTCCATCAGGCTGGCTTCCATCTCGTGCACCAGATCATATTCGGCGTCACGGGTCATCTTCATCGAGTAGGCGTTGAGCGCATCGTAATCGAAGAAGCCTTTGAAGATGTCGTCCAGACAGTAGCGCAGGATGTTATCCAGCAGGATCATCGGCTTGCGTCTGCGCGGCGTTTCCGGCGGCAGGTTCACAAAGCGCGGCACCTTGTCGGATGGGATCTCCAGCAGCGCGTAACGGATAGATTCACCGCGAATAATTTCTACCGCCAGGTAGGTGTAATCATCCTTCAGGAACTGCACCAGATCGGTTTCGCGGTTGATCAGAATCGGGGTAATGTGCTGGCGCAGATAGTGTTTGAAGTAGTGGCGCAGCCAGTTTTGTTGGTTAACGGAGAGCTGGCGTTCGTTAATCAGGAAGATTTGATTGCGCGCCATCTCCAGCAGCAGTTCGTTATACAGGCCGTCAAATTCCTGATCGGCTTTCAGCACGCGGGACTGGATTTTGCCCAGCAGATGCCGCGAGTGCGAGTTTAAGCCCTGTTCTTCGCTGATGATGATGCGTCTTTTCAGCTCGGCGAAGCGAACCTTGTAGAACTCATCCAGGTTGTTGGAATAGATGCCCAAAAAACGCATGCGCTCAATCAGCGGGTTACTTTTGTCTGCCGCTTCCTGGAGTACACGTTCGTTAAATGCTAACCAGCTTAGCTCTTTCTCGATATATAACTTTTCCTGACCCATTACAGCTCACACTCCAGTTCAATCACAGGACGTGGTAAATCCGTCTCGTCCTTATTATGGCGAGCATTTCCACGATATGTCCAACAGTGCCAGAAAAGTATGACAGTTATTTTTTTGTTGGGGATGTTAGGGGGTTGGGGGAGGCAATATCGGGTAATGCAATGAGATAGGTCGGGTAAGCGTAGCGCCACCCGACACAACAAACTACTCTTCCGCCGCATAACCCTGCGGAGGTAACTTAACGCCGTCCAGCCAGGCTGCGCCATCGCGCATCTCGAGACGCCCGTCGACAAACCAGCTCACCACCAGCGGGTAAATGGCGTGTTCCTGGGTCTGCACGCGCTCGGTCACATCTTCTTCGCTATCGCCGTCAAAGACCGGAACGTTAGCCTGCAGGATCACAGGACCGCCGTCCAGCTCGTCGGTGACGAAATGCACGGAGGTGCCGTGCTCCTCATCGCCGTTTTCCAGCACCTGACGGTGCGTGTGCAGGCCGGGATATTTTGGCAACAGGGAAGGGTGAATATTCAGCAGACGTCCGGCGAAGTGTTCGACAAACGCCGGGCTGAGAATACGCATATAGCCTGCCAGCACGACCACGTCCGGCGCGTAGGCATCAATCTCCTGAACCAGCTCGCGGTCAAAGGCTTCACGCCCGGCGAACTGGCTGGCCTCCAGCGCGTGCGCGGGAATATTCGCTTCCCGCGCGCGCTCAAGGCCGAACGCGTCGGCCTTGTTGCTGAACACTGCCCGAATGGTGCCGTTGATTTTCTTCTGTTTGCAGGCGTCAATTATCGCCTGCAAGTTGCTTCCGTTGCCGGAAATGAGCACCACGATGTTTTTCATTCAATGACCACACGCTCTTCGGAATCGGAGGCTTTAATCGTACCGATTTTCCACGCGTTTTCACCTTTCTCCGTCAGCAGCTTAACCGCTTTATCCGCTTCGCTTGCCGGCAGGGCGATAACCATGCCCACGCCGCAGTTAAAGGTGCGGTACATTTCGTGGGAGCTGACGTTGCCTGCGGTCTGCAGCCAGTTAAAGACGGCTGGCCACTGCCATGAGGATTCGTCGATCACCGCCTGGGTGTTGTCCGGCAGGACGCGCGGAATGTTTTCCCAGAAGCCGCCGCCGGTCAGGTGGGCGATAGCGTGAACGTCGACGTTCTCGATAAGCTCAAGCACGTTTTTCACGTAGATGCGGGTTGGGGCCAGCAGATGGTCAGCCAGCGGTTTGCCTTCCAGCTCGGTAGTTTGTGGGTCGCAGCCGCTCACTTCGAGGATTTTACGCACCAGGGAGTAGCCGTTGGAGTGCGGGCCGCTGGAGGCCAGCGCGATCAGCACATCGCCATCGGCCACTTTGCTGCCGTCGATAATTTCTGATTTTTCTACTACGCCGACGCAGAAGCCCGCGACGTCATAATCTTCGCCGTGATACATACCCGGCATTTCCGCGGTTTCACCCCCGACCAGCGCACAGCCAGATTGCAGACAGCCTTCGGCGATACCGTTAATCACGCTGGCAGCGGTATCCACGTCCAGTTTGCCGGTCGCGTAGTAATCGAGGAAGAACAGCGGCTCTGCGCCCTGTACCACCAGGTCATTTACGCACATCGCGACCAGATCGATACCGATCGTGTCGTGACGTTTTAAATCCATCGCCAGGCGCAGTTTGGTGCCTACACCGTCAGTTCCCGAGACCAGAACAGGTTCACGATATTTTTGCGGCAGCGCGCACAGTGCGCCGAAGCCACCCAGACCACCCATCACTTCAGGGCGGCGGGTTTTTTTCACCACACCTTTGATTCGGTCAACCAGCGCATTACCTGCGTCAATATCAACACCGGCATCTTTGTAGCTGAGAGAAGTTTTGTTGGTCACGGCTTAAATCCCCACGCGATTGCATAGCTAGTAAGAAAAATCGGCGCAATTCTAACAGTCCAGGCAAACGTTTGCGAGCCTATTCTGGACGTGGGGATCTTTTTTTCTTTGTCCCTTCTGAATGCGGCCAAACTTGACTCTGTTCACGAAAATGAAACCGGTTTCTGTTTTCTACTTGCAACGGCTTATCCCTTTGCACATCATCGAACTGAAACCGGTTTCTGTAATTGTTTTTGCAGAAAATAACGCAGAATGAGGGAAAGCGAATGTCAGGATTTAAAGCAGATTTTCTGTGGGGCGGTGCGGTTGCGGCGCATCAGCTGGAAGGCGGCTGGAAAGAGGGCGGCAAGGGCGTCAGCGTCGCCGACGTCATGACGGCCGGCGCGCACGGCGTGCCGCGTGAAATCACCAACGGCGTGCTGGAAGGGAAAAATTATCCTAACCACGAAGCCATCGATTTCTACCATCGCTATAAAGAAGACATCAAACTCTTTGCCGAGATGGGGTTTAAATGCTTCCGCACCTCAATTGCCTGGACGCGCATTTTCCCGAATGGGGACGAGCATGAGCCTAACGAGGCGGGCCTGAAATTCTATGACGATCTGTTCGACGAGTGCCTGAAGCACGGCATCGAACCGGTTATTACCCTGTCTCACTTCGAAATGCCTTTCCACCTGGTGACGGAATACGGCGGCTGGCGCAACCGCAAGCTGATCGACTTCTTCGTCCGTTTCGCAAAAGTGGTGTTCCAGCGCTACCAGCATAAGGTGAAGTACTGGATGACCTTCAACGAGATCAACAACCAGGCCAACTTCCACGAGGACTTCGCGCCGTTCACCAACTCCGGGCTGAAGTACGCGCCGGGTGAAGACCGTGAGCCGGTGATGTTCCAGGCCGCGCACTACGAGCTGGTGGCCAGCGCCCTGGCGGTGAAGGCGGGGCGCGAGATTAACCCGTCTCTGCAGATCGGCTGCATGATCGCCATGTGCCCAATCTACCCGCTGACCTGCGCGCCGGACGACATGATGATGGCGATGAACGCCATGCACCGCCGCTACTGGTTCACCGACGTGCACGTGCGCGGCAAGTACCCGCAGCATCTGCTCAACTACTTTGAACGTCGTGGCTTCGTGCTGGATATCACCGAAGACGATAAAGCGGCGCTGACGCAGGGCTGCGTGGATTACATCGGCTTTAGCTACTACATGTCGTTTGCCACCAAGGCCACGGCGGACAACCCGCAGCTGGATTACGACGAGAGCAAGAGCCTGGTCTCTAACCCGTACGTGCAGAAATCCGACTGGGGCTGGCAGATTGACCCGGTGGGGCTGCGCTACTCCCTGAACTGGTTCTGGGATCACTACCAGCTGCCGCTGTTCATCGTTGAGAACGGCTTTGGCGCGATTGACGTGCAGGAGAGCGACGGCACGGTGAACGACCAGTACCGCATCGACTACCTGTCTGCGCACATCCGCGAGATGAAAAAAGCGGTAGTGGAGGATGGCGTAGACCTGATGGGCTACACCCCATGGGGCTGCATCGACCTCGTGTCTGCCGGAACGGGCGAAATGAAAAAACGCTACGGCTTTATCTTTGTGGATAAAGACAATGAAGGGAACGGCACGCTGAACCGCAGCAAGAAGAAGTCGTTCGACTGGTATAAGCAGGTGATCGCCAGCAACGGCGAGCAGCTATAATTGCCCGGTGGCGCTGCGCTTACCGGGCCTACGGGATGTGTAGGCCGGGTAAGCGGTAGCGCCACCCGGCAAAACCCCGCGCCCAAGCCGGAGCCCAGCCTCCGGCTTTTTTGTTTTTGATTGACGTACATCAAGCAACATGGGTATGGCGCAATCCGAAAAAAGCGGTATAATCCCGCGATTTTTTTGCGGATGCCACCTCAGAGGAGAAAGAGAATGAAGATTGTGGAAGTGAAACACCCACTCGTTAAACACAAGTTGGGCCTGATGCGTGAGCATGACATCAGCACGAAGCGTTTTCGCGAACTGGCCTCTGAAGTCGGCAGCCTGCTGACCTACGAAGCGACCTCCGATCTGGAAACAGAAAAAGTCACCATCGAAGGCTGGAACGGCCCGGTGCAGGTTGAGCAGATCAAAGGTAAGAAAATTACCGTGGTGCCAATCCTGCGTGCCGGCCTCGGCATGATGGAAGGCGTGCTGGAGCACGTGCCAAGCGCGCGCATCAGCGTGGTCGGTATCTACCGTGACGAAGAAACCCTCGAGCCGGTGCCTTACTTCCAGAAACTGGTGTCTAACATCGACGAACGTATGGCGCTGGTGGTTGACCCAATGCTGGCGACCGGCGGTTCGATGATCGCCACCATCGACCTGCTGAAAAAAGCGGGCTGCAGCAGCATTAAGGTGCTGGTCCTGGTTGCGGCACCGGAAGGGATCGCGGCGCTGGAAAAAGCGCATCCGGACGTTGAGCTGTATACCGCCTCTATCGACCAGGGCCTGAACGAGCACGGGTACATCATCCCGGGGCTCGGCGATGCCGGCGATAAGATCTTTGGTACGAAATAATCGAATAACGATAAATAAGCCGACTTTGATAGTCGGCTTTTTTTTGAATAAAACACCAACAACGATACTACACAGAGGAAAACACTATGACGCGCCGTGCTATCGGGGTGAGTGAAAGACCGCCGCTTTTACAGACTATCCCGCTTAGTTTGCAGCACCTGTTCGCCATGTTTGGCGCAACCGTGCTGGTGCCAATCCTGTTCCACATTAACCCGGCTACCGTGCTGCTGTTCAACGGCATCGGTACGCTGCTGTACCTCTTCATCTGTAAAGGCAAAATCCCGGCGTATCTCGGGTCGAGCTTTGCCTTTATCTCTCCGGTGCTGTTGCTGCTGCCGCTGGGTTATGAGGTCGCGCTGGGCGGCTTTATCATGTGTGGCGTGCTGTTCTGCCTGGTCTCCTTCATCGTGAAGAAAGCCGGTACCGGCTGGCTGGACGTGATGTTCCCGCCTGCGGCGATGGGCGCCATCGTTGCCGTCATCGGCCTGGAACTGGCGGGCGTGGCGGCGAACATGGCCGGTCTGCTGCCTGCTGACGGCCAGTCACCGGATTCTAAAACCATTATCATTTCGCTGGTCACGCTGGGCGTGACGGTGTTTGGCTCCGTGCTGTTCCGCGGCTTCATGGCGATTATACCGATCCTCATCGGCGTGCTGGCGGGCTATGCGCTCTCCTTCGCGATGGGCGTGGTGGACACTACGCCGATTGCCCAGGCGCACTGGTTCGCTCTGCCAACCTTCTATCAGCCGCGCTTCGAGTGGTTCGCCATCTTCACCATTCTGCCTGCGGCGCTGGTGGTGATTGCGGAGCACGTCGGCCACCTCGTGGTGACGGCGAACATCGTTAAGCGCGATTTAATCCGCGACCCGGGCCTGCACCGCTCCATGTTCGCTAACGGCTTCTCCACCATCATCTCCGGCTTCTTTGGCTCCACGCCAAACACCACCTACGGCGAGAACATCGGCGTGATGGCGATTACCCGCGTCTACAGTACCTGGGTTATCGGCGGCGCGGCGATCATCGCCATTCTGCTCTCCTGCGTCGGCAAGCTGGCGGCAGCGATTCAGATCATCCCGGTGCCGGTGATGGGCGGCGTGTCTCTGCTGCTGTATGGGGTGATCGGTGCCTCCGGTATTCGCGTGCTGATTGAATCTAAAGTGGATTACAGCAAAGCGCAGAACCTGATCCTGACCTCGGTGATCCTGATTATCGGCGTGAGCGGCGCGAAGGTGCACATCGGCGCGGCCGAGCTGAAGGGCATGGCGCTGGCGACCATCGTTGGCGTGGGCCTGAGCCTGATCTTCAAGCTGATCTCGGTGATCCGCCCGGAAGAAGACATTCTGGACGCGGACGACAGCGAAAAAGCGCCGCATTGATCGAAAAATCGGGCGAGGGATCGCCCGGTTCTCTCCTGGCGGGTTCCGTGTTAAACTCCATGCCGATTTTATGTCAGATCTGGTTGAGGTACTTCTGAACGGACCGGCACAGCTCTCTCTGCCACTTTATCTCCCTGACGACGAAACGTTTGCGAGTTTCTGGCCGGGTGATAACCCCTCTTTACTGGCTGCACTGCAAAACGTGCTGCGTCAGGAACACAGCGGATACATCTATATCTGGTCACGCGAAGGCGCGGGGCGCAGCCATCTGCTGCATGCCGCCTGTGCGGAACTTTCTGCGCGCGGCGATGCGGTAGGCTACGTGCCGCTCGATAAACGGACCTGGTTTGTGCCCGAAGTGCTGGAGGGAATGGAACATCTCTCGCTGGTCTGCATTGATAATATCGAATGCGTGGCGGGGGATGAGCCGTGGGAAATGGCGATCTTCAACCTCTACAACCGCATTCTGGAGTCGGGTAAAACCCGGCTGCTGATCACCGGCGATCGCCCGCCGCGCCAGCTCAATCTCGGGTTGCCGGACCTGGCGTCTCGTCTGGACTGGGGGCAAATCTACAAGCTCCAGCCGCTGTCGGATGAAGATAAGCTTCAGGCGCTACAGCTGCGCGCAAAGCAGCGCGGGTTTGAGCTGCCGGAGGACGTGGGGCGCTTCCTGCTCAAGCGTCTGGACCGGGAAATGCGCACCCTGTTTGACACGCTCGATCAGCTCGATCGCGCCTCCATTACCGCCCAGCGCAAGCTGACCATCCCGTTTGTGAAAGATATTCTCAAGCTTTAAGCGTTTTCGCCCGGTGGCGGCTACGCCTTACCGGGCCTACGGGTGCTCTTTGTAGGCCCGGTAAGGCGCAGCCGTCGCCCGGCTAAAGATCTCCCATCAGGTGTTCAACCAAAAGCGGAATTGGTCTTCCCGACGCCACGCTCCTTCCCCCTTCGCGCCACAGCGCCGTACCGCTGATATCCAGATGCGCCCACGGGATTGTCGGCGGGCAGAAATGATGCAGCAGCCACGCGGCCGAGGCGCTGATCGCCGCATTGTTGGTCGGCGTATTGCACAGATCGGCAATGGCGCTGTCGGTCTGCTTTTTCAGCCGCGCGTCCAGCGGAAGGGACCACACTTCGTCACCGCTCTGTTTCCCTGCCCGCGTCAGCGCCGCGCGCAGCGGTTCATCCTGGGTCATCAGCCCGCTCAGCTCATAGCCCAGCGCTTTGACGACCGCACCGGTTAAGGTAGCCATATCAATAATGTAGCGCGCCTGCGGATGGCGCAGGCTGGCCCAGGCGATAGCATCCGCCAGCACCAGCCTGCCTTCGGCATCGGTATTGTTAATTTCAACCGTAGTGCCGTTGCAGGCCGTCGCCACCGTGCCGGGCTGCATGGCGTCCGGTCCGATGGCGTTTTCCGCCAGCGCCAGCACCCCCATTATGCGTACGGGCAGCGCCAGCTCCGCCACGGTCAGCATTAGCCCCAGCACGTTTGCCGCCCCGCACATGTCGTATTTCATGGTGTACATGCCCGCGCCTTCCTTCAGCCACAGGCCGCCGGTATCGAAGGTAATACCTTTCCCCACATAGCAGCGCGCCGGGCCGTCTTTGGCACCGTCATAATGAATCGCCAGCAGACGTGGCGGGCAGCTCGCCCCTTTGCCCACGGCGTGCAGCAGCCCGAGTCCGTGCCCGACAATCTCTTCTTCTTTCAGCACTTCGCAGCGCAGAGTGGGGAAGGACTCACAAAGCTGTTGTGCCTCTTCCACCACAAACTGCGGCGTACAGCGGTCGGAGGGGATATCTGCCAGACGACGCGCCGCGACCATGCCGCGCGCGATGGCCTGCTGCTGGCGGAATATCCCTTCCAGTTTTGCCTGCTGCTCCGGCAGGCACAGAGCCGAGATATGCGCGATACGGACGTCATCGCCGGTTTTCTTTAGCTGCAAATCGCTCAGCCGGTGATCCTGATTAAAGAGAAAACGCAGCACCTGTACCAGCACGACGTCGTCGATTTCGGTCACATCCAGAACCAGGTCGGGACACACGGGGCAGGCCAGCAGCGGACGCAACGCGGTGAGCAATCCTTCGGTCAGGCTATCGTGCCAGAGCGCATCGGGTAGCAGCGTGATCCGGGCAAACGGGGCGCAGCCAAAGCGGGCGTCAGCGATGCCGTCGGATTCGCGCATTTCCGCGATAAGCGCAGTTTGCGGCAAATGCGCACAGCGGGGGCGGGCGATGAAATGGCCTTGCGGCTTCGCGTCGGAAAGCGCGGTAATGAGTTGGTAGGTAATCATCATAACTCCTCAATCGGCGCGCGGATCCGCGCGGCATAGGCCTGCATCCACTCATCGTCTACCGCGTGATAATGCGTTTTCTCGCGCAGACGCTCGGTACGATAAACGGTGAGGGGCTGGCGAGCCGTCGCTACCACAAACGAGAAGGTTTTGATGTTGGTGGCGGCGCCAAATTCGCCCCTGTTATTCATGCACACCACGGAGAGATCCCCCGCGCGGCCGAAGCGCGACATCAGCTTGTCTTCCAGTTCGAATACCACCGAATCCGCGGCCTGCTGCGGCGTCATGCCTTGCGCCATCCGGCGGACGATTTCATAGCTGGTGCAGCCTTTCATTAAATCTTCACCGACGCCCGTGGCGGTGGCGGCACCGGTTTCGCTGTCGCAGTAAAAGCCGGAGCCGATAATGGGGGAATCCCCGATGCGGCCGCGTTTTTTCATAAACAGGCCGCTGGTGGAGGTGGCGACGCTCATTGACCCCTGCTTATCGAGCCCGATAATGCCGACGGTGTCATGCCCGTCGTAGGGGCTTAAGCCTTTATCCAGCGTCTCGCGGCAGCGCTTGCGGTAGTGCTGCACGGCGCGCTCCGTGAGCATGGTTTTGTCGGCAAAGCCCTGGCTTAGCGCCCATTCCCGCGCGCCCTGGCCGACCAGCAGGCTGTTGTAGCGCTGGCGGCTGAGGGCGTGCGCCACGCGCACCGGGTTGGCGATGTCCACCAGATTTCCTACCGCGCCAAACGCCAGCGTGTCGCCGTCCATGTACGCCGCGTCCAGCTCGACATCGCCGTTTTCGGTGGGCAGCCCGCCGTAGCCGACGGATTTATAAAACGGAAAGTCTTCGACGGCGGCGACGGCATCCACCACCGCTGCTGCGGCCGGTTCTCCCGCTGCCAGCGCAGAGGCCGACTCCGTGACGCCCTCAAGCGCCATTCGCCAGGTGGCGATAATTCCCCACATGCTTTACTCCTGTTTTGCAAGGGTGGTATCGGTTTGCGTAACGCTGGTCATTTCCGCCGCGCGGTACTGTTTGTCCACGATACGCATAAAAGGCAAATACAGCATGGCGCCAATCAGCAGGTTGATAAGCTGCATCACGCTACCGCTCAGGTGTCCGGTGACGATAAAGCCGCTGATGACCGGCGGCAGCGTCCACGGGATAAATACCCCGGTGGTGACGGCGACCGCGCCAATTTTCATCGCCGCATACTGCACGGTAACCAGCACCAGCGGCACCAGGTTGAACGGGATAAGCATGATGGGGTTCATGATCACCGGCAGGCCAAACAGAATCGGTTCGTTGATGTTAAAGACCGATGCCCCCGCGCCGAGGCGCGCCACTTCGCGCATGTTTTTGCTGCGGGCGAAAATGAGCATCGCAATCACCAGCGACAGCGTGGCGCCCGCGCCGCCCATCCAGATCATGTCAAAAAACTGCTCGGTGATAATGTGCGGCGGCGTCGTGCCTGCCTGAATGGCGGCGATGTTGTCGGTCTGGTTCTCCATCCACAGCGGGCGAATGATGCCGTTGATCATCGAGCCGGAGTTAATGCCCACTGACCACAGAATGGTGATGCTGAATACGGTCATCAGCGCGCCGAAATAAGAGGTGCCATAGTGGCGTACCGGCGTGGCGACCACCTCGTAAATAAACTGATGGATGGTACTGTAGTGGGTGTTTTCAAACACGATGCGAATACCCAGCACTACAATCATCACCACCAGCGCCGGGATCAGCGCGGCGAACGACTCCTGCACCGCAGGCGGCACGCCGTCCGGCATTTTAATGACCAGATTTTTGCGCTTGAGCCAGCAGAATAGCTCGGTCCACAGCAGCGAACCGATCATCGCCACGAACAGCCCCTTGCTGCCAATCCACTCCACCGGAATGACGGTGATACCGCCGTTTTCCGCCACTTTGATAAAGGGCGTCAGGATGAGAAAGGCGACCAGCGCCAGAATGCCGCAGGAGATGCGATCTTCGCCATAGTGTTCCGCCAGGCGGAAGGCGACCAGGAAGCTGATGAACAGCGACATGGTGGAGAACACCGCGTTGAACGGAATTTCAATAATGGCGCTCCAGCTCTCACCAAAGGCCTGAGACATAAACTGCTGATAGGCCTGGTTAGGGAACGACGAAATCACCAGCAGAATCGAGCCGACGATAATAAACGGCATGAAGGATACGTAGGCGCCGCGAATGGCCCCGAGATGGCGCTGCTGGGCCGTTTTGGCCGCCAACGGCATCAGTTTTGCTTCAAGAAATCCCAGAACATTGTTCATTGTGAACTCCGTACAAGATTGAGGGGTGTTGTTTGTGTTATGTCTGGGGATTATCAGTGAAGCGTGGCGAGCGAAAGGTGAAATCGGTCACAAAGCAATCGCTGTTGTAGTATAAATCTCATAAGATTAGTTCTGAGGATCATGCGATGGAAATTAAACTGCACGCTAATGCCACCACGACGCCGCGCATCCGTCGCTATCTTCAGCAGTCAGACAAAAGCGACAGAGAGCTGGCAGTTGAGCTGGGTATTTCAGTCACTACCGTCAGGCGCTGGCGCAACCGCGAGCAGGTTTCTGATAACCATACGACGCCAAAAGTGATACACAAAGCTATGAGACAGGAGCAGGTTGCGCTGGTCAATGCTCTGCGGGATGTCACAGGCGCACCGCTGGACGACCTGCTGCAGATGGTCAATGACGGACTCGGGATCGCCGTCTCCCGCGCGACCCTGAACCGCTATCTCAAACCGGCTTCGGTAAAGCACAAGGGCGCGAGGTTGCAGGGTAAAAAGGCGCTCAAGGCAGGTATCGTGCCGCAAACACTTCTGCTGCATCATCAGCCTCTGTCGCTGCATATGGACGACGGTGGGGAGCAGCATCTGCTCTGGGCGCGTGAACCCGTGAGCGGCTGGTGCTACGCCCGGCTGTATGCGGGCATCTCACCGCAGTTGCTCGCCCGCTGGGTACGCGAGGCGATTGAAGCCTGTCCTGCTGAGATTCAATCTATTGAGACTTTTGGCTTAGAAGTAAAGGCTGAGGGGCGTCCTGTCACCGTGAAGGTGCATCCGCAGCCATACCGCACCGTGCAGGTTGCTCTGCCGCTGGGTGAAATCATCCCACGTCTGAACAGTAAACCGGCAGGCGAGCTGTTGATCCAGCTGTGTGAATTTTACAATCAGGGAAAAGCGCAGAAAAAGTTGGGAGAGAGCACGCCGCAGGCCTTTCTGGAAGCGCTGCGGCACAGGCGTTAGAGGATTTCGAGCACGTCTTCCGGCGGGCGTCCAATGCGCGCCTGGCCGTTCGCCACCACAATCGGGCGCTCAATCAGCTTCGGATTTTCAACCATCGCCTGGACCAGCTCCGCCTCGGTGAGACGGCTGTCATCCAGGTTAAGCGACTTATACAGATCTTCTTTCTGGCGCATCAGATCTCGAGCGCTGCCCATTCCCAGCATATGCAGCAGCTGGCGAAGGGTCTGTGCGTCCGGTGGCGTATCGAGATACAGCACCACCTCCGGCTCAACGCCGTTAGACTTCAGCAGGCTGAGGGTGTCGCGGCTCTTGGAGCAGCGAGGGTTATGGTAAATTTTAACCGCGTCTGTCATGACTCTCCTTGATTACATCTTCTCGTACGGCTTAAAGCGCAGCTGCAGGCCGCGCAGCTGATCGATACGCGCGTCGTAACGGGCCTGCTGGAGGCTGCCGAGCTTGACCAGCGAGCTGGCGCTGCTGAGCGCGGAAATCGCCTGGTCGAGGCGGCCCACGAGGGCATAACCTTCGGCACGCGCCGCCAGCTCCTGATCGCGGTTGCCGAGCTGGGCTTCCGCCTGAGCGAGCAAATCCCAGCCGTTTTGATCGTCTTTATTGTTAAAGGTGTAGCGGTTCAGAATGGTCGCCGCTTCGCCAGGCTGGCCGCCCTGTAAGTAAGCATTCGCCAGGTTAAGCTGCAGCACCGGGTTGGTTCGGACCTCTTTTGCCCCTTTCAGGCGGTTGATCGCGTCTGCGGTTTTCTTCTGCCCCAGATCGATATCCGTCGACAGATCGAGGTACCACGGGTTGTTCGGGTCGGCTGCCAGCAGCGGCTGCAGCGCTTTCCGCGCCTCATCGTATTTGCTGGCTTCCATCGCCTGGAGCGCCTGACCATACTGCGCGGCGTTTTTCTCGCGCACGTTGCCTTTCGCCAGGGTATCCAGCAGGTCGCTGGTGAGCTGGTTACGCCCGGAATTGTACATGCCGAGCGTTCTCACTTTCGCCATGTAGAAATCCTGCGACGACTGGACCACAACCGGACGCATCTGGTTGGCGCGGTTGCGCGCGTCCGACAGGCGGCTTTCCGGCAGCGGGTGGGTCAACAGAATTTCCGGCGGACGGGAAGAGTAACGCGCCTGATCGAGCAGTTTTTCCAGGAAGGTCGGCATAGCCTGTGGGTCAAAGCCCGAGCGCTGCAGCACCTGGATCCCGATGCGGTCCGCTTCCTGTTCGTTTTGCTGGGTGAAGCTGATCATCCCCTGGCGCGTTCCCGCCAGCGTACCGGTCAGGGCTGCCATCCCGGCCTGCGGGCTGGCCATAGCGAGCAGAATAGAGCCCAGCGCGCCCACCCAGGTGAGCGGGGCGTTACGTTTCTGGTCTTCCATGGCGCGCGCCAGGTGGCGCTGGGTGACGTGCGAAATTTCGTGCGCCATCACCGAGGCCAGCTGGCTTTCGTTGTCGGAATAACGGAATAACGCCGAATGCAGCACCACGTTACCGCCAAAGAAGGCGAAGGCGTTGATTTCGTCATTATTGATTAAATAGAAGTGGAAGGGGGTTTTAACCGAATCGGCGTGCGCCACCAGGCGCATCCCCAGCCCGTTTATGTACTGTACCAGCAAGGGGTCGTTAATCAGCGGGGCGCTGCCGCGCAGCTGGCGAACATAGTAATCCCCCATTTGCATCTCTTGCCCAATAGAGAGCGTGCTTCCTGCCGTGGTGCCCATGTCCGGCAATGTATCGGACGAGTCAGCAAAAGCGGGCAACACCTGACCGACCGTCACCGCGGCAATCAGCGTTGCAACCAGGGTTTTTCTCAATTGCCTGAACATAACCACTGTCCTGTATGTTGGATGTGCTAATTTGACCGATGAAGCGTCATATCGTTCATCACTGCTGCCCTGCGAGTGTAGCCGTGTTGCAGCATGAAGAAAATCCCATTCATCAGGCTTTTGCGGATTGTGACAGCGATACAAAAAGCGAAAGTCTTTTTTGTGACAGTTAGATACAATTCACCGTCTCACTCCCGCCATTCGATTCAGGGAAGGGTTGTATGCTCGAAATGTTAATGCAGTGGTATCGGCGTCGGTTCAGCGACCCGGAGGCCATTGCGCTGCTGGTTATTCTGGTTGCCGGGTTCGGCATTCTGTTCTTCTTCAGCGGCCTGCTCGCTCCCCTGCTGGTGGCGATTGTGCTGGCGTACCTGCTGGAGTGGCCAACGGCGCGCCTGGAACACATCGGCTGTTCCCGCCGCTGGGCGACCAGCATCGTGCTGGTGTTGTTTGTCGGCATCCTCCTGTTAATGGCCTTTGTGGTGATGCCGGTGGCCTGGCAGCAGGGCATTTACCTGATCCGCGATATGCCCGGCATGCTGAACAAGCTGTCTGATTTCGCCGCCACGCTGCCGCGTCGCTATCCTGCGCTGATGGATGCCGGAATTATTGACGCGATGGCCGAAAATATGCGCGCCCGCATCATGACGATGGGCGATTCGGTGGTGAAGTATTCTCTTGCCTCCCTGGTCGGGCTGCTGACGCTGGCGGTTTACCTTGTGCTCGTGCCGCTGATGGTCTTCTTCCTGGTGAAAGATAAAGACCAGATGCTCAACGCCGTGCGGCGTGTTCTGCCGCGCAACCGCGGGCTGGCGGGGCAGGTGTGGGAAGAGATGAACCAGCAGATCACCAACTACATTCGCGGCAAGGTGCTGGAGATGATTGTGGTCGGCGTGGCGACCTGGATTGGCTTCCTGATCTTTGGCCTGAACTACTCGCTGCTGCTGGCGGTGCTGGTGGGGTTCTCGGTCCTGATTCCGTACATCGGCGCCTTTGTGGTGACCATTCCGGTGGTTGGCGTCGCGCTGTTCCAGTTCGGGCTGGGGACGGAGTTCTGGAGCTGCTTCGCGGTGTACCTGATTATTCAGGGGCTGGACGGTAACCTGCTGGTACCGGTGCTGTTCTCCGAGGCGGTCAACCTGCATCCGCTGGTGATTATCTTATCCGTAGTGATTTTCGGCGGGCTGTGGGGATTCTGGGGCGTGTTCTTTGCCATTCCGCTGGCAACGCTGATTAAAGCGGTGGTGCACGCGTGGCCGGATGTGCCGGCGGTGGAAGAGAAGTAGGTTTTGCCGGGTGGCGCTGCGCTTACCCGGCCTACTTTTCCTTGTAGGTCGGGTAAGGCGAAGCCGCCACCCGACACTCACTTTCAGGCGCTTTGTTTCAGCCAGTTCAACACCACGTCGTGGTGGTTGCTGGTTTTGAAGTCGTCAAACACATGTTCAACTTTACCGTCAGCGTCAATCAGGAAGCTGATGCGGTGAATGCCGTCGTAGGTTTTCCCCATAAACGTCTTCTCGCCCCAGACCCCGAACTGTTCGCACACCTGATGGTCTTCATCAGAAAGCAGCGTGAAGTTCAGCAGCTCTTTTTCAGCAAATCGTGACAGCTTTTCTGGTTTATCCGTGCTGATACCCAGCACTTCCACGCCGACTTTCTTCAACTCGTCCATGTTGTCGCGTAAGCCGCAGGCCTGTACGGTGCAGCCGGGGGTCATGGCTTTCGGGTAGAAATAGACCAGAACACGCTGTCCCTGGAAGTCGGTCAAATTTACTTGCTCGCCGTCTTGATCCGGCAGGCTAAATTTCGGTGCGATGTCACCGGCTTTCAGTGGGTTCATTACTCAACTCCATCCTGTTCGTGCTGCGAATAATTGACGACGCTTATACTGCCCTGCGCGTTTAATTCTGTACAGAGGGCTTTGAACGCTTGCTCGATATTTGACGCATCCTGTGAGGCAGGGCTGTGGGCGGTAATTTGAATAAACAGCACCGGAAGACCCTGGTCATCGCCTGTCTGCGTGCGGGAAACCAGTTCGGCAATATTCATCTGATGGCTGTCAAAAAGCGCCGTGAACCGCTCAATCAGATGTGGAGAATCAGGCACTTCAACCTGCACCCAGACGGTAGAGGGCAGCGCTGGACGCGGACGCGCAGTGGTGCGCTTCATGACGATCAGCAAATCCAGTTCGGCTCCCTTCAGCGGCAGGGTCGATTCAATCAACGTAATGGCGTTCCATGTCCCGGAAAGTAACATAATAAATGTGAACTCTTCGCCAAGCATCGCCAGACGGCTGTCTTCGATATTACAGCCGCAGCTGCTTACGTGGCGGGTGATGGTGTTCACGATACCCGGCCTGTCGGCACCCAGCGCAGTGATAACCAGGTAATGTTGTGATGAGGTTGTCAAACCTGTTCTTCCTTTGCATGGTTAAGTCTTCCTAAGGAAAGCATAAAAAAAACATGCATACAACCGCCTGAGGGCCTCAGGTCGCTTGCTTTTATTACAGTTCCAAACGTACCATTGAGGCTCTTGTTCGCACAGAGGATGGCTCATGTTCACGGGAAGTATTGTCGCGCTTGTAACACCGATGGATGAAAAAGGTAACGTCTGCCGGTCTAGCATGAAGAAGCTGATTGATTACCATGTCGCCAATGGAACCTCGGCGATCGTTTCGGTAGGGACTACCGGTGAATCTGCAACGCTGAGCCACGACGAGCACGGCGATGTAGTGATGCTGACCCTCGAACTGGCTGACGGACGTATTCCGGTCATCGCGGGCACAGGCGCGAATGCCACCGCAGAAGCGATCAGCCTGACCAAACGTTTTAACGACAGCGGCATTGTTGGCTGTCTGACGGTGACCCCTTATTACAACCGTCCTACTCAGGAAGGTTTGTTCCAGCACTTCAAAGCCATCGCTGAACATACTGACTTGCCACAAATTCTGTATAATGTGCCGTCCCGTACCGGTTGCGATATGCTGCCGGAAACCGTTGGTCGTCTCTCGAAAGTAAAAAATATTATCGGTATTAAAGAGGCGACAGGGAACTTAAGCCGCGTTCATCAGATCAAAGAGCTGGTTTCAGACGACTTTATCCTGTTGAGTGGTGATGATGCGACCGCGCTGGACTTTATGCAGCTCGGTGGCCACGGCGTGATCTCCGTAACGGCAAACGTTGCGGCGCGCGACATGGCTGAAATGTGCAAACTGGCCGCAGCCGGTCACTTTGATGAAGCGCGCGTGATTAACCAGCGTCTGATGCCGCTGCACAATAAATTATTTGTCGAACCCAATCCGATCCCAGTGAAATGGGCATGTAAGGAGTTGGGGCTTGTAGCAACCGATACGCTGCGTCTGCCAATGACGCCGATTACCGACCACGGTCGTGATATCGTCAGGGCAGCGCTGAAGCATGCCGGTTTGCTGTAGAGTTTAGGGAGATTTGATGGCTTATTCAGTACAGAAGTCGCGCCTGGCGAAGGTTGCGAGTGTTTCGCTTGTTATGCTGCTCGCTGCCTGTAGTTCAGACTCGCGCTACAAGCGCCAGGTGAGCGGTGATGAATCCTATCTGGATGCGACCCCGCTTGCTGAACTTCACGCTCCGGCGGGGATGATCCTGCCGATTCAGAACGGCGATTATAATATTCCCGTGACCAACGGCAGCGGCCTGGTCGGTAAAGCGCTTGATATTCGTCCACCAGCACAGCCTCTGGCGCTGGTCAACGGGGCGCGTACCCAGTTCACCGGTGATACGGCGTCTCTGATGGTTGAGAGCGCGCGCGGTAGCAATCTGTGGCCGCAGGTTGTCAGCGTCATTCAGTCGAAGAACTACACCATCGATAAACGCGATGACGCCAGCCAGACGTTAACCACCGACTGGATCGAATGGAACCGTCTGGATGAAGATCAGCAGTACCGCGGTCGCTATCAAGTCTCCGTTAAGCCACAGGGTTATCAGCAGGCGGTTAACGTTAAGCTGTTGAACCTTGAGCAGGCGGGTAAACCGGTTGCGGATGCCGCGTCCCTGCAGCGTTACAGCACCGAAATGCTGAACGTCATTGCCGCGGGTCTGGATAAGACCGCGACAGAAGCCGCCAACGCAGCGCAAAGCCGCAACGGTGTGACCTTTGATGTCCAGAGCGGCGCGGATGATACCGGCCTGCCAATGCTGGTGGTGCGTGCGCCGTTTAACCAGACCTGGCAGCGTCTGCCAGCGACGCTGGAAAAAGTGGGCATGAAGGTGACCGACAGCACGCGTTCAACCGGCAGCATGACGGCAACCTATAAGCCGCTCTCCGACAGCGCGTGGCAGGAACTGGGCGCGAAAGATCCTCAGCTTGCCTCCGGTGACTACAAAATTCAGGTTGGCGACCTTGATAACCGCAGTAGCCTGCAGTTTATCGATCCAAAAGGTCACACGCTGACCCAGTCGCAGAACGATGCGCTGGTCGCTGTCTTCCAGGCAGCATTCAGCAAATAAATACGAGGGCGGGTTAATCCCGCCCTTTTTATTTTCGTGCTACGCAAACGTGTGCGTGGCATAATATGCCCAGTTTTGAACACCAATCATCACACCAGGAGTAATGAAGATGCAGAAGCAAGCTGAGTTGTATCGTGGCAAAGCGAAGACCGTATACAGCACGGAAAACCCGGATCTGTTGGTGCTCGAGTTCCGCAATGATACGTCAGCAGGGGATGGCGCACGCATTGAGCAGTTCGATCGTAAAGGCATGGTGAACAACAAGTTCAACCACTTCATTATGACCAAACTGGCCGAAGCGGGTATCCCGACTCAGATGGAAGCGTTGCTGTCCGATACGGAATGTCTGGTGAAAAAACTGGATATGGTTCCGGTTGAGTGCGTTATTCGTAACCGCGCGGCAGGCTCCCTGGTGAAGCGTCTGGGCATTGAAGAAGGCATCGAGCTGAATCCACCGCTGTTCGACCTGTTCCTGAAAAACGATGCCATGCACGATCCGATGGTGAATGACTCCTACTGCGAAACCTTCGGCTGGGTGAACAAAGAGAACCTGGCGCGCATGAAAGAGCTGACCTACAAAGCCAACGACGTGCTGAAAAAGCTGTTTGATGACGCGGGCCTGATCCTCGTCGACTTCAAGCTGGAGTTTGGTCTGTTCAAAGGCGAAGTGGTGCTGGGCGACGAGTTCTCGCCGGACGGCAGCCGCCTGTGGGATAAAGAAACCCTGGATAAAATGGACAAAGACCGCTTCCGTCAGAGCCTGGGCGGCCTGATTGAAGCGTACGAAGCGGTTGCTCACCGTTTAGGCGTTAAGCTCGACTAACTCCCTCACTTGCCAAAGGATGTTCTCATCCTTTGGCGTCTTACCCTTGTTTCCTATGGTAATCTTGCCGTTAACCGCCTACGATCATAGCTATTATAAATGGAATAGTTCGAGGTGGTTATGCGCTGGCAAGGGCGTCGTGAAAGTGACAATGTAGAAGACAGGCGCAGCGATGGCGGCGGCGGGCCTTCAATGGGTGGGCCCGGCTTCCGGTTACCTAGCGGCAAGGGCGGGATCATCCTGCTGATTGTGGTGTTAGTCGCAGGTTACTACGGCGTCGATCTCACCGGGCTAATGACCGGCCAGCCGCTGCAACAGCAGCAGCATTCCCAGCGCTCCATCAGCCCGAATGAAGATGAAGCCGCCAAATTTACCTCTGTTATTCTCGCGACGACTGAAGATACCTGGAGTCAGCTTTTCGAGAAGATGGGGCGAACCTATCAGCAGCCGAAGCTGGTGATGTACCGGGGCGCAACCCGCACCGGATGCGGCACCGGGCAGTCCGTGATGGGACCGTTCTACTGCCCGGCAGATAGCACCGTCTATATCGATCTCTCTTTTTACGATGACATGAAACGCAAGCTTGGCGCTGACGGTGATTTTGCCCAGGGCTACGTGATTGCGCATGAAGTCGGCCACCACGTGCAGAAGCTGCTGGGCATTGAGCCAAAAGTGCGCCAGCTGCAGCAGAATGCTTCTCAGACTGAAGTGAACCGCCTGTCCGTCAAGATGGAGCTGCAGGCGGACTGCTTCGCGGGCGTCTGGGGTCACAGCATGCAGCAGCAGGGCGTGCTGGAATCCGGCGATCTTGAGGAGGCGCTGAATGCCGCTCAGGCTATCGGTGACGATCGTCTTCAGCAGCAGAGCCAGGGGCGCGTCGTGCCGGACAGCTTCACTCACGGTACCTCGCAGCAGCGCTACAGCTGGTTTAAGCGCGGCTTCGACAGCGGCGACCCGGCCCAGTGTAATACCTTCGGCAAAGCCATGTGATGGTGGCGTTTGAACATCTGATACGCGAGCTTGAACGTACCGGGCACCGCCGTCTGGTGGTGCTTACGGGCGATGAGTGGTGGACGCTCAGCCAGGCGACAGCCCTGCGGGATGCCTTACCGGGAGACTGGCCGTGGCTGGCAGAAAACCCGTCTAAGGCCCTCAGTGGACTGCTGGGACGCGAATACCTGCACGCCGTTTTTGACGCGCGCGCGGGGTTTGACGTCTCAGCGTTCGCCGCGCTCAGCGGCACGCTGCGTGCCGGAAGCCTTCTGGTGCTGCTGGTTCCGCCTCTCGCCGTCTGGGCCGACAGGCCTGATAGCGATTCGGTGCGCTGGAGCGACAGCGCGGAGCCGATCGCCACCCCGCACTTTGTTCACCACTTCTGCCGGACGCTTGCCGCCGATTCGGATGCGATCGTCTGGCATCAGCATCGCCCTCTGACGCTTCCCGCCGTACCCGATTTACCCGCCTGGCAGCCTGCCAGCGGCGCGCCGGAGCGCGAGCAGGCGGAGATCCTCGACGCGCTTCTGACCATGCCTGCGGGCATCGCAGCCGTAACGGCTGCCCGCGGGCGCGGAAAGTCAGCGCTGGCGGGAATGCTGCTCAGCCGCATTGCGGCCAGTGCGGTGGTGACGGCGCCGGCGAAAGGCGCCACGGACGTCATCGCCCGCTTTGCGGGCGAGCGTTTTCATTTTCTGGCACCTGACGCGCTGCTGGCTTCTTCGCTGCAGGCCGACTGGCTGATTGTCGATGAAGCGGCAGCCATCCCCGGCCCGCTGCTGGAGAAGCTGGTAACACGTTTTCCGCGCGTGCTGTTGACCACCACGGTTCAGGGTTATGAAGGAACGGGCAGGGGGTTCCTGCTGAAGTTCTGCGCCCGTTTCAGCGGGTTGCAGCATTATGCCCTGTCGACCCCCATTCGCTGGGCTGCCGGGTGTCCGCTTGAGCGGTTCGTGGCGAATGCTCTGTTATTTGATGATGCGCTTATCGACCGCAAACCGGAAGGCGAGGTGCGTATAAGGCCTCTGGATCCGCGGATCTGGGAGAGTGACCCGGCACGCGTGGCAGGCGTATATGAACTGCTGTGCGCCGCGCACTACCGTACTTCACCGCTCGATTTACGCCGGATGATGGACGCTCCGGGCCAGCACTTTGCCGTTGCGGACGCGGGGGCTGATATTGCGGGCGCGCTCTGGCTGGTGGACGAGGGCGGGTTGTCACCTGAGCTTAGCCGCGCCGTGTGGGCGGGATACCGCCGTCCGCGCGGGAATCTCGTGGCGCAGTCGCTGGCGGCGCACGGCGGCTCGCCTCTCGCAGCAACGCTGAAAGGGCGACGGGTGAGCCGCATTGCGGTCCATCCCCTGCGCCAGCGGGAAGGCATCGGGCAACGGCTTATCCGTAGCGCCAGCGGAGAAGATTATCTCTCGGTGAGCTTTGGTTATACCGACGCGCTGTGGCGCTTCTGGCAGCAGTGCGGGTTTGTGCTGGTGAGGATGGGCAGCCATCGGGAAGCCAGCAGCGGCTGCTACACCGCGATGGCGCTGCTCCCGCTGAGCGAGGCCGGACACCGGCTGTGCGCCCTGGAGCACCAGCGTTTGTGCCGGGATATGCGCGTCCTGTCGGCCTGGAACGGTGAAAAGATCCCTGTGTCAGACGGCTGGGAAGCTACCCTTAATAATGACGACTGGCTGGAGCTGGCGGGATTTGCTTTTGCGCATCGCGCGTTTTCAACCTCGGTTGCCGCGCTGACGCGGCTGTTGCTCGCCGTGGATCTTCCGCTTCCGGTCCTGCGGGGGAAAATGACAGGCAAAACGGAAGAGGGCGGGCGAAAAGCGCTGCTGGCGAAGCTGCGCAGTGAAGCCGCGCAAGCGCTTGAAAGCCTTGACTATCCGCGCTGCCAGCAGGTGAAGGACGACATTTTGCAATGGCAATTTTTTCAATGACTTCTTCAGTAAAGTGGCATGGTCATTCCCGCCGGGAGGCGTAGAATCCAGGTCATCTATTAAGGAGACCACCATGAAACACGACCATTTTGTTGTTCAAAGCCCTGACAAACCGGCTAAACAGTTGCTGCTTCTGTTTCATGGCGTTGGCGATAATGCCGTCAATATGGGGCAGATCGGCAGCTGGTTTGCGCCCGTTTTCCCGGAGGCACTGATTGTCAGCATCGGTGGCGTAGAGCCATGCGGCCCGAACGGGCGGCAGTGGTTCTCGGTTCAGGGCGTAACGGAAGAGAACCGTCAGGCGCGCATCGACGCCATCATGCCGACCTTTATCGACGTTGTGCGCTACTGGCAGCAGCAGAGCGGCGTAGGAGCCGACGCGACCGCACTGATTGGCTTCTCGCAGGGCTCTATCATGTCCCTGGAAAGCGTAAAAGCGCAGCCGGGTCTGGCTTCGCGGGTGATCGCGTTTAACGGCCGCTTTGCGACGCTGCCGACGAGCGCGACCACGCAGACCACGATCCACCTGATTCACGGCGGTGAAGACCGGGTGATTGAGCTCTCGCATGCGGTTGACGCGCAGGAAGCGCTGATTCGCGAAGGCGGGGATGTGACGCTGGATATCGTTGACGACCTGGGCCACGCGATCGACGACCGCAGCATGCAGTTCGCGCTCGATCGTTTGCGCTATACCGTGCCGAAACACTACTTTGATGAAGCGCTCAGCGGCGGCAAGCCGGATAACGATGATATTGTAGAGTTTATGTGATTCTTCCCCCTCTCCCAGGGAGAGGGGAAATCGGATCGATTACTTCTTCTGGTCCTTCTTCGGCCAGTCGTCGTCATCGTCCCACTTGTCGTTAAAATCACGGTGCGGGGGAAGATCCGGTTTGTTGGCGAGAAACTTTTTATGGTCAACGCGCTTAAGGTCTTTAATCACGTTCAGCAGTACGCCAACCAGAAAAACCAACACCAGAACCCACCAGTACTTTGAAAGCCAATCCATTCGCTATTCCTCTCAGAGCGTTCGTCAGGCGACGAGTTGCTCCATAATACGTTGATACATGCGGGCCAGCAGTTGCAAATCTGCCGCATTGACACACTCATTTATTTTATGAATGGTTGCGTTCACTGGACCCAGTTCGACAACCTGAGCGCCCATACGGGCGATAAAGCGTCCGTCTGAGGTGCCACCCGTTGTCAGCAGCTGTGGCTTAATTTCATTATAGTGCTCGATGGCGTTCACCACCGCATCCACCAGTTTGCCGCGCTGCGTCAGGAACGGCTGGCCGGAAAGCCACCAGTCCAGGCTATAGCGCAGCTCATATTTTTCCAGCAGGGCGATCACGCGGGCTTTAATCATTTCATCGGTCAGCTCGGTGCTGAAGCGGAAGTTGAACTGGACGAAGAAGTCCCCCGGGATCACGTTGTTGCTGCCGGTTCCGGCCTTGACGTTTGCAATCTGCATGCTGGTCGGCGGGAAGAACTCGTTGCCCTTATCCCACTCAATCGCCACCAGCTCGCTCAGCATCGGCGCGGCGCGATGGACCGGGTTATCGGCCAGATGCGGATAAGCGACGTGGCCCTGCACACCGTGAATGGTCAGGTTACAGGTCAGCGAGCCACGGCGTCCGTTTTTGACGACGTCACCCACCACTTCGGTGCTGGACGGCTCACCGACCAGGCAGTAGTCGAGACGCTCGTTGCGTGCCATCAGCGCTTCAACGACCTTTACGGTACCGTTGTGCGCGCTGGCTTCTTCGTCGGAGGTGATCAAAAACGCGAGACGGTTTTTGTGGTTCGGATGCTGCGCCACGAAGCGCTCTGCCGCCACGACCATTGCCGCCAGAGAGCCTTTCATGTCTGCCGCGCCGCGACCAAACAGCATGCCATCGCGAATGGTCGGCTCAAACGGCGGGTTAATCCAGCGATCCGCGTCGCCGGCGGGAACGACGTCGGTATGCCCGGCAAAGGCCAGCGTTTCGCCCTGACCGCGCCACGCCCAGAAGTTCTGGGTATCGCCAAAATCCATGCGTTCAACGGTAAAACCGATGGCACGCAGGCGTTCAATCATAAGCGCCTGACAACCTGCGTCGTCCGGGCTAAGGGAAGGACGGCGAATAAGCTGCTGAGTCAGCTCAATGACCGGGCATGACATAAACTACACCTCAACGAAAAAAGTCGGAATAAAGGGTTTCACTGAAACCCAGCAGCATAGGCTGCCCTGGCGCGCAGAGCAATGGGCGTTTGATAATTGCCGGCATCTCGAGCATCAGTTTGGCCGCGCTGTCGGCATCTTTGATGCTGGCGCGCAGGGATTCGTCCAGTTTACGCCAGGTGGTGCCGCGGGTGTTCAGCAGCGCTTCCCAGCCCAGCTCGCGGATAGCGCTATGCAGAAAATCTGCATCAAGCCCATCGGCACGGTAATCGTGGAAGCGGTACTCCACGCTGTTGGCTTCCAGCCAGCGGCGGGCTTTTTTGATGGTGTCGCAATTTTTAATGCCGTACATCACAACCATGATGAATCCTTTTGATGTTCTGATAATTAAATGTTCAGTAAATTCGACGATATATCCTTAAATGGAATATAACACATTCAGGAATTGTCTGGATTAACGAGTCTTCTTAATTCGACTCACAACTGTACGCTGAATATTCTTTCATCATTTAAGCATAGAAGTCCATAAACTTTAAAAACCTAATAAACTCAGCAAATAAAATAAAACTCACCCGTCCGCAGGGTTATTTCAAAATATTGCTGGCCGTCACAAAAAATTGAGGTCACTCCGTTCATATTTATCATAAATCCCCGCAGGACGTGGGGTACAATCACAGCAATTGGTTAAATAGTCTTCACAACGATGGTCCGTTTTTGTAGAATGCCCATAATAATAAGAGAGGTTGTTATGATTGAACGTGAACTGGGGAACTGGAAAGATTTTATCGAAGGCATGCTTCGTAAATGACATTCAGTAAGAATTGCAAGAGCACTAAAATAAGTAAAATAACCATAGTGTGACTTAATCACACAATAAAAAGGCGGCCCATAAAGCCGCCTTTTTTTATTTCAACCACTTACTCAGGTCGCTCCTTTAGCGGGAAGCGGCGACGCACCAGCACAAAGAACAGCGGCACGAAGTAAATGGCGAGGATGGTGGCCGATATCATGCCTCCCATGACGCCCGTGCCGACGGCATGCTGGCTGCTGGAGCCTGCGCCGGTGCTGGTTGCCATCGGCAGTACGCCAAACACAAACGCCAGCGACGTCATCAGGATCGGGCGTAAGCGTTGACGGCAGGCGTGCAGCGTGGCGGCCATCAGCTCGTGTCCTTTAGCATTCATCTCGTTGGCAAACTCAACGATCAGGATGGCGTTCTTCGCCGACAGGCCAATCACGGTGAGCAGGCCCACCTGGAAGTACACATCGTTCTCCAGGCCGCGCATCCAGGTCGCCAGCAGGGCGCCGATAACCCCAAGCGGCACCACCAGCATGACCGAGAACGGGACCGACCAGCTTTCATACAGGGCGGCAAGGCAGAGGAAGACCACCAGCAGAGAGAGTGCGTAAAGCGCGGGGGCCTGCGCCCCGGAGAGACGCTCCTGGTAAGACATGGCCGTCCACTCCAGACCAAAACCGGCGGGCAGCTGCTGCACCAGCTTTTCCATGGTGTCCATCGCGGTACCGGTACTGACGCCCGGCGCGGCCTCCCCGACGATTTCAACCGCCGAGTAGCCGTTATAGCGCTCGAGGCGCGGCGAACCGCTCTCCCAGCGCGAGGTGGCAAACGCGGAGAATGGCACCATGCCGCCAGCGTTATTCCTGACAAACCAGCGGTTAATATCATCCGGCAGCATGCGGAACGGCGCGGCGGACTGGACATACACTTTTTTCACGCGGCCGCGATCCATAAAGTCATTCACATAGCTTGAGCCCCACGCCGTTTGCAGGGTGTCGTTGATATCGTTAATCGAGACGCCCAGCGCCTGCGCCTTGCGCTGATCGATATCCACCTGGAGCTGCGGGCTGTCGTCGAGGCCGTTATGGCGGACCCGGGTCAGGCCTGAATCTTTTCCGGCCAGCTCCAGCAGCTTATCGCGCGCCGCCATCAGCGCCGTGTGGCCCGCGCCGGCGTGATCCTGTAGCTCCATATCGAACCCGGCGGAGCTGCCCAGCCCGCTTATCGCGGGCGGGCTGCTGGCAAAGACGCGCGCCTCTTTGATGTGCGCAAAGGCTTTCGTCGCGCGTTCAATGATGGCAAACGAGGTGCCCGTGCGGGTATCGCGCTCGTCCCAGTCCTTCAGGCGGACGAACATGCGGGCGACGTTCTGCCCGTTTCCGCCCGGGCCGGAGCCGACGGTGGAGAAGACCGACACAACGTTATCTTTCTCTTGAGTGAAGAAGTACTGCTCCACTTTCTGAACCACTTTCAGCGTCTGCTGCTGCGTTGCGCCGCTCGGAAGCTGCACCGAGGTGGTGAACATGCCCCGGTCTTCCATCGGCAGGAACGAGGTGGGCAGGTGCATAAACAGCCAGACCATGCCGCCCAGCAGCACAACGTAAATCATCATCCAGCGCAGGCTGCGGTGCAGCACGCGGCCAACGGCTGATTCATACCGCGCCGCGTTGCGGTTAAACATCCGGTTAAACCAGCCGAAGAAGCCTTTCTGACCGTGATGCTCCCCTTTGTGCAGCGGTTTCAGAATAGTGGCGCACAGCGCGGGGGTGAGGATCAGCGCCACCAGCACGGAAAGCACCATCGCCGAGACGATGGTGATCGAGAACTGGCGATAAATTGCCCCGGTGGTGCCGCCAAAGAAGGCCATCGGGATAAAGACGGCCGACAGCACCATCGCAATCCCGACCAGCGCTCCCTGAATTTGCCCCATCGATTTGCGCGTCGCCTGGCGCGGAGAGAGCCCTTCCTCGCTCATGATGCGCTCGACGTTTTCGACCACCACGATGGCATCATCCACCAGCAGGCCAATCGCCAGCACCATGGCAAACATTGTCAGGGTATTAATGCTGTACCCGAACGCGTAAAGCACCGCAAAGGTCCCCAGCAGCACTACCGGTACGGCAATGGTCGGGATCAGCGTCGCGCGGAAGTTTTGCAGGAACAGGTACATGACCAGGAAGACCAGGGCGATCGCTTCCAGCAGGGTCTTCACCACGTCCTCAATCGACGCTTTAACGAAGGAGGTGGTTTCATAGGCGACTTTGTACTCCAGCCCGTGCGGGAAATACTGCGACAGCTCATCCAGACGGTCTAACACCAGCTTCGCCGTCGCCATTTCGTTTGCGCCCGAGGCCAGTTTAATCCCCAGACCGGAGGCCTGATTGCCGTTAAAGCGGCTCAGGTAGTCATATTTCTCCGCACCCATTTCCACGGTAGCGACATCGCCCAGACGCACTTCCGATCCGTCCTGATTCACGCGCAGGGTGATGTTGCGGAACTGGTCCGGCGTCTGGAGCAGGGATTGTGAATTAATGGTGGCGTTCAGGGCTTGCTTATCAACGGACGGCGTTCCCCCCAGTTGCCCTACGGCAATCTGGGCGTTCTGGGCTTTGATGGCAGTGGTCACGTCGGATGCCGTCATCTGGTAGCTGTTCAGCTTGTTCGGGTCGAGCCAGATGCGCATGGAGTATTGTGAACCGTAGGCGTCGATATCCCCGACGCCGTTAATGCGGCTGATGGGATCCTGAATGTTACTGGCGACGTAGTCCGCAATGTCCTGTTTATCCATCGAGCCATCCGTCGAGACAAACGCGATGGTCAGTATGTTGGTATCCCCGGTTTTACGCACGGTCACGCCCTGGTTCTGCACCGCCTGAGGGAGCTTGCGCATGGCCGACTGCAGCTGGTTCTGGACCTGCTGCACCGCTTCGTCCGGGTTGGTGCCTGCCGTAAAGCTCAGGGTGACCGTCGCCTGCCCCGTGGCGCTGCTTTGCGAGGACATGTACATCAGGTTATCCAGACCCGTCATGTTCTGCTCGATAACCTGCGTCACGGTATTTTCCAGCGTCTGCGCAGACGCGCCGGGATAGTTTGCGGTGACGCGCACGTTCGGCGGGGCCAGGTCGGGGTATTGCTCAACGGGAAGTGAAGTAATGGCCAGGACGCCTGTCAGACACAACAGGATGGCAAGCACCCAGGCAAAAATGGGGCGATCGATGAAGAAATTCGCCATGAAAAAGTGACCTCGTTTTGCTGCACGTCATTATTGTTAATTGCCCGCCTAACTTTAGCGTTAAGGCCCAGGTCAAACGTGGAGAAATAAAGGAGATAATGTAAATTATCATGCGCTTTTCCCTGCGCGTGCCCCTTTACCGTTATTTACCCGTTAACGGTGCAGGTACCGGGAACGTCACGCTGACCAGGGTGCCGCCGTTTTGCGGTTGGGAAAAGTGTAGCGCTCCCCCCAGCCGCTGCGCGCGTTCGCGCATAATATTGAGCCCGTAGTGCCCCGGCGGCTCGCTGGCCTCGCCAATCCCGATGCCGTTGTCGCGAATGCTGACGCTGTGCGTGCCGTCCGCCGCGGTAACGCAGCTGACGGCGATCTCGCTGGCCTGGGCGTGCTTAATGGCATTCAGCACGGCCTCACGCACGATCTGCAGCAAATGCACCTGCTTTTGCGCATCGAGCGCCAGCGAGGAGAGTCGGCAGTCGAGATGCAGCTTAGCCCGCGTCTGGCTCTGCAGCACGTCGAGGGACTCCTGCAGCGCCGCGGGTAAGTTCGCGTGGTTCAGCGTCAGGCGGAAGGTGGTAAGCAGCTCGCGCAGCTGCTGCCAGGCATTGTTCAGCTCGCGGGAGAAGTCGGCGATGATGGTCTGCGCCGGACTATTTTCCTCCGGCACGGCGCGCCTGAGCAGGGCAAGCTGAATGCGCAGATACGACAGCACCTGCGCCAGCGAATCGTGCAGCTCGCGGGCGATGGTGGCGCGCTCTTCCATTAAGAGCAGTTGCTGGTAATGCTTTTGCGCCTGGTTAAAGTACAGCCCGCGCCCGAGCATGGTCGCCACGCTTCGCATCAGCGGTAGGGGGACGCTATCCGCCTCGCTCTGCCAGCGCAGCTCGCCGTAGAGCGTGTCCTGCATCAGCACCGGCAGGTTTTGCAGCGGGATGTCGTTTGACGCAGTCCCTTCACACACTCGCCAGTCGTCGCTGGTGCGCAGTTCCAGATAACTCATCTGCGTATAGTCATGGACAATCTGCAGGATATGCCGGAAGCAGTGGCTGTCTATTTGGCCGATATTCAGCGCCTGAGAGCATTTGAACAGCATGTCGAGCTGCTGGTGGGCTTCATGCAAATGGCGCGTCTTTTCCGCGACCGAAGCTTCAAGCGAACGGTAGAGCGTCGCCAGCTCGGCGGACATGTGGTTGAAGGCGCGTGAAAGCTGGCCCAGCTCGTTCGGCAGGGCGCTATCCGGCGCCGGGGTGGCAAAATCTCCTCGCTCAATCCGCTCGCTGGCCGCCACCAGGTTGTTCAGCGGGAGCACCACCTGGCGGCGGATGCGCCGCAGGGTAAACAGCGTCAGCAGCAGGATCCCGAGCGCGCCCGCCAGAGAGAGGAGGGTCACCGTCTGAATTTTATGTTCGGTATAGTGCTGGAGAGCAAGCACAAAGGCATCAATGCGGCCAACAAAATCCTCAATGTGGGTTTGGTACCACGCGCTGTCGCCGCGGGCGATGCGCGCATCCATCTCCAGCCAGGCCACGTGCAGCTGCTGGTAGCGCGCTTTAACATTGTCCGGGACATACCAGCGGTTCAGCTTCTGCAGGGCAGGCGCGCTCAGCGTCTGCTGCCAGCTCTCGCGATGCGCAGCAAGGGAAGGGCTGTTGCGCTGCATCTCGTAGCCCAGACGATAGCTCTGCATACGCAGCGAACCCGCGATATTAATGGCTTCGGCGTCACGCTGGCTGCTGGCAAGCGTCAGCAGCGCGACGGTGCTGGTCAGCACGGATAAGACAATAATCGAAAAGAAAGCCCAGGCAAGGCTTCCGGAAACGGGTTGTTTAACGGTCACAGAACGGCTCTCTGAATAAAATTGATCTGCCACAGGTTCACTGGAAATAATTGCGCGTTGCGGGCATTTGAACATTGCCCGATCGCACCGTGATGCGTAAATACCATACTCTTATAAAGAGAAAGGTTATTGAACCAAAAACAGGTGTGGTTATGAATCGTTTTATTATGGCTAACAGCCAGCAGTGCATTGGGTGTCGCGCCTGCGAAGTGGCCTGCGTGATGGCGCACAACGATGAGCAGCACGTCCTGAGCGAGCGCCATTTTCATCCCCGTATCACGGTCCTGAGATCCGGCGATAAGAGCAGCCCCGTCACCTGTCATCACTGTGAAAATGCCCCCTGCGCGCAAAGCTGCCCGAACGGCGCCATCAGCAAATGCGATGACAGCGTACAGGTGAATCAACAAAAATGCATCGGCTGTAAGGCCTGCGCGGTGGCCTGTCCATTCGGCACGCTGGAGATTATCGTCACCCCGCTCGACAACGGCAGCGTGAAGGCATCGGCGAATAAATGCGATCTCTGTCTGACGCGGCCACAGGGCCCGGCCTGTATCGAAAATTGCCCGGCAGATGTCCTCTCCCTGGCGACGCCTGCCGCCCTCGATCGCTTGACGAAATCGCGCCGACAGCGCACGGCCTGCCTGGAGGCGCAGCCCTGGCATGCGCAGGCCGTCGGAGATGACGCGCCCCGCAGCAAACGGCAGCAAATGCAGGCGACGGCGCCACGCGGCGAGCCTGACAAACGTGCTGCCGCCGAGCGCGTGGGCCATTTTAACGAAATTTACCTGCCGTTCCGCGACGAGCAGGCCGCCCGCGAGGCATCGCGCTGCCTGAAATGCGGAGAGCACAGCATCTGCGAATGGACCTGCCCACTGCACAACCACATCCCGCAGTGGATTGATCGCCTCAAGGCGGGGGATATCACCGGCGCGGTCGAGCTTTCGCACCAGTCCAACTGTTTACCTGAAATTACCGGCCGCGTCTGTCCGCAGGACCGATTATGCGAGGGCGCCTGCACATTACGTGATGTGGCGGGATCCGTGACCATCGGCAACATCGAGCGCTATATTGCCGATCGGGCGCTGGCGCTGGGCTGGCGGCCGGATATGTCCGCCGTTACGCCGACAGAAAAACGCGTCGCGATCGTCGGCGCGGGGCCGGCCGGGCTGGCGTGCGCCGACGTGCTGGCGCGCAGCGGCGTGAGCGTCACGGTCTACGACCGGCATCCGGAAATCGGCGGACTGCTGACCTTTGGCATTCCGGCATTCAAGCTGGATAAATCGCTGCTCGCGCGGCGCAGGGAGATATTTACCGGGATGGGGATCCGCTTCGAGCTGAACTGCGTGGTGGGCAAGGACGTGTCGATGCTGCAGTTAACGCACGATTACGATGCCCTGTTCATCGGCGTGGGAACCTACCGCTCGATGAAGGCGGGTATCCCGCATGAAGACGCGCCCGGAGTCTATGACGCGCTGCCTTTCCTGGTCGGCAATACGCGGCATGTTATGGGGCTGGCGGCGACCGCCAGCGAACCGTTCATCGACACCCGCGGCTTAAACGTGGTGGTGCTTGGCGGGGGCGATACCGCGATGGACTGCGTCCGCACCGCGTTACGCCACGGCGCGGCGAAGGTGACCTGCGCCTATCGTCGGGATGAGGCCAACATGCCGGGCTCGAAGAAAGAGGTGAAGAATGCCAGAGAGGAGGGCGCGGCGTTTGAATTTAACGTCCAGCCGGTTGAGGTGACGCGGGATCCGAACGGAAAGGCCAACGGTATCCGGATGCTGCGCACCGAGCTCGGCGAGCCGGATGCGCAGGGGCGGCGTCGGCCCGTTCTCGTCGCGGGCAGCGAGTTTGTGATGGCGGCGGATGCGGTCATCATGGCGTTTGGTTTTAACCCGCACGCAATGCCGTGGCTGCAGGCCCAGGGCGTCGAAACGGATGACCGGGGGCGGATCGTTGCCTCGGTCGAGAGCCGCTACCGATACCAGACGACTAACCCTAAAATCTTCGCCGGAGGCGATGCGGTACGCGGGGCGGATCTGGTGGTGACCGCAATGGCGGAAGGGCGTCATGCGGCGCAAGGCATACTCGACTGGCTGGGCGTTAACGCAGCAAAACCCCATTAAACCGGCGGGCGACAAAGCGGGATTCACGGCGTAGTATAGAGCGACTCATTGTGTCGTGGAGCCCGTATGACCCTGAAAATTGACGTTATCAAAGACAAAATTCTTTCTGAAAACTACTTTGTCCTGCGTAACATCACCTACGATCTTACGCGTAATAACGGTGAAGTGATCCGCCACAGGCGCGAGGTCTATGACCGCGGCAACGGGGCAACGATTCTGCTCTATAACCGTGAAAAGCAGAGCGTGGTGCTGATCCGCCAGTTCAGGGTGGCGACATGGGTTAACGGCAACCCTGACGGACGTCTGATTGAAACCTGCGCGGGCCTGCTCGATGACGATGAGCCGGAAGTCTGCATCCGCAAAGAGGCCGTCGAAGAGACGGGCTTCGAAGTGGGCGAGGTCAAAAAGGTTTTCGAGCTGTTTATGTCTCCGGGCGGCGTGACGGAAATTGTGCATTTCTTCATTGCGGAATACAGCGACGCGCAGCGCACTCACCGGGGCGGTGGCGTAGAGGATGAAGATATCGAAGTGCTGGAGCTGCCCTTTACCCGCGCGCTGGAGATGGTGCGTTCAGGTGAAATCAGGGATGGTAAAGCGGTGATATTACTGCAGTATTTACAGACGACCGGGCTGATGAATGTCACTTTCGAACGTAAATAGCCTGTTTTTCGGGGATATCTGATAAATCCGATTGAGTAACCCCGGCGGGAACACGAAGATACTGCCCAGTTACGCGTTTTCGTTCCGGGATTGTGTTATTCATGCGCTATAGCGTCTTTTTGTTTTCCCTGTTTTGGGTGTTCCTCGCGCCGCAGGTGCGGGCTGCACCCGTTCAGCAAGCCTTTTCTGACTGGCAGGTGACCTGCAATAACCAGAACTTTTGCCTTGCCCGCAACACGGGCGAGCACCGTGGTCTGGTCATGACGCTCACCCGCAGCGCCGGGGCGAAAACGGATGCCACGCTGCGAATCGATCTCGGCGGTCTTGATACGCCCTCGGTCAAAGAGCCGGAGATTGCCCCCCGGCTGCTGCTGGATAATGTTCCCCTTAAGCTCGACAAGCAGCGCTGGCAGCTTACGCCCTGGCATCTGAAAACGGACGATGCGGCCACCATCACCGCCTTTCTGAAAAATATCCAGGAAGGGAAGGCTCTGACCCTGAGCAGCGGTAAGCAGGTGATTTCACTGAGCGGGCTTAAGGCCGCGCTGCTGTTTATTGATGCGCAGCAGAAGCGCGTCGGCAGCGAAACCGCGTGGATCAGGAAAGGTGACGATCCGCCGTTAAGCGTACCGCCTGCACCCGCCCTGAAAAAGGTGGCGGTCGTTAACCCTACCCCAACACCGCTTTCCCACGCCGAACTGAACGACCTGCTGGACTACGGTACCGGACGGATGAACAGCAGCCAGTGCTCGCTGGATCCTAACCGCCGGGAAGTACGCGTCACCGCGTTAACCGATGAGAAGGCGCTGCTGATCGTGAGCTGCGAGGCGGGGGCCTACAACACGGTCGATCTGGCGTGGCTGGTGTCACGTAAGAAACCGTTCACCGCGCGCAGCGTCAGGCTGCGGCTGCCGTTTACGCCGTCAAGCGGCGACAGCGAAATGGAATTGATGAACGCCAGCTTCGATGAGAAGACGCGCGAGCTGACAACGCTCGCGCTGGGGCGTGGTATCGGCGATTGCGGGATCCAGACGCGCTGGCGTTTTGACGGCCAGCGGTTCCGCCTGGTGCGCTACGCCGAGGAGCCGAGCTGCGACAGCTGGAACGGGCCAGATGCCTGGCCTACGCTTTGGATCACGCGGTAGTTTTTGCCGGGTGGCGGCTACGCCTTACCCGGCCTACGAATCTTGCGGGAGCTTACCCGTCCTACAAAACCTACGAATCGTAGGCCGGGTAAGCGACAGCGCCACCCGGCAAGCAGAGCGCACTAGATCACGCTCAACGCCTTCTCAACCACGTTCTCAACGGTAAAGCCGAAATACGGGAACAGCTTATCGGCCGGGGCGGACTCGCCGTAGCCCCGCATGCCCACAATCGCCCCTTTCAGCCCGACGTACTTGTACCAATAGTCGGCGATTCCGGCTTCCACCGCCACGCGCGCCGCGACGCTGGACGGCAGGACCGATTCCCGGTACGCCTCGTCCTGGGCGTCAAAAATATCCGTTGAAGGCAGGGACACCACGCGCACCGCGTGGCCTTCGGCGGTCAGTTTTTCCGCCGCTTTTACCGTGATTTCCACCTCGGACCCGGTCGCAATCAGGATCACGTCCGGCTTGCCGCCGCTGTCTTTCAGGATGTAGCCGCCGCGGGCGATGTTTTTCACCTGCTCCGGGGTACGCTCAATCTGCGCCAGGTTCTGGCGCGACAGAATCAGCGCCGTCGGGCCGTTGTGGCGTTCTATCGCCAGCTTCCAGCCGACCGCCGCTTCGACCTGATCGCACGGACGCCAGGTGCTGAAGTTGGGCGTTAAGCGCAGGCTTGCCAGCTGTTCCACCGCCTGGTGCGTCGGGCCATCTTCACCCAGCCCGATGGAGTCATGGGTATAGACCATGATCTGCCGGGCCTTCATCAGCGCCGCCATGCGCGCCGCGTTGCGGGCATACTCGACGAACATCAGGAAGGTAGCGGTGTAGGGCACGAAGCCACCGTGGTGGGCGATGCCGTTGGCAATCGCGGTCATCCCAAACTCGCGCACGCCGTAGTGGATGTAGTTCCCGGCAATGTCCTCTTTCAGCGATTTTGAGCCGGACCAGATGGTCAGGTTGCTGGGCGCCAGGTCCGCCGAGCCGCCGAGCAGTTCGGGCAGGAGAGGGCCGATGGCGTTCAGGGTGTTTTGCGACGCCTTTCGGGTGGCGATTTTCGCCGGGTTGGACTGCAGGTTCTCAATCAGCGCCTGGGTTTTATCGTCCCAGTCTTCCGGCAGGCCGCCGCTCATGCGGCGGGAAAACTCGGCGGCGAGATCCGGGTGCGCTTTTTTGTAGGCGGCAAATTTTTCGTTCCAGGCGTGCTGGGCTTTCTCACCGTCTTCACGGGCATCCCAGGCTCTGTAGATCTCTTTCGGGATCTCAAACGGCGGGTATTTCCAGCCCAGCTTCTGCCGGGTCAGCGCCACTTCTTCGTCACCCAGCGCCGCGCCGTGCGCCTCCTCTTTGCCCGCCTTGTTCGGCGAGCCGAAGCCGATCACCGTGCGGCAGATAATCAGGGACGGTTTGTCCTTCACGCTCTGCGCTTCCTGAATCGCTTTTTTCACCGCCTCCGGATCGTGACCGTCAATCTCATGCACCACGTGCCAGTGGTAGGCCTCGAAGCGTTTTGCCGTGTCGTCGGTAAACCAGCCTTCGGTCTCGCCGTCGATGGAGATGCCGTTGCGATCGTAGAAGCCAATCAGCTTGCCCAGCCCCAGGGTGCCTGCCAGGGAGCAGACCTCGTGGGAGATCCCCTCCATCAGGCAGCCGTCACCCATAAACACGTAGGTGTAGTGATCGACAATCTCGTGGTCCGGCTGGTTAAACTGCGCCGCCAGCGTGCGTTCGGCTATCGCCAGCCCGACCGCATTCGCCAGCCCCTGACCCAGCGGCCCGGTGGTAGTTTCTACGCCCGGCGTATAGCCGATTTCCGGGTGGCCCGGCGTTTTGGAGTGCAGCTGGCGGAAGTTTTTCAGCTCCTCAAGCGGCAGGTCGTAGCCGGACAGGTGCAGCAGGCTGTAGAGCAGCATGGAGGCGTGGCCGTTGGAGAGAATAAAGCGGTCGCGGTCGTACCACGTCGGGTCATTGGGGTTGTGCTTCAGAAAGTCGTTCCACAGCACTTCGGCAATATCCGCCATGCCCATCGGCGCGCCGGGGTGGCCGGAATTGGCTTTCTGCACGGCATCCATGCTGAGGGCGCGAATGGCATTGGCTAGCTCTTTACGGGACATAGTTCACTCCGTGGCAAGGTTAAAGTTTGGCGGCGAGAAGGTCTTCAAGTTTGCGCTGGTCGACGGCGAACAGGCGGATGCCTTCCGCCAGTTTATCCACGGCCATCGCGTCCTGATTGTGCTCCCAGCGGAACTCCGCTTCGGTCATGGCTTTCGGTTTTGGCAGCACGGTGGAGGTCGGCACCAGCTTGCGGATCACCGTCTCTTCTTTGTCCTGCAGTTCCTGGAGCAGGTTAGGGGAGATGGTCAGGCGGTCGCAGCCTGCCAGGGCGAGGATCTGTTCTGTACGGCGAAAGCTGGCCCCCATCACGATGGTTTCGTAGCGGTGCTGCTTGTAGTAGTCGTAGATATTACGGACCGACTTCACGCCCGGATCTTCATCCACCACGTACGGATCCATCGGCTGTTTCGCCTGATACCAGTCGTAGATGCGCCCGACAAACGGCGAGACGAGGAACACGCCCGCTTCGGCGCAGGCGCGCGCCTGGGCAAACGAAAACAGCAGCGTCAGGTTGCAGTGGATCCCCTCTTTCTCCAGCACCTCAGCCGCGCGGATGCCTTCCCACGTCGATGCGAGCTTAATCAGAATGCGTGATTTATCAATCCCCTGCTCCTGGTAGAGTTCTACCAGACGACGCGCCTTGTTAATGCTCTTTTCTTTGTCGAACGAGAGGCGGGCATCGACTTCGGTCGAGACGCGTCCCGGAATGCTTTTAAGAATTTCCGCACCAAAATTAACCGCCAGCTTGTCGCTGGCTTCGGCCACCTGCTGCTCCTGCGTTTTCCCGCGCTGTTTACCGTAGGTAATGGCGTCATCAATCAGATGGCTAAAATGGGCAAGCCCTGCCGCCTTGAGCAGGAGCGAAGGGTTAGTGGTTGCATCCTCCGGCTGGTAGTGGCGAATCGACTCGATATCGCCGCTGTCTGCGACCACGGTGGTGAATTGTTTGATGCCGTCTAGCTGGTTCATAAAAGATTACTCCTTGGAAATAAAAGAGTTAGATGAGTGCGTTAGTTCACACTTCTGGAAAAATCATGATGGACTTAACAAAAAAGCATAGCAGACGGGGGAGGCATTGCTTTTGAGACGGGTAACATGGCTGTTATAAATTGATAACAATTTTTAATGTGTGATGGTGAGAGTTTGGCAGCCTTCAAAGTTTAGGAGGCGGCCTGAGGCGATACTAGGCGGCACACCAGGGTGTGCATCAGGATCGCTTACGTCACCCTTTTGACCGATACGTGAAAGGAAAAATAAGATGGATGAGCAGTTGAAACAGAGTGCCCTCGATTTTCACGAGTTCCCCGTTCCGGGCAAAATTCAGGTCTCCCCAACCAAGCCGCTGGCAACCCAGCGCGATCTGGCGCTGGCCTATTCGCCGGGCGTGGCGGCCCCGTGTCTGGAAATCGAAAAAGATCCGCTGGCGGCCTACAAATACACCGCGCGCGGCAACCTGGTCGCGGTGATCTCTAACGGCACGGCGGTGCTGGGGCTGGGCAACATCGGCGCGCTGGCCGGTAAGCCGGTGATGGAAGGGAAGGGGGTGCTGTTCAAGAAATTCGCCGGAATCGACGTGTTTGATATCGAGGTGGACGAACTCGATCCTGACAAATTCATCAACGTGGTGGCCGCGCTGGAGCCGACCTTCGGGGGGATTAACCTGGAAGACATCAAAGCGCCGGAATGTTTCTATATCGAGCAGAAGCTGCGCGAGCGTATGAACATTCCCGTGTTCCATGACGACCAGCACGGGACCGCGATTATCAGCACCGCCGCGATTCTGAACGGCCTGCGCGTGGTAGAGAAAAATCTCTCCGACGTGCGCATGGTGGTTTCTGGCGCAGGCGCCGCGGCCATCGCCTGTATGAACCTGCTGGTGGCGCTGGGGATGCAGAAACACAACATCGTGGTTTGCGATTCCAAGGGCGTTATCTACAAAGACCGCGAGCCGAACATGGCGGAAACCAAAGCGGCGTATGCGGTGGAGGACGACGGCAAGCGCACGCTTGAGGACGTGATTGACGGCGCGGATATCTTCCTCGGCTGCTCGGGTCCGAAAGTGCTGACCCAGGAGATGGTGAAGAAGATGGCGCGCGCGCCGATGATCCTGGCCCTGGCGAACCCGGAACCGGAAATTCTGCCGCCGCTGGCGAAAGCGGTGCGTGAAGACGCCATTATCTGTACCGGCCGTTCCGACTACCCGAACCAGGTCAACAACGTGCTCTGCTTCCCGTTCATCTTCCGCGGCGCGCTGGACGTCGGCGCCACGGCAATCAACGAAGAGATGAAGCTTGCCGCCGTACACGCCATCGCGGAGCTGGCGCACGCGGAGCAGAGCGAAGTGGTTGCCTCCGCCTACGGCGATCAGGATCTGAGCTTTGGCCCGGACTACATCATTCCAAAACCGTTCGACCCGCGTCTGATCGTGAAGATCGCGCCAGCGGTAGCCAAAGCGGCGATGGACTCCGGCGTCGCGACGCGTCCGATTGAGGATTTCGACGCCTACGTCGATAAGCTCACCGAGTTCGTCTACAAAACCAACCTGTTCATGAAGCCGATCTTCTCCCAGGCGCGCGCCGACGCGAAGCGCGTGGTGCTGGCGGAAGGGGAAGAGGCGCGCGTGCTGCACGCGACCCAGGAGCTGATCACCTTAGGCCTGGCGAAGCCGATCCTGATTGGTCGTCCGAGCGTGATCGAGATGCGCATTCAGAAACTGGGCCTGCAGATTAAGCCGGGCGTCGACTTCGAGATCGTCAACAACGAATCGGATCCGCGCTTCAAGGAGTACTGGAGCGAATACTACGCGATCATGAAGCGTCGCGGGATCACCCAGGAGCAGGCGCAGAAAGCGGTCATCAGCAACACCACGGTGATCGGCGCGATCATGGTTCATCGCGGCGAGGCGGATGCGCTGATCTGCGGCACCATCGGCGATTACCACGAGCACTTCAGCGTGGTGCAGGAGATCTTCGGCTATCGTGACGGGGTCCATACCGCCGGGGCGATGAATGCCCTGCTGCTGCCAAGCGGCAACACCTTTATCGCCGATACCTACGTTAACGACGATCCCTCCCCGGACGAGCTGGCGGAGATCACCGTGATGGCGGCAGAAACCGTGCGTCGCTTTGGTATTGAGCCGAAGGTGGCGCTGCTGTCGCACTCCAACTTTGGTTCGTCTAAATCCGCGGCGGCGTGCAAAATGCGCCAGACGCTTGAGCTGGTGCGCGAGCGTGCGCCGGAGCTGATGATTGACGGGGAAATGCACGGCGATGCCGCGCTGGTCGAGAGCATCCGTAACGAACGTATGCCGGACAGCCCGCTGAAGGGATCGGCGAACATTCTGATTATGCCGAACGTGGAAGCGGCGCGTATCAGCTATAACCTGCTGCGCGTCTCCAGTTCAGAAGGGGTGACCGTGGGGCCGGTGCTGATGGGCGTGGCAAAACCGGTGCATGTGTTAACGCCGATTGCCTCCGTGCGCCGCATCGTGAATATGGTGGCGCTGGCGGTGGTAGAGGCGCAGACGCAGCCGCTGTAATCGCCGCGTGTCGGGTGGCGCGTTCGCTTACCCGACCTACGGGTTTTGTAGGCCGGATAAGCGCAGCGTCATCCGGCAGTTACACCCAGTCGCGAACTTTCAGAAACTCACTCAAGGCAGCCTCCGGGCTGCCTTCTTTTGGCTCGTAGCAGTACTCCCAGCGCACCAGCGGCGGCATCGACATCAGAATCGACTCCGTGCGCCCGCCGGTCTGCAGGCCGAACAGCGTCCCGCGATCCCACACCAGGTTGAACTCCACGTAGCGCCCCCGGCGGTAAAGCTGGAACTCGCGCTCGCGCACGCCGTAGTCGGTGTTTTTCCGGCGCTCGACGATGGGCAGATAGGCGTCGGTATAGCCTTCTCCCACCGCGCGCATAAAGCTGAACGCGGTATCAAAATCAGGTGCGTTGAGATCGTCGAAGAACAGCCCGCCGATGCCGCGCTGCTCGTCGCGGTGCTTCAGATAAAAGTAGTCGTCGCACCACTTTTTAAATTTCGGGTAGACGTCTTCGCCAAACGGCTGGCAAATCTCCCGCGCGGTGGTATGCCAGTGTACGGCATCCTCTTCGAAACCGTAGTAGGGCGTTAAGTCGAAACCGCCGCCGAACCACCAGACCGGATCGGCTCCCGGCTTTTCCGCAATAAAAAAGCGCACGTTGGCGTGGCTGGTCGGCACAAACGGGTTGTGCGGATGCACCACCAGCGAAACGCCCATCGCTTCGAAGCTGCGGCCCGCGAGTTCAGGACGATGTGCCGTCGCAGACGCGGGCATCGCATCACCGTGAACGTGGGAAAAATTCACGCCCGCCTGTTCAAAGATGCCGCCGTTTCGCAGCACGCGGCTGCGTCCGCCGCCGCCGGCTTCGCGCTGCCAGGTATCTTCCTGAAATTCACCGCCGTCTGCGGCGGCCAGTTTCTGGCAGATCTCATCCTGCAGCTGCAGCAGGAAGGTTTTGACCAGTTGAGCATCGGGTTTCATCAACGTTTCCTGGAGTGCGCTTTTTGGTTATCGAACCAGTTAAAGTAACTGATAATGCCGGAGGCGATGGCGTTGGCGATTTTCTGACGAAACGCCGCGGTGCCGAGGAGCCGCTCCTCTTCCGGGTTGGTAATGAACGAGGTTTCCACCAGCACCGACGGGATGGACGGTGACTTCAGCACCACAAACGCCGCCTGCTCGGTACCTTTACTGTGCAGACGATGCACCGGCTTAATCTTCTTCAGAATGTGCGAGCCGAGCGTCAGGCTGTTTTTGATCGTATCCGTCTGCACGAGGTCGAACAGCACCTGCTGGAGCAGGTGGTCTTTGTCCGTGGCTTTCTTCCCGGCGACCTCATCCGCCCGGTTTTCGCGGTCGGAGAGGTATTTAGCCATGGCGCTACTGGCGCCGCGGTTCGAGAGCGCAAACACCGAGGCTCCTGCCGCAGACGGGTTGGTAAAGCCGTCGGCGTGAATCGACATAAACAGATCTGCCCCGTGCTGGTGGGCGATCTCGACGCGGTCATATAGCGGAATAAAGGTGTCGCCAGAGCGCGTCAGGCGGGCGTCAATGCCGTTGCTGCGTAAAATCGCCCGCACATTTTTTGCAATCGCCAGCACGACGTGTTTTTCTTTTGACCCGTTTTTGCCAATGGCGCCGGTATCAATGCCGCCGTGGCCCGGGTCGAGCATCACCAGACGCTTCGCGCCCGGCTTTTTGGTTTTCGGTTTGCTGTGTCCGTTACTGGTTTTAAGCGTGCTCTCGTCTTTCGCCTGAGCCTGCTTTGCGATACCCGTTAACGTTAAGGCCGCCAGCCCCGCTTTGAGAACCTGACGACGCGATGTGAGTGCTTTTAATGGTTTGAATGTGCTCATGCGGCCTGAATACTAAAAAAAGGGGTCCTGGTGTTATATCGTATCGTGTTTCCCGTTACGACAGTCCATATTGAGAATTGTTTTACTTTTCATTTCAATACGTGACAAAGTGACATTATGCCAAATTTTGGCGAGATTTTCCCCGGTTATTGGCTAAAGGCGTGGTTCACGCCATAATCACTGTTTTTAAACCCGAAAAGGCGGTTAATACCATGGAGATACGCGTTTTTCGCCAGGAAGATTTCGAAGAGGTGATCACCCTTTGGGAGCGCTGCGATCTGCTGCGTCCGTGGAACGATCCGGAAATGGATATCGAACGTAAGGTGAATCACGACGTCAGTCTGTTTCTGGTCGCGGAAGTGAATGGCGAAGTGGTGGGGACGGTCATGGGCGGCTACGACGGCCACCGCGGCTCGGCCTATTATCTGGGCGTCCACCCGGAATACCGTGGCCGCGGCATCGCCAATGCGCTGCTCAACCGGCTCGAGAAGAAGCTGATCGCCCGCGGCTGCCCGAAAATCCAGATCATGGTGCGGGAAGATAACGACGTGGTGCTGGGCATGTATGAGCGCCTGGGCTACGAGCACGCTGACGTGCTGAGTTTAGGAAAGCGTCTAATCGAAGATGAAGAGTACTGAGATCCATCCGGCCGACTATGACGCGCAGGGCCGCGTCAGGTTGCCTTTTTTATTCTGGTGCGTTCTGCTGCTGCAGGCGCGGACCTGGGTGCTGTTTGTGATGGCCGGCGCGTCGCGCGGGCAGGGCGACACGCTGCTGAATCTCTTCTATCCCGATCGCGATGCTTTCTGGATCGGTTTGCTGCCGGGCATTCCCGCCGTACTGGCTTTTTTGGTCAGCGGACGGCGGCATCTGATTCCACGCTTTTGGGGGGCGCTTCGCTGGCTGCTCATCCTTGCCCAGATTGCGCTACTCTTCTGGCAGCCTGTGCTTTGGTGGTACGGTGAACCGCTAACGGGCATCGGTATCGCGCTGGTGGTGGCGGATATCGTGGCGCTGCTCTGGCTGCTCACGAATCCCCGTCTTCGCGCCTGTTTTAGGCATCAGGATGATTAATCCGGCACTTTTTGCCGATGTCGCACTCCAACAAGCGTTGATTTAACAAGAAAGGACGTTTCAATGAAATCGCTGCGTTTACTTTTATGCGCGCTCCCGCTGGCGTTGACCGGCTGTTCGACGCTCTCCTCCATTAACTGGTCCGCTGCGTATCCGTGGAACTGGTTTGGCTCATCCACGGAGGTGACCGAGCAGGGCGTAGGAAAAATTACCGCCGCGACGGCGCTGGATCAGAATGCTATCCAGGATGCGCTCGGCAGCGACTACCGCCTGCGCAGCGGCATGAAAACCGAGAATGGCAACATTGTGCGCTATTACGAAGCGCTGAAGGGGGACAAACTGGCGCTGGTGATTAATGGCGATAAAGGCACGGTGAACCGTATTGCGGTGCTGGACGATACCATCCCGACCGCCAGCGGCGTGAAGGTGGGAACGCCGTTTAGCGATCTGTATAAACAAGCCTTTGGCAACTGCACCAGCGCGCCTTCGGATGAGGGCGTCGCGGTGGCATGTAAAGCGGAAGGTAGCCAGCACATCAGCTATGTCTTCACCGGTACCTGGAGCGGCCCGGAGGGATTAATGCCGTCTGACGACACGCTCAAGAACTGGAAAGTGAGCAAAATACTCTGGCAGCAGTAATTTGCGCCTGAACAAACCGCCTCGCTGAAATCCGGGTATAATAGCCGCCATCAATGCCACGCTGACGTGGCATCTTTATTTCAGGAGGAGCGATGTCTCAGGTTCAGAGTGGCATTTTGCCAGAACATTGCCGCGCGGCGATTTGGATTGAAGCCAATGTTAAAGGGGACGTGGATGCCCTGCGTGCGGCCAGTAAAGCGTTTGTTGATAAGCTGGCGACCTTCCAGGCCAAATTTCCGGAAGCGCACCTCGGCGCCGTTGTCGCCTTTGGCAATACCGTCTGGCGTCAGCTGAGCGGTGGTGAAGGGGCGGAAGAGCTGAAGGACTTTATCCCTTACGGTAAAGGTCTGGCTCCGGCCACCCAGTACGATCTGCTCATTCATATTCTCTCTCTGCGTCACGACGTGAACTTTTCCGTTGCCCAGGCGGCGGTGGAAGCGTTCGGCGACAGCATTGAGGTGCAGGAAGAAGTGCACGGCTTCCGCTGGGTGGAGGAGCGCGATCTGAGCGGCTTCGTCGACGGAACGGAAAACCCGGCGGGTGAAGAAGTGCGTCGCGACGTGGCGGTGATTAAAGACGGCGTGGACGCGGGCGGCAGCTACGTGTTCGTGCAGCGCTGGGAGCACAACCTCAAGCAGCTTAACCGCATGAGCGTGCAGGACCAGGAGATGATGATTGGTCGTACCAAAGAGGCCAACGAAGAGATCGATGGCGACGACCGTCCGGTAACCTCGCACCTGACCCGCGTTGACCTCAAAGAAGACGGCAAAGGGCTGAAGATTGTCCGCCAGAGCCTGCCCTACGGCACCGCAAGCGGTACCCACGGTCTTTACTTCTGCGCCTACTGCGCGCGCCTGCACAACATCGAGCAGCAGCTGCTGAGCATGTTCGGCGATACCGACGGCAAGCGCGACGCGATGCTGCGCTTCACCAAACCGGTGACCGGCGGCTACTACTTCGCGCCGTCCGTTGAGCGCCTGCTGGCGCTGTAAAACCGCTCTCCATACGTAGGCCGGGTAAGCGCTAGCGCCACCCGGCAATGTTCCCCGCCCCCTTATTCCCTTTTCTGCTTCTAAATCACCAAACGGTATATAAAACCGTTACTCCTTTCATCTCCGTTATAAATATTATGACTATAAGATAGTCATCACATTTATAAGGGTGCGCAATGGCCGTTACTGTACTGAAAAAAGGAACTCTGGCGCTGGCAGGTTTACTGCTGGCGGCACAGGCGCAGGCGACTGAACTGTTGAATAGTTCGTATGACGTCTCCCGCGAGCTGTTTGCCGCCCTTAATCCCCCGTTTGAACAGCAGTGGGCGAAAGACAACAACGGCGACAAGCTGACCATCAAGCAGTCCCACGCCGGGTCGTCTAAGCAGGCGCTGGCGATTTTGCAGGGCCTGAAAGCGGACGTGGTGACCTACAATCAGGTGACCGACGTGCAGATCCTGCACGACAAAGGCAAGCTGATCCCGGCGGACTGGCAGAGCCGTCTGCCTAACAACAGCTCGCCGTTCTACTCCACCATGGGCTTCCTGGTGCGTAAGGGCAACCCGAAGAATATCCACGACTGGAGCGACCTGGTGCGTTCCGACGTGAAGCTGATTTTCCCGAACCCAAAAACGTCCGGTAACGCGCGTTATACTTATTTAGCCGCATGGGGCGCAGCGGACAAGGCTGACGGTAACGACAAGGCCAAAACCGAGCAGTTCATGACCCAGTTCCTGAAAAACGTCGAGGTGTTTGATACCGGCGGACGCGGAGCCACCACCACCTTCGCAGAGCGCGGGCTGGGCGATGTGCTGATCAGCTTCGAGTCGGAAGTGAATAACATCCGCAAGCAGTATGAAGCCCAGGGCTTCGAGGTGGTTATCCCGAAAACCAACATTCTGGCCGAGTTCCCGGTGGCGTGGGTCGATAAAAACGTGCAGGCAAACGGTACCGAGAAAGCGGCAAAAGCCTATCTCAACTACCTGTACAGCCCTCAGGCGCAGACCATCATTACCGATTACTACTACCGCGTGAACAACCCGGACGTGATGAACAAGCTAAAAGACAAATTCCCGCAGACCGCGCTGTTCCGCGTGGAAGAACGTTTCGGATCCTGGCCGGAGGTGATGAAAACGCACTTTGCCAGCGGCGGTGAGTTAGACAAACTGCTGGCGGCGGGGCGTAAGTGATGTTTGCAGTCTCGACTAAACGCGTGCTGCCGGGCTTTACCTTAAGCCTCGGCACCAGCCTGCTGTTCGTCTGCCTGATCCTGCTGCTGCCGCTCAGCGCGCTGGTGATGCAGCTAGCGCAGATGAGCTGGGCGCAGTACTGGGACGTGATCACCAACCCGCAGGTAGTCGCGGCCTATAAGGTGACGCTGCTGTCGGCGTTTGTCGCCTCTATTTTTAACGGCGTGTTTGGCCTGCTGATGGCGTGGATCTTAACCCGCTATCGCTTTCCGGGCCGCACGCTGCTCGATGCCTTGATGGATCTGCCGTTTGCGCTGCCGACGGCGGTGGCGGGCTTAACCCTCGCGTCGCTTTTCTCCGTTAACGGGCTCTACGGCGAGTGGCTGGCGAAGTTTGACATCAAAGTGACCTATACCTGGCTTGGTATCGCGGTGGCGATGGCTTTTACCAGCATCCCGTTTGTGGTGCGTACCGTGCAGCCGGTGCTGGAAGAGTTGGGGCCAGAGTACGAAGAAGCGGCGGAAACGCTGGGCGCCACGCGCTGGCAGAGCTTTCGCAAGGTGGTTCTGCCGGAGCTCTCTCCGGCGCTGATGGCGGGCGTTGCGCTGTCGTTTACCCGCAGCCTCGGCGAGTTCGGCGCGGTAATTTTTATCGCCGGGAACATCGCCTGGAAAACGGAAGTCACCTCGCTGATGATTTTCATTCGCCTGCAGGAGTTTGATTATCCGGCGGCGAGCGCGATCGCCTCGGTGATCCTGGCGGCCTCGCTGCTGCTGCTGTACTCAATTAACACTCTGCAAAGTCGCTTTGGTCGACGTGTGGTAGGTCACTGATGGCGGAAGTTACGCAATTGAAGCGATACGATGCACCCCGCATTAACTGGGGTAAATGGTTTCTGATTGGGGCGGGCGTTCTGGTGTCTGCCCTCATTCTCGTCGTGCCGACGATTTATATCTTCGTTCAGGCGTTCAGCAAGGGGCTGATGCCCGCGCTGGAGAACCTGGCGAACCCGGATATGCTGCACGCCATCTGGCTGACCGTACTGATTGCGTTAATCACCGTGCCGGTAAACCTCGTGTTCGGTACCCTGCTGGCGTGGCTGGTGACGCGCTTTAACTTCCCGGGACGTCAGCTGCTGCTGACCCTGCTGGACATTCCTTTTGCGGTGTCGCCGGTGGTGGCGGGTCTGGTGTACCTGCTCTTTTACGGCTCCAACGGTCCGCTGGGCGGCTGGCTGGATGCGCATAACCTGCAGATCATGTTTGCCTGGCCGGGCATGGTGCTGGTCACCATCTTCGTGACCTGTCCGTTTGTGGTGCGCGAGCTGGTGCCGGTGATGTTAAGCCAGGGCAGCAACGAAGACGAAGCGGCGGTGCTGCTGGGCGCGTCGGGGTGGCAAATGTTCCGCCGCGTGACGCTGCCGAACATCCGCTGGGCGCTGCTTTACGGCGTGGTGCTGACCAACGCCCGCGCGATTGGCGAGTTCGGCGCGGTGTCGGTGGTCTCCGGCTCGATTCGCGGTGAAACCCTGTCGCTGCCGTTGCAGATTGAACTGCTGCAGCAGGATTACAACACCATCGGCTCGTTTACTGCCGCAGCGTTGCTGACGCTGATGGCCATTTTGACCCTGTTTTTAAAGAGTGTGGTGCAGTGGCGTTTAGAAAATCAGGAAAAACGTCAGCATCAGGAGGGAAATCATGAGCATTGAGATTGCCAATATTAAGAAGTCTTTTGGTCGCACCCAGGTGCTGAATGATATCTCGCTGGATATCCCTTCCGGACAAATGGTGGCGCTGCTGGGGCCTTCTGGCTCGGGTAAAACCACGCTGCTGCGTATTATCGCCGGGCTGGAGCACCAGACCAGCGGGCATATCCGCTTCCACGGCACCGACGTGAGCCGCCTGCATGCCCGCGATCGTAAAGTGGGCTTTGTATTCCAGCACTACGCGCTGTTCCGCCACATGACCGTGTTCGACAACATCGCGTTTGGCCTGACCGTGCTGCCGCGTCGCGAGCGTCCGAATGCCGCCGCCATCAAGGCGAAAGTGACGAAGCTGCTGGAGATAGTGCAGCTGGCGCATCTGGCCGATCGTTTCCCGGCGCAGCTTTCCGGCGGCCAGAAGCAGCGCGTGGCGCTGGCGCGAGCCCTGGCCGTTGAGCCGCAAATTCTGCTGTTAGATGAACCGTTCGGCGCGCTGGATGCGCAGGTGCGTAAAGAGCTGCGTCGCTGGCTGCGTCAGCTGCATGAAGAGCTGAAATTTACCAGCGTCTTCGTGACCCACGACCAGGAAGAGGCGATGGAAGTTGCGGATCGCGTGGTGGTCATGAGCCAGGGCAACATCGAGCAGGTTGACGAGCCGGAGCAGCTCTGGCGTGAACCGGCGACCCGCTTCGTGCTGGAGTTTATGGGCGAGGTAAATCGTCTGCAGGGCACCATTCGCGGTGGTCAGTTCCACGTTGGCGCGCACCGCTGGCCGCTGGGCTATACCTCTGCGCATCAGGGGCCGGTCGATCTGTTCCTGCGCCCGTGGGAAGTGGACGTCAGCCGCCGAACCAGCCTGGACTCACCGCTGCCGGTGCAGGTGCTGGAAGCAAGCCCTAAAGGGCACTACACCCAACTGGTGGTACAGCCGCTGGGCTGGTATACCGAGCCGCTGACCGTGGTCATGCGCGACGACGTCCCGCCGCACCGGGGCGAGCGCCTGTTTGTCGGGCTTCAGCATGCCCGTATTTACCACGGCAAGGAGCGCATTGAGACGCGCGAGGATATTGCTCTGGCGGAGTCAGCCTGATAGGTTATTAGAATGTTTATCGCCCGGTGGCGCTGCGCTGACCGGGCCTACTGCTATCACTGTGTCTTGTAGGCCGGGATCGCTGCGCGCCCCCGGCTTTTTTATTGAGTAAAAATCGTGAATACACTCGAACACACCATCGGCAACACCCCTCTGGTCAAGCTTCAGCGCATGGGGCCCGACAACGGCAGCGAGATTTGGGTCAAACTCGAAGGCAACAACCCGGCGGGGTCGGTGAAAGACCGCGCGGCGCTGTCAATGATCGTTCAGGCCGAAAAGCGCGGCGAGATTAAGCCGGGCGACGTGCTGATTGAGGCGACCAGCGGCAACACCGGTATCGCCCTGGCGATGATTGCGGCGCTGAAAGGCTACCGCATGAAGCTGCTGATGCCGGATAACATGAGCCAGGAGCGCCGCGCCGCGATGCGTGCCTACGGAGCCGAGCTGATTCTGGTGACCAAAGAGCAGGGGATGGAAGGCGCGCGCGACCTGGCCTTGGAAATGGCCGAGCGCGGCGAAGGTAAGCTGCTCGATCAGTTCAACAACCCGGACAACCCGTACGCGCACTACACCACCACCGGCCCGGAAATCTGGCAGCAAACCGACGGGCGCATCACCCACTTTGTCTCCAGCATGGGCACCACCGGCACCATTACCGGCGTGTCGCGTTTTCTGCGCGAGCAGGACAAAGCCGTCACCATTGTGGGCCTGCAGCCGGAAGAGGGGAGCAGCATTCCGGGCATTCGCCGCTGGCCAGCGGAGTATATGCCCGGCATCTTTAATGCGCAGCTTGTGGACCAGGTGCTGGATCTTCACCAGCGCGAGGCGGAAAATACCATGCGTGAGCTGGCCGTGCGCGAAGGCATCTTCTGCGGGGTCAGCTCGGGCGGCGCGGTAGCGGGTGCGATTCGGGTGGCAAAGGCCAACCCGGGGGCAGTGGTGGTGGCGATTATTTGCGATCGCGGCGATCGCTATTTGTCTACCGGCGTCTTTGGTGAAGAGAGTTATTCGCAGGGGGCGGGAATTTAAGCGTCATGGAAATGATTCTATTCCGGGACAATACCCGGGCGCAGCAAACCGACATTGTCGCAGTGCAGTCGCAGGTGGTGTACGGCAGCGTGGGAAACAGTATTGCGGTACCGAATATTCGTACTCATCGGCTTAACGTAACGGCGGTGCCGACGGTGCTGTTCAGCAACACGCCGCACTACGACACGTTCTACGGCGGCGTGATCCCCGATGAGTGGTTCAGCGGCTACCTGAAGGCGCTGGAAGAGCGCGAGATCCTGCGCGAGCTTAAGGCGGTCACTACCGGCTATATGGGCAGCGCCAGTCAGATTGCTCTACTGGCGCAGTGGCTGAAGGCGGTGAAAGCGCAGCATCCTGACCTGCTGGTGCTGGTCGACCCGGTTATCGGCGATATCGACAGCGGAACGTACGTGAAGCCCGAGATCCCGCAAGCGTATCGGGAGCACCTGCTGCCGCTGGCGCAGGGGATTACGCCAAACGTCTACGAGCTGGAAGTGTTAAGCGGCAAACCGTGCCGTACGCCGGAAAGCGCCATCGCGGCGGCTCAGGGATTGCTCTCTGACAGCCTGAGATGGGTGGCGATCACCAGCGCGCCGGTTGCAGACGACCCGCAAAACATCCACGTGGTGCTGGTGACGCATGAAGGCGTGACCGTCAGCGCGCATCCGCGCGTAGAAACCGACCTGAAAGGGACGGGCGATCTGTTCTGTTCAGAGCTGGTGAGCGGCATTGTAGAGGGGAAAACCGTTGCCGATGCCATTCGTATGGCGGGCGATCGGGTGACGGACGTCATGCTCTATACTCAGTCGAAAGGCTACGACGAGCTTATCCTCCCTGCATAAACAAAAATGGCGCCCGAAGGCGCCATTTTTCTGTGCGGCAAGAATTACTTCTTGATGCGGATAACCGGGGTTTCACCCACGGTGACGCTGCCAGACAGTTTGATCAGTTCTTTGATTTCGTCCATGTTGGAGATAACAACCGGCGTCAGGGTAGACTTGGCTTTTTCTTCCAGCAGTGGCAGATCGAATTCAATTACCGGGTCGCCAACTTTGACACGCTGGCCTTCTTCCGCGATACGTTTGAAGCCTTCGCCTTTCAGTTCAACGGTGTCGATACCGAAGTGAACGAACAGTTCGATACCGCTATCAGATTCGATAGAGAACGCATGGTTGGTTTCAAAAATTTTACCGATGGTGCCGTCAACTGGAGCAACCATTTTGTTGCCAGTTGGTTTGATAGCAATGCCATCACCAACGATTTTCTCAGCAAACACTACATCCGGCACGTCTTCGATGTTGACGATCTCGCCGGAGAGCGGAGCAACAATCTCAATAGTTCCGGAGTCTTTCTTATCATCAGAAACCAGAGATTTCAGTTTATCGAACAAACCCATGATCTTCTCCTAAGCAGTAATTTGGGCCGCATCTCGTGGATTAGCAGATTGTTTTTTCTTCAATGAACTTGTTAACCAGCGTCATTAACTCGTCCGTTGTCGGTTGAGCAAGAGCCTGCTCTGCTAACACCTTCGCATCTTCGAAGTTCGTGTTACGGATAATCTTCTTAATGCGCGGGATGGAAATGGCGCTCATAGAGAATTCGTCCAGACCCATACCCAGCAACAGAAGTGTAGCACGTTCGTCGCCTGCAAGCTCACCACACATGCCAGTCCATTTACCTTCTGCATGAGAAGCATCAATAACTTGCTTAATCAAGTTCAGCACGGACGGTGACATTGGCTGGTAGAGATGTGAAATCATATCATTACCACGGTCAACTGCCAGGGTGTACTGCGTTAAATCATTGGTACCGATACTAAAGAAATCAACTTCCTTGGCTAAATGACGCGCAATGGTCGCCGCCGCAGGTGTTTCCACCATCACGCCGATCTCGATTGACTCGTCAAACGCTTTACCTTCGTCGCGCAGTTCCTGCTTGTAGATTTCAATCTCTTTCTTCAGTGCACGCACTTCTTCTACAGAGATGATCATCGGGAACATGATGCGCAGTTTACCAAAAGCAGAGGCACGCAGGATTGCGCGAACCTGGTCACGGAGGATCTCTTTACGATCCATCGCGATACGGATTGCACGCCAGCCCAGGAACGGGTTCTCTTCTTTCGGGAAGTTCATGTACGGCAGCTCTTTGTCGCCACCGATGTCCATGGTACGGACGATAACCGCCTGAGAGCCACACGCTTCAGCCACGGCTTTGTAAGCAGCAAACTGCTCTTCTTCCGTTGGCAGCGCGTCGCGGTCCATGAACAGGAATTCTGTACGATAGAGACCGACGCCTTCCGCACCGTTGCGCTCAGCGCCATCAACGTCGCGGACGGTACCGATGTTTGCGCACACTTCAACCTGATGGCCGTCCAGGGTGATGGCTGGCAGGTCTTTCAGCTTAGCGAGTTCCGCTTTTTCAGTCGCAACCTGCTCCTGAACCGCGCGCAGTTTATCGATCTCTTCATTGGTTGGGTTGACGTAAACCAGATTGTTTACGGCATCCAGAATCAGATAGTCGCCGTTTTTCACCTGAGCGGTGACGCTGCCGGTACCCACGATGGCAGGCAGTTCCAGAGAACGCGCCATGATAGAGGTGTGGGAGGTACGGCCGCCCGCGTCGGTGATGAAACCGAGGACCTTTTTCAGGTTCAGCTGTGCGGTTTCAGACGGGGTGAGGTCAGCGGCAACCAGGATCACTTCGTCCTGAATCGCGCTCAGGTCAATGATGGCCAGACCCAGGATGTTGCGCAGCAGGCGCTTACCGATGTCACGTACGTCAGCCGCACGCTCTTTCAGGTATTCATCATCCAGTTCTTCCAGGGCAGTTGCCTGACCTTCGATAACTTCATGCGCAGCCGCGTCGGCCGTCATGCCTTTATCTTTAATCAGGGCTATGATTTCCTGCTCCAGCTCCTCATCTTCAAGCAGCATGATGTGCCCTTCGAAGATGGCTTCTTTTTCTTCACCGAAAGTTTCGCCAGCTTTAGTTTTGATTGCTTCCAGTTGCGCAGATGCCTTGGCACGACCGCTCAGAAAACGTTCAACTTCCTGATCAACCTTGTCGGCAGAAATTTTTTTCCGGTCGATGACGATCTCGTCTTCTTTCAGCAGCAGTGCTTTGCCGAAAGCGATACCCGGGGATGCTAAAATGCCTGAAATCATAACCCTACCTTACTTGTGACTGATATTTAAAAGAACCCGGAAACTTACTCGAGCTCAGCCATCAGTTTTACCAGATGCTCAACTGCTTTCTGCTCGTCTTCACCTTCTGCAGAGATGGTGACAACGGTGCCCTGAGTCAGGCCCAGAGTCTGCAGTTTGAACAGGCTTTTTGCGCTCGCGCTTTTGCCGTTGGAAGTCACAGTGATTTCAGAAGTGAAGCCTTTTGCTTCTTTAACAAACTGAGCAGCAGGGCGGGTGTGCAGACCGTTCGGAGCGGTAATGGTAACTTCTTGCTGGAACATTGTATTTCCCCAACTTATAGGTTTAGTGTTGTGGAACTAAAGTCTAGCCTGGCGACTGAACTTTAGCCTGTATTGTTAGCGCTGACGTTTCGATCGTCATTAAACATTATGCAGCGAAAGCAAGACTTGAACCAAATCATAAAATCGATTCAGCAAGGCTATTTCGTTCGCTGATTAATTTCACGCATCAAAATAATTGCTGGTTTAAATACCAGACACAACGGGGTGAAGCAATGCCAGGAGGGGCAAAAGTTTGATGCAGGCCACAAAAAAGCACCTGAAAAGGTGCTTTTTTACGCGTTATTAACATGCTGGCACTACTGTTGCAGCTCTTTTTCAGTGAAGAGATCGGCAAACAGCGCGGTGCTCAAGTAACGCTCACCCGAGGATGGAAGGATAACCACAATATTCTTATTGGTAAAGGCTTCATCTTCCTGAAGCTTGAGCGCGGCCGCGACGGCTGCACCGGAAGAGATACCCGCCAGAATGCCCTCTTCATCCATCAGGCGACGCGCGGTAGAGATGGCGTCTTCGTTCGTAATGGTGATGACTTTATCGATCAGCTTCAGATCCAGGTTGCCCGGAATGAAGCCTGCGCCAATGCCCTGAATTTTATGCGGGCCTGGCTTGAGCTCTTCACCCGCCAGCGCCTGGGTGATAACCGGCGAGTCAGTCGGCTCAACGGCAACGGTGATGAGGTCTTTTTTGCCCTTCGTGCCCTTAATGTAGCGTGACACGCCGGTCAGCGTACCGCCGGTACCCACGCCGGAGATAAAGACGTCAACCTGGCCGTCGGTATCTTCCCAGATTTCCGGGCCGGTGGTCTTCTCGTGAATTTCCGGGTTAGCCGGGTTGCTAAACTGCTGCAGCAGCAGATATTTCGCCGGATCGCTGGCGACAATTTCTTCGGCTTTCTGGATGGCGCCTTTCATGCCCTTCGCGCCTTCGGTCAGCACCAGGTTCGCGCCCAGCGCTTTGAGCAGTTTGCGGCGCTCGATGCTCATGGTTTCCGGCATGGTCAGCGTCAGCTTGTAGCCACGCGCGGCAGCCACATAGGCCAGTGCGATACCGGTATTGCCGCTGGTCGGTTCTACCAGCTCTACGCCCGGCTTCAGCACGCCACGTTTTTCAGCATCCCAAATCATGTTTGCACCGATACGGCATTTTACGCTGAAGCTCGGGTTGCGTGATTCGACCTTCGCCAGAATGCGTCCATTACCGATACGGTTCAGTCGAACCAGGGGCGTATGACCGATAGTCAGCGAGTTGTCTTCATAAATCTTACTCATGGCCTGTCCTTAACTGTATGAAATTGGGATACCAGCCCAGCATACCTGCTAAGCAGGTAGGGGGAAGTAAGGAATTCGCATATCTATATGCTGCAAGGAAATAATGGGGATCAGTATGGAATAAGGGGCGGCATAAGCCACCCCTGTTTTACACATTTTTGCATTACTTCCATAACGCGTGCTTAGCACGATAGCAGTCGACCCACATGGCCGTCGCGCCGCAAACGGCGACGGGCATAATAAACAGGTTCAGGAAGGGAATCATGGTGAACAGGCTGGTCAGCGCGCCAAACTGCATGTTGGCGATCTTCTGGCTGCGCAGGGCGGTGCGCATCTCTTTAAACGGCACCTTGTGGTTATCAAACGGATAGTCGCAGTACTGAATGGCGAGCATCCAGGCGCTGAACAGGAACCACAGCACCGGGGCGACCGTCTGGCCAATGCCGGGCACAAAATAGAGGATAAGCAGCACAATTGCGCGTGGCAGGTACCAGGCAAACTTCTGCCACTCGCGCTTCATGATGCGCGGCAGATCTTTCATGATCCCCAGCACGCCCGTGTCCGGCGGCGTGGCACCGGTAAGCCGCGCTTCCAGCTGTTCCGCCAGCAGGCCGTTAAACGGGGCGGCTATCCAGTTCGCAATGGTTGAGAAGAAGTAGCCAAACACCAGCAGCACGGAAATCACCGCTACCGGCCAGAGCAGGTAGTTTAGCCACTGCAGCCAGTCAGGCACATGGCTCATCAGCGACGGGATCCAGCTTTCGAGCTTTGTAAAAAGCCACCAGAACGCGCCGCCCATCAGAATAATGTTGATCAACAGCGGCAGAATGACGAAGCGTCGAATACCCGGCAGAGAGACCAGTTTCCAGCCCTGAGAAAAATACCAGACGCCGCTGCGTGGGGGAGAAGAAGATGTTGAAACCATAGCCAGGCTGTACTCCTTTTTACACAACCAGTGGAATTGCCCGCCTATATTATCCACTTACAGAGCAATGACCAGTTCGGAAATGTTCGAAAAACCAGCAAAAAGCACGATTTCCTTCATCTTTATGCTGTGAATGCTCTGCACACACTTGCACTTGACGTAAACGGCAAATACTCTTAGTGAGTAAATGTTTGCCGTGGTGGCAAGGTGTTAGAACAACAGAGAATATAATGATGCAGGATTTGCGTCTGATATTAATCATTGTTGGCGCGATCGCCATAATCGCTTTACTGGTACATGGTTTCTGGACCAGCCGTAAAGAGCGCTCTTCGATGTTCCGCGATCGCCCACTGAAGCGCATGAAGTCCAGTCGTGACGACGATGACGGTGAAGATGACATCGACGGCAGCGACGATGACGGCGTGGGTGAAGTTCGTGTTCATCGTGTCAATACTGCGCCCGGCGCTGGCCATGGGGAGCATGAAGCGCCTCGTCCTTCGCAGCACCAGTATCAACCGCCGTATGCTTCTGCACAGCCGCGCCAGCCAGCGCCGCAGCCTGCGGAAGAGCCGGTGCGCCAGCCGCCGCAACAGCCTGTCTATCAGCAGCCTGCTGCGCCACAGCCGGTTCATCAGCAGCCCGTTCATCAACCTGTGCAACAACCTGCGCAACAGCAGCCTGCTCAGCCGGTACAACAACAACCGCAGCAGCCTGTTCACGTTCAGCCTGCGCCACAGCCCGCTCCGGCCCCGCACGTAGAGCCAGAACCCGTTGCAGAGCCAGAGCCGGTTGTTGAAAAACCGCAGCGTAAAGAAGCGGTGATCATCATGAACGTGGCGGCGCATCACGGTAGCCATCTCAACGGTGACGTGCTGCTTAACAGTATTCAACAGGCAGGCTTCAAGTTTGGTGATATGAACATCTTCCATCGCCACCTGAGCCCTGACGGTAGCGGTCCGGCGCTGTTCAGCCTGGCCAACATGGTTAACCCTGGCACCTTCGATCCGGAAATGACCGGTGATTTCGTGACCCCGGGCGTCACTATCTTTATGCAGGTGCCGTCCTACGGCGACGAACTGCAAAACTTCAAGCTGATGCTGCAGTCCGCTCAGCACATCGCTGACGAAGTCGGCGGCGTGGTGCTCGACGATCAGCGTCGTATGATGACCCCGCAGAAGCTGCGGGAGTATCAGGACCGCATCCGCGAAGTTAAGGAAGCTAACGCGTAATTGCCGCGCTGACTTCAACTCCTCCTCAACCCCCGCATGTCGGGGGTTTTTTCTCATTGATGGTGCGATATGGACTCTATCGAACAACAACTCACTGAACTGCGAACCACGCTTCGCCATCATGAATATCTCTATCATGTTATGGACGCGCCGGAAGTCCCGGACGCGGAATATGACCGCCTGATGCGCGAGCTGCGCGAACTCGAGGCGCAGCATCCGGAACTCATCACGCCGGATTCTCCCACCCAGCGCGTTGGCGCTGAGCCGCTGGGAGCATTCAGCCAGGTGCGTCATGAAGTGCCGATGCTGTCGCTGGATAACGTCTTTGACGAAGAGAGCTTTCTTGCGTTTAACAAGCGCGTGCAGGATCGCCTGAAAAGCAGCGACGCCCTCACCTGGTGCTGCGAGCTCAAGCTTGATGGCCTGGCGGTCAGCCTTCTCTACGAAAACGGCGTGCTGGTCCGTGCCGCGACGCGTGGCGACGGCACGACGGGGGAAGACATCACCACCAACGTGCGTACCATCCGCGCGATCCCGCTCAAGCTGCAGGGGGACAACATTCCTGCGCGTCTGGAAGTGCGCGGCGAGGTATTCCTGCCGCAGGCGGGCTTCGAGAAAATCAACGAGGAAGCGCGCCGCACCGGCGGGAAAGTGTTTGCTAACCCGCGTAACGCGGCGGCAGGCTCTCTGCGCCAGCTCGATCCGCGTATCACCGCGAAGCGACCGCTCACTTTCTTCTGCTACGGCGTTGGCATTCTGGAGGGCGGCGAGCTGCCGGATACGCACCTCGGGCGTCTGATGCAGTTCAAGGCGTGGGGGCTGCCGGTGAGCAACCGCGTTCAGCTCTGCGACTCGCCTGAGGCGGTGCTTGCGTTCTACCGCAAGGTGGAGGCGGATCGTCCAACGCTCGGTTTCGATATTGATGGCGTCGTCATTAAGGTGAACTCGCTGGCGCTGCAGGAGCAGCTGGGCTTTGTGGCGCGCGCGCCGCGCTGGGCGGTGGCGTTCAAGTTCCCCGCTCAGGAGCAGATGACCTTCGTCCGCGACGTGGAGTTCCAGGTCGGTCGTACGGGCGCCATTACTCCGGTCGCCCGTCTGGAGCCGGTGCAGGTGGCGGGCGTGCTGGTGAGTAACGCCACGCTGCATAACGCCGACGAAATCGAGCGCCTGGGCCTGCGCATTGGTGACAAAGTGGTGATTCGCCGCGCGGGCGATGTTATCCCGCAGGTGGTTAACGTCGTAGAGTCAGAACGTCCTGATGACACGCGTGAAGTGATCTTCCCGACCCATTGCCCGGTGTGCGGCTCCGACGTTGAGCGCGTTGAGGGTGAGGCCGTAGCCCGCTGTACGGGCGGCTTAATCTGTGGCGCGCAGCGTAAAGAGTCCCTGAAGCACTTTGTCTCCCGCCGCGCGATGGACGTCGACGGCATGGGCGACAAGATTATCGATCAGCTGGTTGAAAAAGAGTATGTCCACACCCCGGCGGATCTCTTCCGGCTGACGGCAGGTAAACTGACCGGCCTCGATCGCATGGGGCCAAAGTCAGCCCAGAATGTGGTTAACGCGCTCGAAGCCGCAAAAGAGACCACCTTCGCCCGTTTCCTGTACGCGCTGGGCATTCGTGAAGTGGGTGAAGCAACCGCAGCAGGTCTGGCGGCCTACTTTGGCACGCTGGAGGCGCTGGAAAAGGCCAGCATCGAGGAGCTGCAGAAAGTCCCGGATGTCGGCATCGTTGTCGCCACGCACGTCTTTAACTTCTTTGCGGAAGAGAGCAACCGTGAAGTTATCGGCCAACTGCTGGATGAGGGCATCAGGTGGCCCGCACCCGTAGTGGTCAACGCCGACGAGATCGACAGCCCGTTCGCCGGTAAAACGGTGGTCCTGACCGGCAGCCTGAGCCAGCTTTCGCGCGACGATGCGAAAGCGCGCCTGGTGGCGCTGGGGGCAAAAGTGGCGGGCAGCGTGTCGAAGAAAACCGACCTGGTGATCGCCGGGGAAGCGGCGGGCTCGAAGCTGGCGAAAGCGCAGGAGCTCGGCATTGCGGTGATTGACGAAGCGGAAATGATGCGCCTGTTAGGAGAGTAGCGTGGAGAAAGAACAGCTCGTTGAGATTGCCAATACGGAAATGCCGTTCGGTAAATACAAGGGCCGCCGGCTGATTGATTTGCCGGAGGAGTATCTGCTGTGGTTTGCCCGCAAGGATGAATTCCCGGCAGGCCGGCTGGGCGAGCTGATGGCCATCACGTTACTGATCAAAACCGAGGGGCTGACCCAGCTGGTTCAGCCCCTGAAGCGTCCTTAAGCCTTCGCGGCGCGGGTCTCTTCCTGCGCTAGCTTTTCGGTCTGGCGCTTGTAGCGACGCGCCAGCACCGCGCAGACCATCAGCTGGATCTGGTGGAATATCATCAGCGGCAGCACCATCATTCCAATCACCGAGGTCGGGAACAGAATGTTGGCCATCGGGATACCGTTCGCCAGGCTCTTTTTCGAACCGCAGAACACAATCGTAATCTCATCCGCCTTGTTGAAGCCGCACCTGCGCGCCACAAAAACGTTTACCGCAATCACAATCGCCAGCAGGACAATGCTGACCACCACGATAAACAGCAGCGAGCCTGCGCCCACCTTGTGCCAGATCCCGTTCACGACCGCTTCGCTAAAGGCGGAGTAAACCACCAGCAGGATCGAGGTCTGGTCGGTTTTTGAGATCCACTTTTTGTGCTTCGCCACAAACGCGCCCGTCCACGGTCGGGAGAGATGGCCCAGCACAAACGGCAGCAGCAGCTGCAGGCAAATTTTGCCCACCTGCTCGAGGTTACCCTCCGCGCCGTGCATGTTCATCAGCAGGCCCACCAGCAGCGGGGAGACGAAAATCCCTAGCAGGCTGGAGGCCGACGCCGAGCAGACCGCGGCCGCGACGTTGCCACCGGCGAGAGAGGTAAAGGCAATGGCGGACTGCACGGTAGCGGGCAGAATGCACAGATACAGGAAGCCGGTGTAGAGCGCCGGGTCAACGTTTACCGGTGCCCACCAGGCAAACAGCACCCCGAGGATCGGGAACAGAATGAACGTGCTGCACATCACCCAGAGGTGCAGTCGCCAGTGGCTACCGCCCGCGATAATCGCTTCTCGGGAGAGCTTTGCGCCGTGCATAAAAAACAGCAGCGCGATGGCGGCCGTCGTCAGCCCTTCAAAGAACGGGACGAAGCCGCCGCGGGCGGGAAAGAACGAGGCCAGTAAAACGGTGACGACGAGGGTTAGCGTAAACGGATCAACAATACGAAATAGTTTCATAATGACTCCTGAAAACAGATGTCGCTATTGTGCTTTTTTCCATTTGAGAAATAAAATTGATTTATTGCATCCATTCATGAATTAAACAGATGAATTATTCCCTACGCCAGCTTCGCATTTTTGTCAACGTCGCCCATGCCCGCAGCTTCAGCCGGGCAGGGGAGATGATTGGCCTGAGCCAGTCGGCGGTCAGCCACAGCGTAAAAGAGCTGGAGAATCAAACGGGGGTCAGATTGCTTGATCGCACCACGCGTGAGGTGGTGTTGACCGAAGCGGGACAGCAGCTGGCTCTGCGCCTTGAACGCCTGCTGGATGAGCTGAACAGCACGCTCAGAGACGTGGGGAGACTCGGGCAGCAGCTTTCGGGTACCGTGCGGGTCGCGGCCAGCCAGACGATATCCGCGCACCTGATTCCGCAGTGCATTGCCGAGGGAAGCCACCGCTATCCGGATATTGATTTTGTCCTGCATGACCGGCCGCAGCAGTGGGTGCTGGAGAGCATCCGCCAGGGGGATGTCGATTTTGGTATTGTTATCGATCCCGGTCAGGTAAGCGATCTGGCCTGCGAAAGCGTGCTTTCTGAGCCCTTTTTGCTGCTCTGTCGGGATGACGATCCGCTGGCATCGCTGCCGGAAGTCAGCTGGCAGCGCCTGCAGGGTGCGAACCTGGTTTTGCAGGATTATGCCTCGGGCAGCCGCCCGCTGATCGATTCCGCGCTGGCGAATCAGGGCGTAAGGGCAACGATCGTGCAGGAAATCGGTCACCCGGCGACGCTGTTTCCCATGGTGGAAGCCGGCATTGGCATCAGCGTGTTGCCCGCCCTGGCGCTTCCCCTGCCGCAGGGAAGCCGACTGGCCGTCAGGCGCTTAACGCCCGTTGTCGAGCGAAGGCTGATGCTGGTGCGGCGGAAAAATCGCTCACTCTCAGGGGCGGCGCAGGCTATCTGGGAAGTGGTGCGTATTCAGGCACAACGCTTAACCGAAGCCCGCATACGCGACCCACTGTTTAATCCGTCAGACGATCAGATATAGATATCGATCTGACGATCGTCTGACGGGCTGTTAACCCCTTCCACTTTGCCGAGCGCTTGATCCTGTTTCTTCTGTGCCTCTTCGGCCTGCTGGCGCTGCAGCGCGGCGAGCTGCGCCTGCAGCATTTTGATCTGGTTCTGAATAAGCTCCTGCTGCTTCTTCTTCTCATCCACGCTGATGGGGCTGTTCGCCAGGTCGTTCAACTGCTGAGTCAGCTTCTGGATCTTGTTGAGAATGCGGCTGATTTGCGCAGCGATATCGTTACCGCCTGAAGCCCCGCTCCCGGCACTGCTGGTTTGAATGGGTTGGGTTGAAGCCTGAATGGTGGTCATACTTTTTCCTCGCGTGATAAAACAGAGATATCGGCACCGTTGGGATTAGCTTGAGAGAAACTGTCATATCTGGCAGGGAGTTACATCAATACACGATCGGTATGGATGGTACGGTGAAAGTGTATTGGAGGTCACCTGCAGGCTGCGGATATAAGACGTAAGTCATGCGATGGCGACATCGCGAACTTCATCCTCAAGGAGCCTCTATGACCCTCTCGAATAACCCGTGGTACTGCGCCGACATCATTCGCGCCGCTAAGCCGAACTTCACGCCTCGCGTGGCGTTTATTCTCGGCTCTGGCCTGGGCGCACTTGCCGACCAGATTGATGACGCCGTTTCCCTGAGCTATGAAAGGCTGCCGGGCTTCCCGGTGAGCACCGTCCACGGTCACGCAGGCGAGCTGGTGCTCGGGCATCTGGCCGGCGTGCCGGTGGCCTGCATGAAGGGGCGCGGCCATTTCTATGAAGGGCGGGGAATGACCATCATGACGGATGCGATCCGCACCTTTAAGCTGCTGGGGTGCGAGCTGCTGTTTAGCACCAATGCGGCGGGTTCACTGCGCCCGGAGGTTCAGCCAGGCAGCCTGGTTGCCCTGAGCGACCATATCAACACCATGCCGGGCACGCCGATGGTGGGGCTGAACGATGATCGCTTTGGCGAGCGCTTCTTCTCGCTGGCTAATGCTTACGACGCGGATTACCGTGCCGTTCTGCAAGCCGTGGCAACAAAAGAAGGCTTCCCGCTGCATGAAGGGGTGTTTGTCTCTTATCCTGGCCCGAACTTCGAGACGGCGGCCGAGATCCGCATGATGCAAATTATCGGCGGCGATGTGGTGGGGATGTCCGTGGTGCCGGAAGTCATCTCCGCGCGTCACTGCGGCCTGAAGGCCGTGGCCGTTTCTGCAATTACCAATCTCGCCGAAGGTCTGGGGGAGGTAAAACTCTCGCATGAACAAACCCTCGCTGCCGCTGAGCTCTCCCGACAGAACTTTATCAATCTTATCTGCGGTTTTCTCCGCCATATTGCCTGAGTAAAACAATAAAGTGGCCCGCCAGGGCCACACTGCGATAAGGAATGGGCTATGAACATCACGACTCGCTTAAAGATGCTGTCCTTTATGCAATATTTTATCTGGGGGAGTTGGCTGGTTACCCTCGGTGCTTACATGATTAACACCCTACACTTCACCGGCTCCGACGTGGGCATGGTGTACAGTTCCAAAGGCCTTGCCGCGATCGTTATGCCTTCGCTGGTGGGGATTATTGCCGACAAGTGGCTGCGGGCCGACCGCACCTACGTCATTTGCCACCTCGTCTGCGCTATCGCGCTCTGTTATGCAGCCCAGGTGAATGAGCCCAGTCTGATGTTCTGGGTCATGCTGGTGAACGCGATGGCCTTCATGCCCACGATTGCGCTGTCGAACACCATTTCCTACTCCTGTCTTGAGCAGGCGGGGCTGGATACGGTGAGCCATTTTCCGCGAGTGCGGGTGTATGGCACCGTGGGCTTTATTGCCGCGATGTGGGCAATAAGCCTGATGGGGGCAGAGTTAAGCAGCGTGCAGCTCTATATTGCAGCTGCCGCGTCCCTGCTGCTGGCGCTTTATTCTCTGACGTTGCCGGCTATTCCGGTGGCGAAGCAGAAAACGGCTACGTCTCTGGCAAGCAAGCTGGGCCTTAATGCGTTTATCCTGTTTAAACAGCCCCGCATGGCGGTATTCTTTTTATTCGCGATGCTGCTGGGCGCCGTGCTGCAGATAACCAATACCTTTGGCAGCCCCTTTTTGCATGATTTTGCCCGTAATCCGGCATATGCCGAGAGCTTTATCGTCAAATACCCGTCCATTTTGCTCTCCGTTTCGCAAATGTCTGAAGTGTTCTTCATTCTGACCATTCCGTATTTCCTCGGACGGTTTGGTATTAAAGCCGTCATGCTGATGAGCATGGTGGCCTGGATGTTGCGGTTTGGTCTGTTTGCCTTTGGCGATCCGTCCGCGACAGGCTTTGTGCTGCTCATGTTTTCCATGATTGTGTACGGCTGCGCGTTCGACTTCTTTAATATTTCAGGATCGGTATTTGTTGAACAGGAGGTAAGCGCCGATATCCGCGCCAGCGCGCAAGGGCTGTTTATGACGACCGTTAACGGCATCGGGGCATATTTCGGATCGGTATTGAGCGGTATGGCGGTCGATTATTTCTCGGTGGACGGAGTCAAGGACTGGCAGACAATCTGGCTGGTATTTGCGGCCTATGCCCTGGCGCTCGCGGTGGTCTTTTACTTCAGCTTTAACTACCGTCATTCCTGTAAAAACAGCGAGATGCGCACAGTTGCGCACTAAATTTCCCCCCTTGAAGCAGAAAGGCTTTATGGTAGGCACATAAGTGTTTTCGCCGGGATATGTTTTGATGGAACGCGTCTATCGGACCGATCTTAAGCTGCTGCGCTATTTTCTGGCGGTGGCTGAAGAGCTGCATTTTGGACGGGCTGCGGCCCGCCTCAATATGTCTCAGCCGCCGTTAAGCCTGCATATTAAAGAGCTGGAAAGTCAGTTGGGCACGTTACTGTTCATTCGCCACTCGCGAAGCGTCGCCCTGACGCATGCCGGTAAAGTGCTGATGGAAGAGTCTCGTCGGCTGCTTGCCAGCGCAAACCAGGCGCTGGCTCGCGTCGAGCAGATTGGCCGGGGGGAAGCAGGGCGCATTGAGCTGGGAATTGTCGGTACCGCCATGTGGAGTGAGGTGCGCACGGTCATGCGCGCTTTTTTGAAAGGGCATCCGAACGTTGATGTCGTATTTCGCGAAAAATCGCCGGTTATGCAGATGGCGCTGCTTGAGCGCCGGGAGCTGGATGTCGGTATCTGGCGAATGGCAACGGAACCTACAGCAGGGTTTACCAGCCTGCGGTTGCGGGAGGCGGCTTTTCTTGTGGCGATGCCGGAGGATCACCGGCTGGTGAGCGAATCATCGATTGCGCTCGCGGAGTTACAGGACGAGTATTTTGTCACGATGCCTGCCGCACATTCAGACTGGGCATTTTTACATCGCGTTTGCCAGCAGGCCGGATTTTCACCGTTGATTGTACGCGAAGCCGTTGAGCCGCAAACGGTGCTGGCGATGATCAGCATGGGGATGGGGATTACGCTCGCCGCAGACAGCTACGCGCAAATGCAGTGGCCGGGCGTGGTGTTCCGCCCGCTGAAAGAGCGTATTCCGGCAGATTTATATGTGGTGTATGACGAGAAGCAGGCGACGCCAGCGGTGAAGACGTTGATAAAGACGTTAACAGGGGCGTAAGGGTTGTGTAGGCTCTGTATCGCAGATAGCAAAAAAGCGCCTTTAGGGCGCTTTTTTACATTGGTGGGTCGTGCAGGATTCGAACCTGCGACCAATTGATTAAAAGTCAACTGCTCTACCAACTGAGCTAACGACCCGAAATGGTGGGCGATGACGGGCTCGAACCGCCGACCCCCTCCGTGTAAAGGAGATGCTCTACCAACTGAGCTAATCGCCCATTTCGGAACTGCTGCGATAAGGTGAGATTGGTGGGCGATGACGGGCTCGAACCGCCGACCCCCTCCGTGTAAAGGAGATGCTCTACCAACTGAGCTAATCGCCCAATCTCAATACTTATCTACACTGCGAGTCTACCGAAGTAGATGGTGGGTGATGACGGGCTCGAACCGCCGACCCCCTCCGTGTAAAGGAGATGCTCTACCAACTGAGCTAATCACCCCCGCTGTGTGGAGTCGCATTATAGGGAGAGTTGAAAATGAGTCAACGCATTTTCTAAAGTTTTTATTCGTTCGTCGTAAAATTAAACAAAACGATCGCGAAACGGGCTATGGAGCATGATTTCTAAACAAAAATCGCAAACTCGGCCATGATAAAGGGATCGACATTGAGGAATCCCCCCACAGTGATAGAATATTGCCCATCGTTTTTTCCCCAGGATTTGCCGATTGCCGGCATCTTTATAACGTAAGGCCATTTCATGAAAATCAAAACTCGCTTCGCGCCGAGCCCGACAGGCTATCTGCACGTCGGTGGTGCACGTACCGCTCTCTATTCCTGGCTTTTCGCACGCCACAACAAAGGTGAGTTCGTGCTGCGTATTGAAGACACCGATCTCGAGCGCTCCACCCCGGAAGCAATTGAAGCCATTATGGATGGGATGAACTGGCTGAATCTGGAATGGGATGAAGGCCCTTACTTCCAGACCAAACGCTTTGACCGCTATAACGCCGTCATTGATGAAATGCTGGTGGCGGGCACGGCGTATAAATGCTACTGCTCGAAAGAGCGTCTGGACGCGCTGCGTGAAGCGCAGATGGCGAACGGTGAAAAACCGCGTTACGACGGCCGCTGCCGCCACGACCACAGCGAGCATGCTGCTGATGAGCCTTGCGTAGTGCGTTTTGCTAACCCGCAAGAGGGCTCGGTGATCTTTGACGACCAGATCCGCGGCCCAATTGAATTCAGCAACCAGGAGCTGGACGATCTGATCATCCGCCGCACCGACGGTTCCCCAACCTACAACTTCTGCGTGGTCGTTGACGACTGGGATATGGAAATTACCCACGTTGTTCGTGGTGAGGACCATATCAACAACACGCCGCGTCAGATTAACATCCTGAAGGCGCTGAACGCCCCTGTGCCTGTTTATGCCCACGTCTCCATGATCAACGGTGATGACGGGAAAAAACTCTCTAAGCGTCACGGTGCGGTAAGCGTGATGCAGTACCGCGACGACGGCTATCTGCCGGAAGCGCTGCTGAACTATCTGGTGCGTCTGGGCTGGGCCCACGGTGACCAGGAGATCTTCAGCCGTGAAGAGATGATCGAACTGTTCTCTCTGAGTTCTGTCAGTAAATCCGCGAGCGCATTTAATACCGACAAGCTGCTGTGGCTGAACCATCACTACATCAATACCATGCCGCCAGAATATGTGGCGACGTATCTGCAGTGGCACATTGAGCAGGCAAATATTGATACCCGCACGGGCCCAGAGCTGGCGGACCTGGTGAAACTGCTCGGCGAGCGCTGCAAAACGCTGAAAGAGATTGCCGAAAGCTGCCGCTACTTCTATGAAGAGTTTGACGCGTTTGACGCGGACGCCGCGAAGAAACACCTCCGCCCGGTTGCGCGTCAGCCGCTGGAAGTGGTGCGTGACAAGCTGGCCGCCCTTACCGAGTGGACCGCTGAGAATGTGCATCACGCCATTCAGGCGACGGCAGACGAGCTGGAAGTCGGCATGGGTAAAGTCGGTATGCCGCTGCGCGTAGCGGTAACCGGTGCGGGACAGTCTCCGGCGCTGGATGTAACGGTTCACGCGATCGGCAAATCACGCAGCGTGGCGCGCATCAACAAGGCGCTGGACTTTATCGCTGAACGTGAAAGTCAGCAGTAATCACGTCTCAGATAAAGCAAACGGCAGGGTAACCTGCCGTTTTTTTATGCCTCTTCTTCCGCGATACCCAGACGCATAAGAAAACCGTGGATGCCTTCGCGTTTCAATAAGGTGTCCAGCCGCTTCTGCTCTGACGGAGTCATACTCTCCAGCGTCTCAATAATACCCGGAGAAAGATTTGAAGAGGGGTCATTGTAGGATGACGTGGCCTCCGCGAGATGGTAAACCGCCTGACGGTTGCGAACCGCCGGGAGGCTCATAATATGTTCCTTCACCCGCGCATCGACATGAATTAGCCGTGCACGGCCGCCTTTCACGCCGTTGAGTCCTTCCGTTTTCCAACCCTGCTGGCGTATCCAGCGATTAACCGTTTGTCTGGCAACGCCCAAACTCTCCGCCAGCTCTTCCGTGGTCATTTTGCTCCGTAATTTTTTCATATCAGTTCTGATCGCGAATCCCTAAACGTTGCAACAATCCGGTAATCCCTTCCCGCATTAACAGCGATGTCATCTGCTTCTGTTCTTCCGGCGTCATTTCATTGGCCAGCGTCAGGAGCAGGGCGTGAAGCGACCCGTCATGGCTGGTGCCTTCCGGCAGTTCGGACGTTTCGCTTGCGCGACGTGCGCTGCGAATAAAATCACGAACTTTTTCATTCACATGTACCAGGCGCGCTTTCCCGCCCTGGACGCCTGGTTTTGGTGACGTAATCCAACCCTCTTTGCGTACCCATTTATTGATGGTCTGTCGGCTATAGCCAGTGAGGAGGGCTAACTCTTCCGGCGTCATTCGTTCCTTGATCATGCAATTTCCTGAATATCAGTGGGGTTAATTAACGGCTCATTTTATAGCACCGTTTTACGTGAAAACGTGACAGGCTTAACTCCTGACTGCGAGCAGGCTCGCAAAGTGTTTCATTTGCATGATTTTTCGGCGATCGAACGGCGGTCGTTGATTTTGCCGTTGACACTCCGCAGCGGAATTCATATTATGCCGCCCGTCAACATGACAGCTTTACGATGGGGCTATAGCTCAGCTGGGAGAGCGCTTGCATGGCATGCAAGAGGTCAGCGGTTCGATCCCGCTTAGCTCCACCAAACTCTGAACCCAACAGAGTGCGGTCAGTAAAGTCACATGTGGGGCTATAGCTCAGCTGGGAGAGCGCTTGCATGGCATGCAAGAGGTCAGCGGTTCGATCCCGCTTAGCTCCACCAAAATTGTAAACCCTCGTCGAATGACGGGGGTTTTTTTTATCTGTATGTTACGCCTGCCACCGTATTTTGTTATCAAAAAGAAGGTATTCCCATACCTCACCTCAATCGACGTCAATAAACCAGTCTATAAATAGACTTGAACTTGATTCGTGCAATTAATAAACCTATTATCCATCCGGTCAATGATTCGAACGGATAATATACCCCTCAACTTAATGAATAGAAAAACGTACAATAATGTAAAGATATTTATAATTGCCCTGGCACTTTGCCTGATTGCGGTACCTGTATCCCGTTATCTTTCTCCCCGCGCAATTGTGAATGGTCACGACGTTTATTTAGCATGGTTACCTCTCAGCGTTATGCTGGCGATAATTCTGCTATTTGGGCGCCGGGCAATTCTTCCAATTGTGTTAGGTTTTACTGTCACTAATTTATTTTATGTTAATTTAGCGCCGCTACAATATTCAGTTTTACTGTTCTGTCAGACCTTTGCGCTGTTCGCGGCGTGCGGCCTGCTACGCCTCATGCTGGGCAAGCGCTGGCGCTACAGCATCCCTAATAGGCACATCGGGCTACGGATATTCTGGCTCGGTTTTATCGTGCCGTTAGGTATTAAGCTGTCGATGTATTTGGCAGGCTATTTCTTTGATTTTCCGGTGACTATTTCAACCTTTTTCGGCGAAGGTACGGTAATTTATAACGTTGTGGATATACAAAGCCTGATATGTGCGGCGTTGATTTTTACCATGATGTTCTATTACCCATTAAGAATGATAATTAATCCTCGCTATGCCATCACCTTCTGGCGGCGAAGCGTGGCGCCCATTTTTACCCATAAAAATTCATTGTATATATCTGTTTGGCTGATGCTTTTAGGCTTCATTCTCGCCATTTTATGTGGGCCTTTTGAATCCCCCGTGATTGCGGGCTATTTAATGCCGCTGATTTTTATTCTTTTTACCCTGGCGATAAGCCGTCTGACCTATGCGCTTATCTCTCTGCTTTGGGCAGTTTCTGCGCTTCTGCTGTTGACCTACAACTATAACTTCCTGAATGGGGTGGAATCGGGCCATTCACTCTCCTTTATTCTCTCCGTGCTGATCTCTTTTGCCATCTGCCTGCTTTACATGTCGCGGATTTACCAGCGCAGCGAGTGGCTGAAGCGGGGCTGGCAGGGCAGGGCGCTGACCGATCCGCTGACCGGTTTGCCCAATATTCGTGCGCTGGAGGAGCATCTTGAGGTTCATCCGGATGCCAAAGTGTGCATTCTGCGTATGGACAACCTGGAATTTTTGAGCCGTCACTATGGGATCCTGATGCGGGTCCATTGCAAACGAACGATCGCCTCGTCGCTGCAGCCACTTTTGCAGAAAGATGAGACGCTCTTCCAGCTACCGGGAAGCGAGCTGGTGCTGGTACTACTGGGCCCGGGGATCGCCGAACGCCTCCAGCACATGGTTGATCGGCTGAACAGCCGTAAGATTTTCTGGAACAACACCGGGCTGGACATTGAATTTGGTGCGTCCTGGGGAATGGTCGAAAACGGCGAAAAGCTGCACCACACGCTGGGGCAGCTGAGCTGGCTGGCAGAGCAGGCCTGCGGAGAGCACAACGTTCTCGCACTTACCAATAGCCTTGAGGCGGCATCAGGACAAACGACAGAGCGCGTCCTGATGCTGGCGCGGATTAAGCATGCCCTGGAGGCGGATCAATTCCATTTATACGCACAGCCCATCCAGAAGGCGGACGGGAACGGGTATTACGAAATTCTGACGCGTATGGAGAGCGAGGGGGAGATCATTACTCCTGACCGCTTTATTCCGCTGATAGCGCAGTTTAACCTCAGCCACCGGTTTGATATGTGCGTTATGGAAAAATTACTGGTGTGGCTGCGCGAACACCCCGCAACGCAGGCCGGCGTTCGTTTCTCTGTCAATCTTATGCCGCTCACGCTGATGCAAAAAGAGGTGGGGACCGAGATTTGCGCGCTGTTTGAACGCTACGGCGTGGCGCCTCAGGCCGTCGTGATTGAGATTACCGAGGAGCAGGCCTTCTCAAATTCAGGCTGCAGCATCCACAATATTCAGCAGCTGCGGGATTATGGTTTCCGGATTGCTATTGATGATTTTGGTACTGGCTACGCTAACTATGAGCGCCTCAGACGCCTGCAGGCAGACATCATTAAAATTGACGGCTGCTTTGTGAAAGACATCTGTACCGATGATATGGATGCGATGATCGTGCAGTCCATGTGTAATCTGGCGAAGACGAAATCGCTGTGCGTCGTCGCGGAATACGTAGAAACACCGGCCCAGCGGGAGATGCTGCTCCGCTTCGGCGTGGATTACCTGCAGGGCTATCTGATAGGCAAACCCCAACCGCTGGAAGAATTACGGGCATAAAAAAACCGGGAGCAGGCTCCCGGTTTTTGTTTAACGCTAAACGTTACAGAACCAGTGCCGCGATGGAAGCAGACAGGACGCTTACCAGCGTAGAGCCGTAAACCAGCTTCAGGCCGAAGCGAGAAACCACGTTACCCTGCTCTTCGTTCAGGCCTTTAATCGCCCCCGCGATAATCCCGATGGACGAGAAGTTCGCAAAGGAGACCAGGAACACGGACAGAATGCCTTCCGCGCGCGGAGAAAGCGTGCTGGCAATTTTCTGCAGATCCATCATCGCAACGAATTCGTTAGAAACCAGTTTGGTTGCCATAATACTGCCGACCTGCAGCGCTTCGTGAGCCGGCACGCCCATCACCCATGCAACCGGGTAGAAGATGTAGCCCAGAATACCCTGGAAGGAGATACCCAGCACCGCGGCGAACAGGGCGTTCAGCGCAGAAATCAGCGCAATGAAGCCGATCAGCATGGCGGCAACAATAACCGCTACCTTGAAACCGGCCAGAATGTATTCACCCAGCATTTCGAAGAAGCTCTGGCCTTCGTGCAGGTTTGACATCTGGATGTTCTCTTCGCTGGCGTCAACGCGGTACGGGTTGATCAGCGACAGCACGATAAAGGTGCTGAACATGTTCAGAACCAGCGCGGCAACCACATACTTCGGCTCCAGCATGGTCATATACGCGCCCACGATAGACATGGAAACGGTAGACATCGCGGTTGCCGCCATGGTGTACATGCGGTTACGGGACATTTTGCCGAGAATATCTTTATACGCGATGAAGTTCTCAGACTGACCGAGGATCAGGGAACTGACGGCGTTGAAAGATTCCAGCTTACCCATGCCGTTCACTTTCGATAACAGGAAGCCAATTCCACGAATAACGAACGGCAGAACGCGGATGTGCTGCAGAATACCGATCAGCGCGGAGATGAAGACGATAGGGCACAGAACCTTCAGGAAGAAGAACGCCAGGCCTTCGTCGTTCATTTTACCGAAGACAAAGTTGGTCCCTTCGTTGGCGAATCCGAGCAGTTTTTCGAACATTTCGGAGAAGCCTTTCACGAAGCCGAGGCCTACGTTGGAGTTCAGGAAGAACCACGCAAGTAAAACTTCAATGACCAGCAGCTGGACAACATAACGGATACGAATTTTTTTGCGGTCTGTGCTGACCAGCAATGCAAGTGCAGTAACGACAACAAGTGCCAGGACAAAATGAAGGACGCGGTCCATATTTGCTCCAAATATGAGGCAGGTTTAATTTTCGTGCACATTCTATGTAACAAGCGAAAAGAAAACGAGATCGAGGACACACTATAGTTACATCCTGTGACGAGTCTCAAAAATAGTGATCCACAATACATTTTTGTTATGTTAGGTAAATGAGTGAAAAGTTAAGTTTGTGTGCTAATCTTCACAAAAGCGCGCGCGATTTCAGTTTCTGTTAGATCGCCCCACTTACCCGCCCGTCTATCGTTCAAAGCTATCAGAGAAATCACTGCAAACATTACAAATGATCTTGATAATCATTCTCATTTTGATAGCATTAAACATAGCAAAGGCTATATTTCAGAGGCAGAAATGACAAACAGTCGCGTAGAGGGTAGCAGTGGCAGAGCCGCGCGCAAGTTGCGGTTCGCATTAATGGGACCTGCGTTCATCGCTGCCATTGGCTATATCGATCCCGGTAACTTTGCGACCAATATTCAGGCCGGAGCCAGCTTCGGCTATAAGCTGCTGTGGGTGGTCGTCTGGGCGAACCTGATGGCGATGCTGATTCAGATGCTCTCCGCGAAGCTGGGGATTGCCACGGGTAAAAACCTGGCGGAGCAAATTCGCGACCATTATCCGCGTCCGGCCGTCTGGCTCTACTGGGTTCAGGCGGAAATCATCGCCATGGCCACCGATCTCGCTGAGTTTATCGGCGCAGCGATCGGATTTAAGCTGATTCTGGGCGTGTCGCTGCTGCAGGGGGCGGTACTGACCGGGATTGCCACGTTCCTTATCCTGATGCTGCAGCGTCGGGGTCAAAAGCCGCTGGAGAAGGTCATTGGCGGCCTGCTGCTGTTTGTCGCGGCGGCCTATATCGTCGAGCTGATTTTCTCCCAGCCGAACCTGGCGCAGCTCGGTAAAGGGATGGTGATCCCAAGCCTGCCAACCTCTGAAGCGGTGTTCCTGGCCGCCGGGGTGCTGGGGGCGACCATCATGCCGCATGTGATTTACCTCCACTCCTCTCTCACTCAGCATCTCCACGGCGGGACGCGTAAAGAGCGTTACTCCGCCACCAAGTGGGATGTGGCGATCGCCATGACCATCGCGGGATTTGTGAATCTGGCGATGATGGCGACGGCAGCCGCGGCTTTCCACTTTAACGGTCATACCGGTATTGCCGATCTCGACCAGGCGTATCTCACGCTGGAGCCGCTGCTGAGCCATGCGGCAGCTACGATATTTGGCCTCAGCCTGGTGGCTGCCGGTCTCTCCTCTACTGTGGTGGGGACGCTGGCAGGCCAGGTGGTGATGCAGGGATTTGTCCGGTTCCATATTCCGCTGTGGGTGCGTCGCTCTGTCACCATGCTGCCGTCATTTGTTGTGATTCTGATGGGGCTCGACCCAACGCGAATTCTGGTGATGAGCCAGGTGCTGCTGAGTTTTGGCATCGCGCTGGCGCTGGTGCCGCTGCTGATCTTTACCAGCAATAAAAGCCTGATGGGCGAGCTGGTGAACTCAACGCTGGTGAAACGGGCCGGGTGGGCCATCGTGGTGGTGGTCGTGGCGCTGAACCTGTGGCTGCTGATTGGCACCGCGTTGGGGCTTTAAAAGAAAAAGGAGCCGTGAGGCTCCTTTTTTCTGTTAGTCATCATGACCGTGGTGGCCATGTCCGTGACCTCTGCCGCGACCCCAGCCGCCTCGGCGGTCGTCACGGTCGTTCCAGCCTTCACGGTAGCCGCGCTCGTACGCTTTGTCTTTGTACCATCCACGGTGTCTGCCGTTATCATGCTTCCACCAGCGATCGCCGCGCCACTCGTAGTGACGATGCCAGTAGTCACGGTCGCGCCAGTAGCCGCCGTCCCAGTATCTGCCGTAGTCGTCACGATCGCCAATTTGTAATTTTACTGATGGCAACAGGGTGATTTCGCCCGCAGTGGCGATCAGCGGGGCTGATGAAGCCAGTAATACCGCTGCAAGAATCAGTGACCTGAACATACTCTTTCTCCTTCACGATCGGGGCCTTTGTGGGGCCTGTTAACGCAATATTACGAGTTGGTAAAGGCTCGTATCATCGCCTCAACTCCGAATTCCTGAATGAGAGCACTTTTTGCTAAAAGTGTTTTTATTTTGAGCTGCCCAGAATTTCTTCTATACGCTCCAGTTCTTCCGCAGAGAAATGGCGGTTTTCCAGCATGCCCACGGCGTCATCAATCTGTGCCGCTTTACTTGCCCCAATCAGCACAGACGTCACGTTCTCATGGCGTAATACCCAGGCCAGCGCCATCTGCGACAGCTTCTGGCCGCGCGCTTCGGCCATGGCGTTCAGCTTTCTTACCTTCTCCAGCTTCTCTTCGGTGATCTGGTCAGGGTTAAGGAATTGACTGCCGCTAGCCGCGCGGGAGTCTGCGGGAATGCCGTTCAGATAGCGGTTGGTCAGTTGCCCGCCGGCTAGCGGCGAGAAGGGAATGCAGCCAACCCCTTTTTCCTGCAACACCTCCAGCAGCCCCGCTTCCGGCGCACGTTCAAAGAGGGAGTACTTCGGCTGGTGGATAAGGCAGGGCGTACCGAGGTCGTTAAGGATATCAATCGCCTGGCGGGCCAGAACAGCCGGGTAGTTGGATAACCCGACGTACAGCGCTTTCCCCTGGCGCACCACATGGTCAAGCGCTTTCATGGTTTCCAGCAGCGGCGTATGCGGGTCTGGACGGTGATGATAAAAGATATCCACATACTCCAGCCCCATACGCTTCAGGCTTTGATCGAGGCTTGCCAGCAGATATTTACGTGACCCCCAGTCGCCGTACGGGCCCTCCCACATGGTATAACCCGCTTTGGTAGAGACGATCAGCTCATCGCGCCAGGGCAGGAAATCCTCCTGCAAAATACGGCCAAAATTACGTTCGGCGGATCCCGGAGGCGGGCCATAGTTGTTGGCAAGGTCGAAATGCGTAATCCCCAGATCGAACGCGCGCTGTAAAAGTTGACGGCTGTTTTCGATAAGCGTGGTGTCGCCAAAATTATGCCACAGCCCAAGCGAGATGGCAGGTAACCTGAGCCCGCTTTGCCCGCAGCGGCGATACTCCATTGTCGTGTAACGATTTTTGTCCGGCTGGTAACCCATTCTCATGACCTCTGGCGCTGAAGAAAAATTCGGTGTATGCGTTTACATTAGCGTGAAAAAAAGCAGCATAGCGCAGCCTTTTTTGTAAAGCATTCTTTCCATGCCCTTCTTGTCGCCAATTCTGGACAGCCATCACGCTTATTTAATACTCAAGGTGAGGTCAAACATTAGAAGGATACCTGTTCATGCGTACCCCATACTGCGTCGCCGATTACCTGCTGGACCGCCTAAGAGATTGTGGAACCGATCATCTTTTTGGCGTGCCGGGCGACTATAACCTGCAGTTTCTCGACCATGTAATAGACAGCCCGGATATCTGTTGGGTGGGCTGTGCCAACGAGTTAAATGCTTCTTATGCCGCGGACGGATATGCCCGATGCAAGGGCTTCGCCGCGCTGCTGACGACATTTGGCGTAGGAGAGTTAAGCGCGATGAACGGCATTGCGGGCAGCTATGCCGAGCACGTTCCGGTACTGCATATTGTGGGCGCGCCGGGCACGGCGGCTCAGCAACGAGGTGAGCTGCTGCACCATACGCTGGGAGACGGTGAGTTTCGTCATTTCTACCATATGAGCGAGCCGGTCACCGTTGCACAGGCGATCCTGACCGAGCAAAACGCCTGCTATGAGATTGATCGGGTATTAACAACTATGCTCCGGGAGCGTCGCCCCGGCTATCTGATGCTCCCCGCCGACGTGGCGAAAAAGGCCGCCACCCCGCCTGTAAACGCTCTCACGCTCAGGCACGCCCATGCCGACACCGCCTGCCTGAAGGCGTTTCGGGATGCCGCAGAGAGCAAGCTGGCCATGAGCAAGCGAACTGCGCTGCTGGCCGATTTCCTTGTCCTTCGCCATGGCCTTAAGCATGCCCTACAGAAATGGGTCAAGGAGGTGCCGATGGCGCACGCCACCATGCTGATGGGCAAAGGCATATTTGACGAACGTCACGCCGGTTTTTACGGCACCTACAGCGGTTCGGCGAGCGCCAGCGCGGTAAAAGAGGCGATTGAAGGGGCAGATACGGTCTTATGCATCGGCACGCGATTTACCGATACCCTGACGGCCGGTTTCACCCATAAGCTCACCCCGGCGCAAACGATAGAGGTCCAGCCTCATGCCTCACGCGTCGGTGACGTCTGGTTTACCGGCATCCCCATGCTTCAGGCGATTGAAACGCTGGTGGAGCTGTCTAAACAGCACGTGCACGGTACGCCGTTGCCGTCCCCTCAGGGTGCGATGGCCTATCCGCAGCCGGATGGCTTGCTGACGCAGGAGAATTTCTGGAAAACGCTGCAGACGTTTATCCGCCCGGGGGACATTATTCTTGCGGATCAGGGCACCTCGGCCTTCGGCGCGATCGACCTGCGTCTTCCGGCTGACGTGAATTTTATCGTCCAGCCCCTGTGGGGATCGATCGGCTACACGCTGGCGGCGGCGTTTGGCGCGCAAACCGCCTGCCCGAACCGGCGCGTGATTGTGCTGACGGGTGATGGCGCGGCGCAACTCACCATCCAGGAGCTTGGCTCGATGCTGCGGGATAAACAGCGCCCCATCATTCTGGTCCTTAACAACGAAGGGTACACGGTGGAAAGGGCGATCCACGGGCCGGAGCAGCGGTATAACGACATCGCGCTGTGGAACTGGACGCAAATCCCGCAGGCTCTTAGCCTTGATCCTCAGGCCCAGTGCTGGCGGGTCAGTGAAGCGGAGCAGCTGGCGGACGTGCTTGAAAAAGTGGCGCACCACGAGCGGCTTTCGCTGATCGAGGTCATGCTGCCGAAATCCGACATCCCGCCGCTGCTGGGCGCGCTCACCAAAGCGCTGGAAGCGCGCAATAACGCCTGATTATTTGTCGTTTCGCCAGGCCATCATCATCGGTTTGCCCGCCAGCAGGAGCCAGGCGGGCAACATCACGATGCAAAGTAACGGGATGAGGGTGGTATCCGGAACCACCACGGCGGCCATAAACAGGCTGAGCCACGCGTCGCGCGTGACCACCAGCACCAGCCCGAGAATCGAGCAGGAGACGGTAATTGCCGCCGGAACCGCATCGACATGCTCGTGCAGCATCAGGCCCAGCGCCACGCCGACAAACACCGCCGGGAAGATGCGCCCACCGCGGAACCCGCAGGCTGCCGCCACCACCAGCGCGGCCAGCTTAATTACGGCAAACAGCAGATAGTCAGAGACGCTAAACACCTGGCTGAAGGCCAGCTGCTGCATCTCGTCCAGACCTTTGAACAGCGTCACCGTCCCGCCGATCGCTCCTAAAATGCCGAGGGTCAAACCGCCGGCCCCCAAAATCAGCACCGGGTGCCTGAGTTTATGCACCAGCCGGTGCAGGCGTGGAAGGCACCATACCGCCACCATCCCCAGCGCGATGGCGATCGCGACGACGATGGCGCCGCTGAAAATATCGGCGATTTGCATCTGGCCGTAGTGGGGGAGCGAGAGTGAAAAATGAGGATGAAAAAACAGGCTGGTCGTCAACGCGCCAGCGGCTGCGGCCATCAGCGGCGCAAAGAGTTTATCCCACAGCGGGACGTCATTATTGCTGCTGAGCGTCTGAGAGAAGATCAGTGCCGCCGCAACGGGCGTGCCGAAAAGCGCCCCGATGGTGCCTGCGGAGGCGAGAATGGTCCAGTCCAGCGCGCTGACCCGCGGCAATATGCGCGAACCGAGGAAAACCGCCAGGCCAATATTCACCGCCATAATCGGATGCTCGGGCCCCAGACTAACGCCGCCGGCCAGGCCCAGAATCAACGCGATGATAAGCCCTGGCAGTGCCGAGGGGGCAACCGGGGCGCCAATCAGCGGTTCCTGTGCCGGATCGGGGCCAGCATGGCCGGGACTGAAACGGATCGCCAGGCCCACCGCAATCCCGGTCAGCGTCAGCATCATAACAATCCAGGCAGGCGAGTCAGCGGTGGCGCCCAGTCTGGCCGGTAGCGCTGTCCATAACAGGCTTTGTAGCACCGACGCGACTTTCATCACGACGATAAGCGCCAGGCTTGAGGCCACGCCAATGATGAGCGCCGGAATCGCCAGCAACAGCATGGTTCTGGCTCGCGGGTGGAGCATGATGATTTCCTTGTACAAAACGGTATTACGTTACTTTGCACATTAAGCTTTATGGCAATAGTGCAAAAGGTGCTGAAACGGTAAAGTTATTCTGTGACGAAGATCGATAATCCATGGGCATTCACCTTCCGGTCGTTGTTGTTATCACGCCTTGAATTTACAGTGTCCCAAAGATTTATTCTGACTTTAGCGGAGCAGTAGAAGAATGACAAAGTATGCTTTGGTAGGCGATGTGGGCGGCACGAACGCGCGCCTCGCACTATGCGATGTAAATAGCGGTGAAATTTCCCGGGCGAAAACCTACTCCGGGCTGGATTATCCGAGCCTTGAGGCCGTTGTCCGCGTCTATCTGGACGAGCATCAGGTCAGCGTCGAAGATGGCTGCATCGCCATTGCCTGCCCGATAACCGGCGACTGGGTCGCCATGACCAACCATACCTGGGCATTCTCCATCGCCGAGATGAAAAAAAACCTCGGCTTTGCGCATCTCGAAATCATCAACGACTTCACCGCGGTGTCCATGGCGATCCCGATGCTGAAGCCGGAGCATCTGATCCAGTTTGGCGGCGCTGAACCGGTTGAAGGCAAGCCGATTGCGGTTTACGGGGCCGGCACCGGTCTGGGCGTTTCGCATCTGGTGCATGTCGCGCAGCGCTGGGTGAGCCTGCCGGGCGAGGGCGGCCACGTTGACTTTGCGCCAAACAGCGAAGAAGAGGGCATTATCCTCGAAGAGTTACGCGCTGAGATCGGCCACGTCTCCGCCGAGCGCGTCCTTTCTGGTCCGGGGCTGGTGAACCTGTACCGGGCGATTGTGAAATCAGACGGTCGTCTGCCGGAAAATCTGCAGCCGAAAGACGTCACCGAACGCGCGCTGGCGGACAGCTGCATTGACTGCCGTCGTGCCCTGTCGCTGTTCTGCGTGATCATGGGACGCTTCGGCGGCAACCTGGCGCTGACGCTGGGCACCTTCGGCGGGGTCTATATTGCGGGCGGGATCGTGCCGCGCTTCCTCGACTTCTTTAAAGCCTCGGGCTTCCGCGGCGGGTTTGAAGATAAAGGGCGTTTCAGAAGCTACGTGCAGGACATCCCGGTGTATCTGATCGTGCATGACAACCCTGGCCTGCTGGGCTCGGGCGCCCATCTGCGCCAGGTTCTCGGTCAAATCCTCTGACGCCTGGCCCTCTCCCGCGGGAGAGGGCTTTTGCTTTACAGGTGCATCAGCTGACGGAACTCTTTCACCTTGCTGCGGCTCACCGGCACCTGAAAATCCAGATCCTTCAGACGCAAAATATAGGTGTTGTTAAACCACGGTTCGATCTCGCGGATCTTATTTAAATTCACGCAGAACGAGCGGTGGCAGCGGAAAAAGTGTGCCGTCGGCAGCTTGCTGCAAAACTCGGTGATGTTCATCGCCATCACGTAAGATTCCCGCCGCGTATAGACAAACGTCATCTTTTCATGGGCTTCGGCATAGTAGATATCATTAACCGGCGTCACGATGATGCGCTCATCCTTGACCAGATTAATGGTGTCGTTTTCCCGTACCGTTGGGCTGGCGCTGGCAGGGGCATTCTGCTGCTGCCATGCGGCCTCCAGCTTTTGCAGCATGCTGACAATCCGCGATTCCTGGTAAGGCTTAAGAATATAGTCAAACGCCTCCAGCTCGAAGGCCTCTACGGCGTGCTCTTTCCAGGCGGTAACGAAAACAATAAACGGCTTGTGGGCGAACTGATTGATGTTTTGCGCCAGCAGTACGCCATCCAGCGACGGGATATTAATATCCAGGAAAATGGCGTCGACCCGGTTATGCTGCAAAAACTTCAGCACGTCCAGACCGTCATCAAAGGTGCCCACAATCTCCATCTGGCTGTGGGTGTTGATAAGCCAGGTGAGCTCCTGCTGGGCCAGGAATTCATCTTCTACGATGATAACTTTCATGGGCTACTCCACCTGGGGCAACAGTGATGTTGGCGAATGAATGGGAGAGCGCTCGTTCGGGACATAAAAAGCAATTTCGGTGCCCGGTTCAAGACGCTGAATATGCAGTCCGTCGCCGTAAAGCAGCTTGACCCGATGATGCACGTTCAGCAGGCCGATTTTATTTCCCGGCATCTCGTTAGACTCCACGCGTTCAATGACGTTGGGATCAATTCCGTGGCCGGTATCGCGCACGGCAATACGCACGCGGTTGCCGCTTTCGGTAACGCTGATGGTGACAACGCCTTTGCCTTTACAGGGCTGAATACCATGAACAATCGCGTTTTCGACCAGCGGCTGAATGAGCAGGCTTGGGATCACGCAGTTAACCTCTTCATCAATATCGTAAATGACCGTGAGCTTGTCGCCAAAGCGCGCCTGCTCAATGGCGATGTAGTCCTTGATCTGATACAGCTCTTTTTTGATGTCGATCTGCTCGTCATCCTTCAGCTCGATGTTGTAGCGCAGATAGCGCGACAGGTTAAAAATGAGCTGGCGCGCGGTGTCCGGATTAAGCCGGATGGACGAGGAGATGGCGTTCAGGGCGTTAAACAGGAAATGGGGATTGATTTTGCTCTGCAGCGCGCGCAGCTCTGCCTTATTTGCCATCTCACGCAGCTGTTCTGCACGGGAAACCTCAAGCTGGGTGGAGATGATCTGCGACAGGCCAATCGCCATCTCCTGCAGGGAGGAGGTGATCTGATGCGCGTGACAGTAATAAATTTTCAGCGTGCCCGTCACGACGCCTTTCTCCCACAGCGGGATCACCAGCATGGAGTGGATTTCCGGCGTTCGGTGGGCTTCATCATTGTTTTTAATGATGATTTTACCGTAATTAATCGCCTGTCGGGTGGTCGGGCTAATGGTGTCATCGTTGTCGCGATAGTTGTGCTCGCCAACGCCAACGTAGGCCAGCACGCGATCGATATTGGTGATGGCGACGGCGTCTGCGTGGATGTCGTGGCGAATGATCTCGCAAACCTGACGCAGCGATTCCGCGTTAACGTGGCGGAAAAGCGGCAGCGTTTTGTTGGCGATGTCCAGCGCCAGCTTGGCCTGACGGGCGGCGCTGGCCTCTTTTTCCCCTTCAACGCTCTGCACCAGCAGCACGATAAAACCGATGCACACGCTGCCCAGGATCATCGGAATACCGATTTTCGAGACGATATCCAGCCCCAGGGCGGTGGTCGGCGCCCAGACGACGACCAGGATCATGGTCAGCGTTTCGCACGCCATGCCTGCGACGATCCCGGCGCGCCAGCGCTGTTTTTTCGGGATTTTGCGGCCGATCCAGCCTGAAAGCACACCGGCGATAATGCTGGTGATAAAGCACGGCACCGCCGTGACGCCACCGATATCAATAAGGTAGCGGTGCGTCCCGGCAATCAGGCCGGTGATAACGCCGACCCATGGGCCAAACAAAATCCCGCCGGACATAACGGCGATAATGCGCACGTTAACCAGCGAACCCTCTACCGGCACGCCGGACCAGGTGCTGAACAGGGCGAACAGCGAGAAGATGGCGGTAACGGCCAGCAGCTCCTTTGGCGAGTGGGCTGATTTGTGCAACAGCTCGCGAAACAGGCGAATGCGAATAAGGAAGAACAGGCAAATCAGCATTAATGCTGCACGGTCAAAAACCGCCAGCAGCATAGTGAATATTTCGTGCACGAGGAAACCTGGGAAAACGGGAAAGAACCATGATAAAAAACCTGGCGCGTGATGACCAGCTATCCGTCAGGTTTATGAAATGAGGAAAAACCATAATTGTCAAAGGGGATTATCTGGCGACGACTGATGCGTCCCGATTTTTTCCTGGCGGCACATCGTCAGGTAACTGGGTTGATATCACCCTGTTAAATAACGGATATCATAAAGCCGCTCCCGAAACAGGGGCTTCCGCTTTTCCGGGCGGCAGGGTTCCGGTTTTCAGACGAGCGCTTTTTTTTCACTTCCCTCTCGACAGCATGATTTTTTTCAGGTTATTTTCTAAACATGCCACATCGGTGGCAGCGTCGCTCGGACGGTCCGGGCGCTAACGTTAATCTGAGGAATCTATGGCTGAATTCAGTCCTGAACGCCGTTTTACGCGTATCGATCGTCTCCCCCCTTACGTTTTTAATATCACTGCTGAACTGAAGATGGCTGCGCGTCGGCGCGGCGAAGACATTATCGATTTCAGCATGGGTAACCCAGACGGCCCCACGCCACCGCATATCGTTGAGAAGCTCTGTACGGTTGCCCAGCGCCCGGATACGCACGGCTACTCCACCTCTCGCGGCATTCCCAGGTTACGTCGCGCGATCTCGCGCTGGTATCAGGATCGCTATCAGGTAGATATCGATCCGGAAAGTGAAGCGATTGTCACCATCGGCTCGAAAGAGGGGCTGGCACATCTGATGCTCGCCACGCTGGATCATGGCGATACGGTGCTGGTGCCAAATCCAAGCTACCCGATCCACATCTACGGTGCGGTGATTGCCGGGGCGCAGGTCCGCTCCGTGCCGCTGGTGGAAGGCGTCGATTTCTTTAACGAGCTGGAACGTGCGATTCGCGAAAGCTATCCGAAACCCAAGATGATGATCCTCGGTTTCCCGTCGAACCCAACGGCGCAGTGCGTGGAGCTCGACTTCTTCGAGAAGGTCGTCGCCCTGGCCAAGCGTTATGACGTGCTGGTGGTTCACGATTTAGCCTATGCTGACATCGTCTACGACGGCTGGAAAGCCCCGTCCATTATGCAGGTCCCGGGCGCGCGTGACGTGGCGGTCGAGTTCTTTACCCTGTCGAAAAGCTACAACATGGCGGGCTGGCGTATTGGCTTTATGGTGGGTAACAAAACGCTGGTGAGTGCACTGGCGCGCATTAAGAGTTATCACGACTACGGTACCTTCACGCCGCTGCAGGTCGCGGCTATCGCTGCCCTGGAAGGCGATCAGCAGTGCGTTCACGAAATTGCCGCGCAGTATAAGCGTCGCCGCGACGTGCTGGTAAAAGGGCTGCATGAGGCGGGCTGGATGGTGGAAATGCCGAAAGCGTCCATGTACGTCTGGGCGAAAATTCCGGAGCCGTACGCGGCGATGGGATCGCTGGAGTTTGCCAAGAAGCTGTTGCAGGATGCGAAGGTATGCGTATCGCCGGGCATTGGCTTTGGTGATTATGGCGACACCCATGTGCGGTTTGCCCTGATTGAAAACAGCGACCGTATTCGTCAGGCGGTCAGGGGCATCAAGAGTATGTTCCGCGCCGACGGGCTCCTCTCCTCGAAAAGCGTGGCTGACAATCCCGCGTCGTCATGACATAAAAAAAGGAGCCATCGGCTCCTTTTTTTGACTGCATGTTCTTCACTAGATCATCAGGGCAAAGGTTCCGGCCCAGACTAAAACAATCACCGAAATGCCCATAAAGAAATATTTCACGTTTCATCGCTCCGCGTATCTTGTGGTACGCATTTAAAAACAGAGTCCACCTGATTATAGAGAACTGGAATCCGGTCAAAACGGAAATGAGAATTTTCCCGTTACGCCGTTAACACCAGCTCAGAATTCTGTGCTTTCCTGTTGCCAGACGGCGCTAATGTACGCCTAAAAATGAGGGGTGACAAGAGGGATTTTTTTAAATAATTTCCGTCACTTACGAGTGTCGTGGAACGGCGACAGTTTAATTTCGCATCGCAATAAATTCACTTTGGGCGACGCAATGAAAGCGAGTTTCTCAATGGCTTGTCAGGTGATTGAAAAGGTTAGTTTCTTAGCGAAACTAACCTTCATGAAGGGCCTACATATAGAGCGAGGCTTCGCCAAGAGGGCGGGTTTTGAATCGACGATGCATCCACAGATACTGCTCTGGCGCACGCATGATTTCCGTTTCGATGACCTTATTGATAAACGCCGCGGCTTCGCATTCGTTTTCCGGGTAGTTAGCCATCTCAGGGGAGATGTGCAGACGATAGCCTGATTTATCTGCTTTTCTCACCATCGTCACGGTCAGCATTGAGGCACCCGACAGACGTGAAATGACAAAGGTACCGTTCGTCGTCGCCACGTCTTTCACCGCAAAGAATGGCGCAAAGCTGCTGCCTTTACGTCCATAATCCTGATCGGGAGCAAACCAGACGGCCTCTCCTTTCTTGAGAGCACCGACCATACCGCGCAGGTTATTACGGCTGATCATCGCCTTATTGGAACGCATGCGGCCACGGGTCTGCACCCACTCCATGAGCGCGCTGTTGTGCGGTCTGTAAGTTGCCATCATTGGCTGGCAAAGCCCCATCACGCGGCCGCCCAGCTCCAGCGACATAAAGTGAACGCCGACAACCATCACGCCGCGTTTTTGCAACTGCGCGCGTTTAAGGTTATCCAGCCCTTCGACGTCAAACCACTTGCGGACACGCTCATCTGGCCAGAACCAGGCCATGCCGGTTTCAAGCAGCGCCATGCCGATAGACTTGAAGTTTTCAGCGATGAGTTTTTCGCGCTCTTCGGCATTGTACTGTGGAAAACACAGCTCGATATTTTTACGCGCGATGGATTCGCGACGTTTCAGGAAAACGCGGGAAACGCTGCCCAGTTTCGACCCCAGCAATCGCAGGACAGGGTACGGAAGTTGAACCAGCAGCCAGAGAACGCCAAGACCAAACCATGTAAACCAGTAACGTGGGTGTAAGAACGCACGTTGAAATTGGGATTGAGACAAGATAGTGAAACCTATGTGAAGCCTGTAAAGGTAGCGCAGAGTTTGCGATACGACGTGCCGATAAGACCGTTCTTCAAGGTGATGGTTGCAGGCTTTACCGAACTTTACGGCGTTGCCTGTCCACTGCTGATTTGGGTGGGCGGCGTAATGTAGCACCGTTATACGATATGTGCTATTGCTCGTTTTTGATTAAAAAAGCGGCGACTCTGGAGGTGTTTGATTTAACGGATTTTATCATCACTGGCTGTCAGTGCCTTCTCTCTGCATGGGCAAGGGAGGCAGGCCATCTGTTAATCAAGGCGTTAATAGGAAAAAGCAGGGAGTTAATTCCGAACTTATTCTCCACATTAAGAATGTTATTTATCGATTCTACATTCTCGGATAGGAAAATTCCGTGTGAATATTCTTATGTTTTATTTTATCCATCAATGGTTCGGCTTGTCATCATTATTTGCAGGTATCTTCTTTTTCTCATTCTGTAATGTTAAATCTCAGTCCATTTATGATTTTTGGTTTCATTATCTTGATGCAAATCAATATAAGATACCTTTTTCTGGGTCTAACTGCCTTTGATCATTTTTTCGAGATAAATACTCGGTTTGCATACCAAAAGCAGTGTCTTTTTCTAAGGTGGCAGGGTAATTTGCCATAATCTTTTAGTGGAAAATTCTTAAGAAATTTCTTATCTCGGATAAAAGATCTGCGTATTTGATTTTATGTCGATCATTATTCTAATATTGCGCATGAAGAACGATACCGTGAAGTTGCCGTAGCAAATCAATGAGGGATGAAGAGATGGCTGACAGTTTTCAGAATGAAGTGCCGAAGGCACGTATTAACCTCAAGCTTGACCTGCATACAGGCGGGGCAAGCAAGAAAATGGAATTACCGCTGAAATTACTGGTTGCGGGTGATTTCAGCAATGGACAGGACTCTGCGGCAATATCTGAGCGCGAAAAGATTAGCATCACCAAAAATAATTTTGATAGCGTTCTTTCCGAATATTCCCCAAAAGTTAATCTGGCTGTTAAAAATACGCTGTCTGACGATGGTGGTGAGGACAACATTCAGCTCACTTTCCAGAGCATGAAAGATTTCACGCCAGAGCAGGTAGCGGCCCAGATACCGCAGCTCAAAGCGATGCTGGCGATGCGCAACTTGCTTCGCGATCTTAAGGCTAACCTGTTGGATAACCAGACTTTCCGAAAAGAGCTGGAAAAAATCGTTCTGGACCAGTCGCTTAGTGCTGAACTGCGAAATGAGCTCTCAGCACTGGCACAAAAAAAACCTTAATCATCAGGCTGTTTTAACGGATTCATCAAGGAATGCTCATGTCTGTACAAAATAATATTACTGGCGGTGAAAGCGTGGTGCTGGAACGTCCCGCTGCGGGTGGGGTTTACGCCTCTCTTTTTGAGAAAATTAATCTGAGCCCTGTCTCCGAGCTGAGCGCGCTGGACATCTGGCAAGATGCTCAGGCGATGTCAGATGCGACCGCCGATGAGCGTCTGACTGCCGGTATGCAGGTCTTTCTGGAATGCCTGACCAAAGCCGGCTCAAAGGTCGAAAAACTGGATAAAAGCCTGATAGACCACCACATCGCTGAGCTCGATTACCAGATCAGCCGCCAGCTGGACGCGGTTATGCACCATGAAGAGTTTCAGGCGGTTGAAAGCCTGTGGCGCGGGGTGAAGTCGCTGGTTGATAAAACAGATTTTCGTCAGAACGTGAAAATTGAGCTGCTGAGTATGTCTAAAGAAGACCTGCGCCAGGACTTTGAAGACAGCCCGGAAATCGTCCAGAGCGGTCTGTATAAACACACCTACATTGATGAATATGACACCCCAGGCGGCGAGCCGATTGCGGCACTGATTTCCGCTTACGAGTTCGATGCTTCAGCGCAGGATGTCGCGCTGCTGCGCAACATCTCTAAAGTGTCTGCGGCTGCACACATGCCGTTTATTGGCTCGGCGGGTCCGAAATTCTTCCTGAAAGAATCTATGGAAGACGTTGCTGCGATTAAAGATATTGGTAACTATTTTGACCGCGCCGAGTACATCAAGTGGAAATCGTTCCGCGATACGGACGACGCTCGCTACATTGGTCTGGTGATGCCGCGCGTGCTGGGACGTTTACCGTATGGCCCGGATACCGTTCCGGTTCGCAGCTTCAACTATGTCGAAGAAGTCAAAGGCCCGGATCACGACAAATATCTGTGGACCAATGCATCGTTCGCCTTCGCCTCCAACATGGTGCGCAGCTTTATCAATAATGGCTGGTGCGTACAAATCCGTGGGCCGCAGGCCGGCGGTGCGGTGCAGGATCTGCCTATTCATCTGTATGACCTGGGGACCGGCAATCAGGTAAAAATCCCGAGCGAGGTGATGATCCCTGAAACGCGTGAATTCGAATTCGCGAATCTGGGCTTCATTCCGTTGTCCTACTACAAAAACCGCGACTACGCCTGCTTCTTCTCGGCCAACTCCACTCAGAAACCGGCGCTCTATGACACCGCGGATGCAACGGCTAACAGCCGCATCAACGCGCGTCTGCCGTACATCTTCCTGCTGTCGCGTATCGCCCATTACCTGAAGCTGATTCAGCGCGAAAACATCGGTACCACCAAGGATCGCCGACTGCTTGAACTGGAGCTAAATACCTGGGTCCGCAGCCTGGTCACCGAAATGATCGATCCGGGAGACGAACTGCAGGCGTCTCACCCACTGCGTGATGCGAAAGTGGTCGTTGAAGATATTGAAGACAACCCGGGCTTCTTCCGCGTGAAGCTGTACGCGATCCCGCACTTCCAGGTTGAAGGCATGGACGTCAACCTGTCGCTGGTTTCCCAGATGCCGAAAGCGAAATCGTAAAACAGGCAGGAAGCTGATGAAAACGGAACAACCGTTATGGGGCAGGGGCATTATGGTCTCTCCCCAGCATTTTCAGCAACAGGTCGCGTATGCGGCCTGGTCTGCCGAATGTATTGCCCGGCTGGGGCTCTCCTGTCCCTGGGGAGTCATTGATGCTGTCTTTGAACCGGACGCCCTCAAGCTTGGACGTATTCAGGCGCGTCATCTGCACGTTCGTTTCCAGGACGGTACGCTGATTGACACTGACAACGCTGATTTGCTGCCACCGGTCCTGTCGCTTGAAAGCGAATCGCAGGCGGTGACGGTAGTGCTGGCACTCCCGCTGCTGCGGGCGAACGGCGGTAACTGCCTGAAGCCCGATGAAGTCGCTGAGCGTCCGGTGCGATATCGTCAGCACTGGCGAGATGTACGCAATACTTTTGGGGAGGATACCCGTCAGATTGCCGTGATGCATCCTGAACTGACGCTGCGTTTTGACCATCAGAACAACAGTGATTATCTGACGTGTCCGGTCGCCCGACTGCAGCAAGACTCGCAGGGTTCATGGCAAATAGATGAGACATTCCTCCCGCCTCTGCTGGCTATCCAGGGCAGCCGTTGGCTGGTTACCCAGCTGGAACAGCTGATGACCCAGTTGCGAACTCGCCTCTGCCGGCTTATGGCAATGCGTCGTGAAAGCAATGAACGCATGGCTGACTTCGCCGTGGCTGATGTGTCACTTTTTTGGCTGCTTAACGCGCTGAACAGTGCCGAACCCGTGCTTGGCCAGTTCCAGCGTAACCTGCAAAGCCCGCCGGAACGCCTGTATCCGGAACTTTCTCGCCTGGCCGGAAGCCTGCTGACCTTCTCTCTGGAGCATCAGGTGAGTGCCATACCGGCCTGGCATCATGAGCAACTTAATGCGGTGTTTCCGCCGATGTTTGATTTGCTTGGCGATCTGCTTGAAGCCAGCCTGCCGTCCCGCGTGGTTGCGCTGTCACTTGACTATGACCCACGGCTGCACTTCTGGCAGGCGCGTCTGCATGACCCCCGTCTGCGTGAAGGGGCCGATTACTACCTTTCCGTGCGTTCACCCATACCTGTTGCCCAACTGCAGGAACAGTTTCCACGCCAGTGTAAGGTGGGCAGTCCCGACCATGTGCGGGGGATCGTCAACTCGTCCCGTGTGGGCGTGCCGTTAATGCCGCTGCGGCATGTTCCTGCTGCCATTCCACTGCGCCTGGAAAATCAGTATTTCAGTCTCGATCTCTCTCATCCATTGGCGACAGAAATGCTCCAGAGCGGAACATGCATGTTTTACGTCCCGGGCATGCTTGGCGAGCCTGAACTTGAACTCTTTGCGGTACTGAGAACATGAATGAACGTAAACATGGCACTGCGGTGCCGGTGGATATTGATGCTTTACTGCAGGATACCTGGCTTCAGGTTATTAGCCTTCGTCATGGCCCGCAGTTTCAGGAAGGAGAAGGTCGGGCCCTGTGGGAGCGCTGTATCGCTGATGTGGAGCGCGTTCAGCGTGAGCTGAAAGCCAGTGAACTGGATGAGGCCAGCTGTGAACATATCCTCACTGCACAATGCGCCTTGCTTGATGAAGCGGTCAAAGGTCGCGGTGTGGAGGATGACGCCTGTGTGCAGTGGTACGACATACCGCTGCAGGGGCATTTTCTCGGCACGATGGATGCCGGTGACACGCTGTGCGATCGGATGCGCGATGTGCTGCGTGAGCCAGCGCCAGATATTGCCGTCCTGACCTGCTTCCAGCGAGTGATGATGCTGGGTTTTATGGGGAACTTCCGCTCGCTAAACGATCCGGAGCGTCAGAAGCTCGTCACGGCGCTGAGTGAACGGGTCACTCCGTTCAGCTATCCGCCGTCTCAGCCTGTGTTGGCCGAAAGCCGTGCCGGACGGGGAATGGGCGGGTGGCTGGAATCATGGCCCGTACGCATTGGGCTAAGCGTGATTATTCTTGCCGCGCTCTGGTGGGGGCTGGATCGCTGGCTCGATCAGATGGTGCAGAACCTGTTGCCGGGAGTCGTAAAATGAGTCCTGCACAACAGCGCGGGATTGCGCTGTGGGCTGCCCTGTTAAGTGCGGTGGTCTGCTTAGGGTTTCTGCCGGTATCCCGACTGGTTTCGGCGTTCGCGCTGCTGGCGATGCTCGGGCTTATCGTCGCGTTCTGGTATGTCGCCAGTCGTCGTGCGGAGCATGACGTCTTCTTACATCTGGACGACCTTCCCGATGCAACTTACCGTCAACCCGTGGTGCTGGTTTGCGGCGATCTGGCGCTAACCTGGCCTCAGTCGTCACCGGTACTCACCGTCACGCAAGGGTGTTGGATCCGCGTTGAGGATCATCAGGATCTCGATCAGGTAGTCCGGCAGATCCTGTGGCTGCGACCTGACTGGGGCCGTCAGCTGTCGGTGATGGTCAGTGTTTGCCCGCAAAAGCATGTTGATAGCGAGGGGCTTACCAGCCGTCTGCTGGCCCTGCGCTGGCAGATCGGCCAACTGCGTAAGGAGACAGGTCATTCTGTGCCTTTGATTCTGAATGGTCAGGTTGGCAGCGCAATGACGAATGACATGCTCTGGCAGGCGGCTATACCAGGCGAAGGGATGAGGGTCTGGCGTGAATCGAACGCACCTTGTTCGATCTCCGCGTGGGTGACCACCGGCGGTGCGCCTGTGATGCAGCAGCAGGTGCTGATGAATAGCTTGATGAACTGGTTCCATCACCACGTCCAGTCGGTATTTATGGATGAGGATCCTGATATGCCCGCCATTGCACCCGCAGCGGTGTTGTGGGGAATGGGACCGATTCTTGCCGGGAGCCTGGCGTCATCGGCCTGGACGGCGTGGTTGTCGCGTCATACCGCCATTCAGCAGGTGACCGACTGGCATCCAGTGGGCACGGACAGTACGGTGATTTCACCCTTCCCGGATTTTATCCTGCCGCAGCTACCGGAGGGATGCGGGCTCACGCCCCGAGCCCGCACCTGGCGCTGTGCCCTTGGCCTTTTCACCGTCGCGGCTATCGCCGCACTGCTCAGCAGTGGCTGGAACAATCGCCAACTCCTTCATCGCGTGAGCTTCGATATTGCCCGTTACGACAGCATTGCCATGGATAACTACGGCCCGAAGTCTGCCGCTGTTGCGGTCCTCCGCGAAGATGCGGCACTGCTGGATGACCTGGCGCGTAATGGCGTACCGGCCCGGCTGGGCCTGGGGCTTTATCAGGGAGAACGCCTGCGGATGCCGGTACTGGAAGCGATCCGCTCCTATGTGCCGGAGCCTCCAAAACCGCAGCTGAAACCCAAGCCGGCACCGAAAATTGTACGCCTCGACAGCATGTCGCTGTTCGATTCCGGCAAGTTCTTGCTGAAAGCCGGTTCTACCAAAATGCTGGTCAACTCCCTGGTGGGGGTTAAGGCCAAGCCGGGCTGGCTGATTGTCGTGTCTGGTCACACCGATAACACCGGCAATCCGCAATTAAACCAGACGCTGTCTCTGAAACGTGCCGAAGCGGTACGCAACTGGATGCGAGATACCGGCGACGTGCCGGAAAGCTGTTTTGCGGTACAGGGCTATGGCGAGAGCCGTCCTGTCGCAACCAATGACACACCGGAAGGGCGAGCGCTCAACCGACGTGTCGAAATCAGTCTGGTACCGCAGGCGAACGCCTGTCAGATACCCGGCAAACACCCGGCGCCATCGCAGGATGATGGCGCATCACAATTAAATGGAGAGTAATTCCATGGCAATTCCTGTTTATCTTTGGCTGAAGGACGACGGCGGTGCGGACATTAAAGGGTCTGTAGACGTTCAGGACCGTGAAGGCAGCATCGAAGTGGTGGCTCAGGAGCATAACCTGTACATCCCGACCGATAACAACACCGGCAAGCTGACCGGCACCCGTATCCACACGCCGTTCCTGTTTACCAAGGAGATCGACTCCTCCAGCCCTTACCTGTACAAGGCGGTGACCACCGGTCAGACCCTGAAATCCGCTGAATTCAAGTGGTACAAAATCAACGACGCGGGTCAGGAAGTGGAGTACTTCAACACCAAACTGGAAAACGTGAAGGTCGTGAAGGTGAATCCTGAAATGTATGACATCAAGGATCCTTCTAAAGAGAAGCACAACCACCTCGAGCGCGTTGAACTGCGTTACGAAAAAATCACCTGGACCTACAAAGACGGCAACATCATTCATTCCGATTCCTGGAACGAACGCGCCACGGCGTAATCCTCATGCGGGCAGGTTTTTCCTGTCCGCAGTTTTTTGCTGAGTGCCTGAGATGCGGGTACTCAGCAAAGAAAAAAACAATCTGCCTGCCTGACCTTATGCGCTTTGGTGAACAGCGAGGGGCGGTAGCGTGCCCAGGAACCGACAAAGAGAGAATCTCATGGAAAATCCAGCCATCCTGTTACGTCGTCTGAACCCTTACTGTGCCCGAGCGATGGAAGGCGCAGCTTCGCTCTGTCAGACCCGTGCCCATGCCGAAATTCTGCCTGAGCACTGGCTGCTGAAGCTCTTGGAGCAGGGGGAAGGTGACCTGACGGTGCTGGCGCGTCGCTATGAATGGGATATGGATGGCATCTGGCAGGATTTGCTGGCCTGGCTGGATAAACAGCCGCGCTCGGTGCGCCAACGGCCCCAGCTCTCTGAGGACATCCAGACTCTGATGCAGCAGGCCTGGCTACTTGCCTCACTCAATGGCGAAGAGCACATTCGCAGCGTCCACCTGCTGATGGCCCTGGTGGAGAAGCCAAAACTGGCACGTTGTGATGGCCTTTGGCCGCTGTTAACGCTTGGTCAGAGCCAGCTTGAGCGCTTGCGGCCTTTGCTCGATGCACAGTCAGATGAACGTCCGGAAGTGCAGCAGGAAGCGGAACTGGCGCAAAGCCATGGTGGAGAAGTGGAGTTCGTTGGGCGTCCTGTGGGTACAGAAGTAAAAGAGGGTGAACTCAGCCCTGCGCTGCAGAACGCGCTGGATAAATTCACCCTTGATGTCACCGCCAAAGCGAAGGAAGGGAAGATCGATCCTGTGTTTGGCCGTGACACCGAAATCCGCCAGATGGTGGATATCCTCTCTCGTCGCCGCAAAAATAACCCGATTCTGGTCGGCGAGCCGGGTGTCGGCAAAACGGCACTGGTTGAGGGGCTGGCGTTGCGTATTGCCGAGGGCAACGTTCCTGAATCCCTCAAATTGGTGATCCTGCGCACCCTTGACCTCGGCCTGCTGCAGGCCGGTGCGGGCGTGAAAGGGGAGTTCGAACAGCGGCTGAAAAACGTCATTGATGCGGTGCAGCAGTCGCCTGTGCCGATTCTGCTGTTTATTGATGAAGCGCATACCATCATTGGCGCGGGCAACCAGGCGGGTGGAGCCGATGCAGCCAACCTGCTGAAACCGGCTCTCGCCCGGGGCGAACTGCGCACCATCGCCGCGACGACGTGGAGCGAGTACAAACAGTATTTTGAGCGCGATGCGGCGCTGGAGCGCCGTTTCCAGATGGTGAAGGTTGACGAGCCTGACGACGATACCGCCTGCCTGATGCTGCGTGGCCTGAAATCCCGCTACGCGGAGCACCACAATGTGCATATTACCGACGATGCGGTGCGCGCTGCCGTTACGCTTTCCCGTCGCTATCTGACGGGGCGCCAGTTACCGGACAAGGCGGTTGACCTGCTCGACACCGCCGCAGCGCGCGTGCGCATGAGCATGAGCCTCGACACCTTGCCGGAACAGCTGACCTGCATTCGCTCGCAGATTACCTCTCTTGAAATGGAAAAGCAGGCGCTGCTGGAAGATATTGCTGTCGGCAGTCAGAACCATGGTCAACGCCTGACCGTCATTGAGCAGGAAGAGAACGATCTTATCGTTGCTCTCGACGAGCTTGAAACGCAGTACGGGCTGGAACTGAAACTCACCGAACAACTGCTGGAAAGCCGTCAGGACATCTCCCGTCAGAGCGAGACGCACGCGCTGCAGCAGGAACTGAACAGCATGCAGCACAGCAATCCGCTGCTCTCCGTGGATGTGGATGTACGCACCGTTGCCAACGTGATTGCGGACTGGACAGGCGTGCCGCTGTCATCGCTGATGAAAGATGAGCAGACCGAACTGCTGACCCTTGAAGATGAAATCGGTAAACGCGTGGTCGGGCAGGATGTGGCGCTCAAGGCCATCGCCCAGCGTCTGCGTGCAGCCAAAACAGGACTGACGTCAGAGAACGGACCGCAGGGCGTGTTCCTTCTGGTTGGCCCCAGCGGTGTGGGCAAAACCGAAACCGCGCTGGCGCTGGCGGATGTGATGTACGGTGGCGAAAAGTCGCTGATCACCATCAACCTCTCCGAGTACCAGGAGCCGCATACCGTTTCGCAGCTGAAAGGCTCTCCGCCGGGCTACGTGGGTTACGGTCAGGGCGGCATCCTCACTGAAGCGGTGCGCAAGCGTCCGTACAGCGTAGTGCTGCTGGATGAGGTAGAGAAAGCTCACCGCGACGTGATGAACCTGTTCTATCAGGTATTTGACCGCGGATTCATGCGCGATGGCGAAGGCCGAGAAATCGACTTCCGCAATACCGTGATCCTGATGACCTCCAATCTCGGCAGCGATCGTCTGATGCAGCTGCTGGACGAACAGCCAGAATCTACCGAAGCAGACCTGCACGAACTGCTGCGCCCGATCTTACGGGATCACTTCCAGCCTGCGCTGCTTGCCCGCTTCCAGACCGTGATTTACCGCCCGCTTGCCGAAGCGGCCATGCGTACCATCGTGGAAATGAAACTCTCACAGGTCAGCAAGCGGCTGCATCGACACTACGGCCTGAGCACACATATTGATGAAAGCCTTTATAACGCACTGACTTCAGCCTGCCTGCTGCCGGATACCGGTGCGCGTAACGTCGATAGCCTGCTTAATCAACAAATTCTGCCGGTGCTCAGTCAGCAACTGTTGACCCATATGGCCGCAAAACAGAAACCACAGTCATTACGCTTTAGCTGGAGTGAGGAAGAGGGGATCGGGCTGGAATTTGATGTGAAACAGGGAGTGAACGCATGAGTAATAATCCTCCATTAAGATTCAGCCATAACCACCATCTGCTGTCGGTAAAAGGCTGTGCGTCGGAACTTGACGTACTGGCCTTTGAGGGCGATGAGGCCTTAAGTAAACCGTTCAGCTACCGCATTGAATTCACCAGCGGTGACCACGCCATCAGCAAAGAGATGATGCTGATGAAGCCCGGCTCGCTGACGCTGCAGGCTCCGGTTGACCAGGGGTACGGCATCAAAGTGCAGCAGCAGGTGCGCACCCTTCAGGGCGTGGTGACCGGCTTTGAACGCCTCAGCACCTCCGCAGATGAAACCCGCTATGCACTGACGCTGCAGCCACGCCTGGCGCTGCTCGACCATTCGCACCAGAACGCCATTTACCAGGACATGTCGGTTCCGCAAATCGTGGAAAAAATCCTGCGCGAGCGTCACAACATGCGCGGCCAGGATTTTCTGTTCTCGCTGACCAGAGAGTACCCGCGCCGCGAGCAGGTGATGCAGTACGGCGAGGACGACCTGCACTTTATCACCCGCCTGCTGGGCGAGGTCGGCATCTGGTTTCGCTTCACCACCGACACGCGCCTCAACATTGACGTGGTGGAGTTTTACGACAGCCGGCAGGGGTACGAGAAAGGCCTGACGCTGCCGTCGGTACCGCCATCGGGCCAGCATTCAAAAGGCGTGGATTCGGTCTGGGGAATGGAATGCCATCACAACGTGGTGCAGAAGCAGGTCAGCACCCGGGACTACAACTACCGTCAGGCCACGCAGGACATGAACACCCGGGTGGATGCGACCCGCGGGGATGTCACCACGTACGGGGACGCCTATCACTGGGCGGATAACTACCTGATCCCGGGCAGCGCGCAAGACCGCAACCCGGCCCCGGAGTCCGGGGCGTTTTATGCCCGCCTTCGTCACGAACGCTACCTGAATGGTCAGACCCGGGCGCAGGGCATTACCAGCTGTCCGACGCTCTCTCCGGGTCAGGTGCTGAAAGTGACCGGCGGATACGAAGTGGCCGACGCGTTTGCGCAGGGCGTGGTCATCACGGTGATGCACAGCCATGCGCGCCGTGATGAAGACTTTGGCGTCAACTTCGACGGCATCCCGGACAGCACCGATTTTGGCTTCCGCCCGGAGCCTGGCTCGCGCCCGGTGATGGCGGGCACCCTGCCGGCCCGCGTCACCAGTACCACCGAAAACGACACCTACGGGCATATCGATAAGGACGGCCGCTACCGCGTCAATATGCTGTTTGACCGTGATAACTGGGAGAACGGGTTCGAGAGCCTGTGGGTGCGCCAGTCCCGCCCGTACGCAGGCGACACCTACGGTCTGCACCTGCCGCTGCTGGCGGGCACCGAAGTGGCGATTGGCTTTGAGGACGGTAACCCGGACCGTCCGTACATTGCCGGCGTGCTGCACGACTCGGCCCACGGCGACCACGTCACCATCCGGAACTACAAACGCAACGTGCTGCGCACCCCGGCGAACAACAAAATCCGCCTCGACGACGAGCGCGGGAAAGAGCATATCAAGGTCAGCACGGAGTACGGCGGCAAGAGCCAGCTTAATCTCGGCCACCTGGTCGACGGCGAAAAACAGCAGCGCGGCGAGGGTTTTGAGCTCAGGACGGACAGCTGGGGCGCCATCCGGGCGCAGAAAGGGATATTTATCAGCGCTGACGGGCAGACGAAGGCGCAGGGGCAGGTGCTGGATATGGCACCTGCAATCAGCCTCCTGAAAGGGGCGCTGAACCAGGTCACGGAATGGGGAAGCATCACGCAGACTCATCACAACTTTTCGCCTGATACCGATTCACTGAGAGAGTTCGTTAACGGAGCTGAGGGGCTTAAAGATCCCGCGCTGCTGATGTCTGCCCCGAATGGTATAGCCGCCGTTACGCCTGAAACCACGCTCATGCACAGCGGGAAAGGTCTTTACCTGCAGAGCCTGGGTGAGGTCAATATAGCATCAGCACAACGTCATTCGGTCAACGCCGAAAAAGCGATTTCTATGCTGGCACAGCAGGAGGGAATGCGGCTGGTTTCTGGAAAGGGCCCGATGACCCTTGAATCCCACGCTGACACCTTATCGCTGACCTCGCTGAAGGACATTACCGTGCAGTCAACGCAGGGGCACCTGCAGATTACGGCGAAAAACGGTATCACAATTGGTTGTGGCGGCGCGTATATACGGCTTTCGCCGCAGGGAGAGATTCATATTCACGGGCCAGGGCTTCTGAGTCTGAAAGGTCAGCACAAGATGCTGGGGCCGCAGAGTGAAGATTTTCCGCTGCCGGAACTTCCTTCCTCGGTCTGCAAGGAGTGTCTGAAACGGGCACAGGAAATGGCTAAAGGGTTTGTGCCGAGGGAGAGTTTATAAGTGCTGAATGAATATTCTGAAAACGTGCTGGAGAGCGCTCGGCGGCTTTGCCAGCAGATTGGACACACCTATATCGATGTCATTGTTGATCAATGCAGTGTGGATTATTCAATCATTCCGGCGTTATCCGGCTTTTCTCCGGAGATCAAATGGCAGTCGCTGTATAAGGGCTTACCGGAGGAGATTTATCCCGAAGATGCGCCTCTGCTGGTGCGGGTTATGTTTGACGATCTGCAACAATGGAACTGGCTTCAGGCGCTTGCAAAAGAAATGTCCTCAACGGCACCTTTACTGATTATATGTTCGCCATGGACATTGTCTGGATTGGGTAAGTGGCTTACTGAAATCGTTAATGCCCGCCAGGAAGGCAGAGAAGGTGTTTTTCGGTTCTGGGATACTCGTATTTTTTCTTATCTTTTTACGGATATTCTGAGCGCCGAACAGCAGGCGCAACTTAAAAGACCCGTAATAGGCTGGGGATGGCAGGATCGTGATGGACAGTCGGTATGGCTTACAGGAAGCGGGAAAATCCCGAAGCGCGACGAGCGCGCTGAGCAAGTAGATTTCAGCGATAAGCAATATGAAAAACTTATGTGCTTATGTGATGCAAAACGTTTTATTGACCAGAAGTTACTAATGACAACGATGTTTGCCTCAAAGGAAGCTGAATTCAGGGCGTGCTTTGAGGGAATGGTGAGTGCTACCCAGGCCGGCGTATTGTTCGACGATGAACGTGATGTCTGGGTGATCGACTATTTGACCCGATTGCATGCCGGAATTTAACAATGAAGGTGCTGAAAGTATGTCCTAAGTAACCACGTATCAGGTACCTGCCTGAATTTCCGGCTCAGGTCCGGGAGGTATAAGAGTGGACGACGCAATACAAGGAAAACAAGGATGAAGATAACAATTTCAGGCGTATTACTGGGTGTTTTTCTACTGGCCGGATGCAGTCAGCCAAAGGCTGAGGCGCAAACGCAAAGCAGTGGTGCAGGAACAATAGAAGCGATTAACCATACCAGATGGGCCATCAATCATTTCAGCGTAAACGGTCAGTCGGGTATTGATGCTATTGGGCCTTTTGACGGTGGCGGAGGTGGTTGCTGCTACGGCGTGCCGGCAGTCTGGAAACCTGGAATGACGGTGCGTATAGACTGGGAACGAGGAGAGGCTTCAACAGAGGGTTTCCCTGGTTTTGCTGATAGAGAGAAGTACAAAGCGTGGTTAAAAATAAAGAAGGCCAATAACAAGGAACTTAGCAAAACAGTACCACTGTCAGATTATACAGGACAGGAGACCTGCGGTATTACGGTGCATTTTTTACCCTGCGATGACGTAAAGGTAACAACCAGTTGTTTCACCTACGGTAGTCTGTCCTATCCGATTAAATTACCGCTGGAAATGAAGGAGCCGAAAGTATGTCCGAAGTAATCACGGATTTAGTCTGGTACCCGCCTGAATTTCCTGCTCGGGGCAGCAGGCTTACAGCCTGTCTGTCATGACCTGAACAGAAACTTATCCCGGACCGGAAATCATTTAATTATGTCAGTCGACGGCACAACTAAATGATTTTACCTGTAAAAGTGGACGACGCAATACAAGGAAAATAAGGATGAAGATAACAATTTCAGGCGTATTACTGGGTGCTTTTTTACTGGCCGGATGCAGTCAGCCGAGGGCTGAGGCACAAGCGCAAAGCGGTGGTACGGGAACAATAAAAGCGATCAACCATACCAAATGGGCCATCAATCATTTCAGCGTTAACGGTCAGTCGGGTATTGATATTATTGGCCCATTTCAGGGGGGCGGCGGGGGATGCTGTTACGGTGTACCTTCAGCCTGGAAACCGGGAATGACAGTCAAAATTGACTGGGAAACAGGATTTGGTGGGTCGAAAGGTTTTCCGGGCTTTTCTGACAGAGAAAAATATAAAAACTGGAAACGACAGATTGATTTGCAAAAAAAACAACATAGCGCAATTGTTTCAATACCTGATTATACAGGACAGGAAACCTGTGGTATTACGGTACATTTTTTACCCTGTGATGACATAAAGGTAACAACCAGTTGCTGGTCACCTGCTAATGCTAATTATCCAATCAAACTACCGCTGGAAATGAAGGAGCCGAAAGTATGTCCGAAGTAACCGCGGTTCTGGTCTGGTATCCGCCTGAATTTCATGCTCGGAGCAGCAGGCTTACAGCCTGTCTGTCATGACCTGAACAGAAACTTATCCCGGACCGGAAATCATTTAATTATGTCAGCCGACGGCACAACTAAATGATTTTACCTGTAAGAGTGGACGACGAAATACAAGGAAAATAAGGATGAAGATAACAATTTCAGGCGTATTACTGGGTGCTTTTTTACTGGCCGGATGCAGTCAGCCAAAGGCTGAGGCGCAAACGCAAAGCGGTGGTACGGGAACAATAAAAGCCATCAACCATACCAAATGGGCCATCAATCATTTCAGCGTTAACGGTCAGTCGGGTATTGATATTATTGGTCCATTTCAGGGGGGCGGCGGGGGATGCTGTTACGGTGTACCTTCAAACTGGAAACCGGGAATGACAGTCAAAATTGACTGGGAAACAGGAGTTGGAGGAACAGACGGTTTTCCTGGTTATGACCACTGGGATGAATACTTAAAATGGCAGAACAAAATGGACTCATTTAAACGCCAGCACAGCAAAACAGTCCCACTGCCCGATTATACAGGACAGGAAACCTGTGGTATTACGGTACATTTTTTACCCTGTGATGACATAAAGGTGACAACCAGTTGCTGGTCACCCGCTAATGCAAATTACCCGATCAAACTCCCCCTGGAAATGAAGGAGCCGAAAGTATGTCCGAAGTAATCACGGATTTAGTCTGGTACCCGCCTGAATTTCCTGCTCGGGGCAGCAGGCTTACAGCCTGTCTGTCATGACCTGAACAGAAACTTATCCCGGACCGGAAATCATTTAATTATGTCAGTCGACGGCACAACTAAATGATTTTACCTGTAAAAGTGGACGACGCAATACAAGGAAAATAAGGATGAAGATAACAATCTCAGGCGTATTACTGGGTGCTTTTTTACTGGCCGGATACAGTCAGCCAAAGGCTGAGGCGCAAACGCAAAGCGGTGGTACGGGAACAATAGAAGCGATTAACCATACCAAATGGGCCATCAATCATTTCAGCGTAAACGGTCAGTCGGGTATTGATATTATCGGGCCTTTTGATGGCGGCGGTGGGGGGTGTTGTTATGGCGTACCGGCAGTCTGGAAACCAGGAATGATGGTACGTATAGACTGGGAAACCGGACGCGGGGATACCGATGGCTTTCCTGGGTTTGGTGATGACGCTAAATATCTTGCATGGGAAAAAAAAATGAAGGCAGAGAATCGCCAGCACAGCAAAACAGTACCACTGCCCGATTACACAGGACAGGAGACCTGCGGTATTACGGTGCATTTTTTACCCTGTGATGACGTAAAGGTAACGACCAGTTGTTTCACCTACGGCAGTCCGTCCTACCCGATCAAATTACCGCTGGAAATGAAGGAGCCGAAAGTATGTCCGAAGTAACCGCGGTTCTGGTCTGGTACCCGCCTGAATTTCCTGCTCGTGGCAGCAGGCTTAAAGCCTGTCGACCATAACCTGAACAGAAAGTTATCCCGGAACGGAAATGATTTAATTATGTCAGTCGGCGGCACAACTAAATGATTTTACCTGTAAGAGTGGACGACGCAATACAAGGGAAATAAGGATGAAGATAACAATATCAGGCGTATTACTGGGTGTTTTTTTACTGGCCGGGTGCAGTCAGCCAAAGGCTGAGGCGCAAACGCCAAGCGGTGGTACGGGAACAATAAAAGCGATCAACCATACCAAATGGGCCATCAATCATTTCAGCGTTAACGGTCAGTCGGGCATAGATGCTATTGGGCCTTTTGACGGTGGTGGAGGTGGTTGCTGCTACGGCGTGCCGGCAGTCTGGAAACCCGGAATGACAGTACGTATAGACTGGGAAAGCGGTGAGGCTTCCACAGAGGGATTCCCGGGATTTGCTGACTATGAAAAATATAAGGCCTGGGAAAAGAAAATGAGTGCAAATAACAGGGAGCACAGCAAAACAGTCCCACTGCCCGATTATACAGGACAGGAAACCTGTGGTATTACGGTACATTTTTTACCCTGTGATGACATAAAGGTCACAACCAGCTGCTGGTCACCTGCTAATGCTAATTATCCAATCAAACTACCGCTGGAAATGAAGGAGCCGAAAGTATGTCCGAAGTAACCACGGATTTAGTCTGGTATCCACCTGAATTTCCTGCCCAGGGTCGCCTGCCTTCGCAGGCGACCCTGGTTGGGAAAAACTGCAGGCAGCAGGAAAGCCGGGAGCGAGCTTACCGCAATGAACTCTGTCAGGCTAAAAACAAGCTGGTAGATATGCCTTGCTGCAAAACCCTGCATATTAGTCTGTTCTTTGATGGCACCGGTAATAACCTTAATAACGACCTTTATCTCTCTGAGCAAAAACACCCAACAAATATTGCTCGTCTGTTTCGTGCCACCATCGGCAGCGGGTATGCAGGGGGTATTGGTCAGTCTGATGCTCTTTTTGACAGCAATGAAGCCGTCTCCGGGCGGTATTTTAAATATTATATTCCGGGCGTGGGCACCCCTTTTCCTGAAATTAACGATCTTGACTACACCGGCTGGGGGCTGGCTACAGCAGCAATGGGAGAGGAGCGAATTAACTGGGCTCTACTGCGCATTATTGATGCACTGAAATTTACTTTGACCCAGAAGTGGATGAGCAATGCTGAAACCAGAAAGGCGCTGGATCGAATGGGAACAACCTGGGCCTCCTTTGGTTTAACCGGGAGCCATAATCGTTACGAAACGTTTACCGATGAGCTAAAAAAGCTGAAGCCTTTGCTGGGGCCTGCGTTGCAGCAGCCGAGCCCCAGGCAGCCAAAGCTTCTGGGTATCAAGCTGTATGTGTACGGTTTCTCCCGTGGGGCGGCCGCAGCGCGTGCCTTTGTCAACTGGCTGAGCGAGCTGCTGCCCGCACCAACAGGCAAAGACGAAAAGCCCGAGCAGTGCCTGATGGTTGATGAATTGAAAATTCCCGTCAGCGTGGAATTTCTTGGGCTGCTGGATACCGTGGCGTCCGTGGGGATTGCGCATGTCGCCCCGGTGGCGGAAGGGCATATGTCCTGGGCCGATGATACTCAAGAGTTACCGGATGAAGAAACGTATGGCGGATTGATTAAGAGCTGTGTGCATCTTGTGTCCTCCCACGAGCAGCGTCTTTGTTTCCCGCTGGATTCGATTCGTCGCGCTGACGGTCAATATCCGAAAAACAGTAAGGAAATAGTTTATCCGGGTATGCATTCAGATATTGGGGGCGGGTACCCACCGGGTGATCAAGGGAAAGCAAATTATATAGATGTAAGCGATAGTCAGATACTTTCCCAAATCGCGTTACATGATATGTACTGCAACGCTTTTAGTGCTGGAGCTCCATTAAAGGTTGCGATTAATGCTATACCTGATGATTTAAAAAATGATAGATGGCGAACTCTTCCTCTTGATGTCCTTAAGGAGTATTCACTCCACCCATCGTTAATTAACCGCTTCAACGCCTGGCGAGAACTCACACTTAACCTTCCCTCCTCAGGCAAAAAAATAACTGACGAACAGGCTGCAGAATACGATCCTCCTCGGGCGACAGTCAGTCTCGAAAAAGCCCTCGAAAATCAGATAGCCTGGATCACCGCGTGGCGAATCGACCGCTATGCCAAAGGCACCATGCTTACTACGCCGTTTTACCTGCGGGCATCGGATAAAGATGGCAACCCGGGGGCGCTGGAAACGTCCAAAGCTAAACGGGACCTGAAGCAGGGGGCGGTTGAGGCCCGACGGAAAGAAAAAATCGCCAGCCAGCCTGCAGATAAAATGGATGAGCTGGTGCTGGAAGCCGGGATAAAGGACTTTGACCCGGATATCGCTCAAACCCAGCTGAAGCAGGCATCGGTGGAGTTTGGCGAGGACTATCGACAACAGTTCCGCAGCCCGACCAGCATTGGGCAACTGGTGCTGGCGGCCATCCCGCACAACAGCATATTCCTGTTTAATATCGATGACAGGCCGCGAGAATATGCCCTGATCAAAGCCTCAGCCGACACGAAGGTTGCGACATTGTTCCCGCCACTCGGAGAGGCCTCAAATGCAGACACCCCGGCCGGGCTGGTCAGAGCGCTTTTTGACGATCAGGTACATGATTCCCGCGCGTGGTTTATGCATTACGCGCTGGGAACGCGTGAGCCCTGGGGAAGCTACTTCCTCTACCGGATGATCTACTTCGGTGATAACTGCAATAAATCGCTCTCTCCGTTGACCATTGCCGGTGACGTCGTTGGGGCCGCCACGGTGGTGGGTGGGGTGATCTTCAGCTTCAGGCAGAAAGGCACGTCGGCAAAACTGGCTGGCCTTGCCGCAACGGCCGGGCTATTCACGCTGGAATCGCAGGCAGTGGATTACCTGACCGGACTGGCTATCCCAATGGTCGACAACGCTGATGCGTTAAAAGCCTTTACCACCGAGCCTGGCGTGGTCACGGCGCAACAGACCGCAGCAATAGGTGAAAAGCGCCTGGAAATGGCGAAATCAATTATTCAGTCCGGATGGCTGGAAAAAGCACAATCGCTGGTGACTACCTAAGCAGGAGGCAATGAATGAAACAGGTCATTCGTGAGGGAGATACCCTGAAGGAGTATGGCGGTAAGGTTCTGGGGGGCCACTATCTCTGTTTTGGTAAAGGGATAGCCGCTAAAGGGGATGCGGTTAAATGCAACAAGCACGGTATGACGATCATAGCGGAAGGCAGTTCACTCTCAGAGGTCGATGGTCAGCCTGTCGCCCTGCACGGGCATCGCTGCGCGTGTGGCTGCACGCTGGTGAGTTCCTTCCCTGATTTTGGTATCGAACAGTGAGGAGCGTGCCGGAATATCCTGTCTGGGATACAGCCAGCGCACCCATAACCCGTCGCTGGCTGCAGGCAGGGGCATTGATTATTTTACTTGCCGGCGGGGCAGGGGCGTTGACCGGCGAGGCTAACCGCAGCGCTGCGGCTTTTGCGGTAATGGGCTTTGCCCTGGTTTTCATCGGTTTTCTCTGGCTTTGCCGACTGCTTTATTACCGCTTCTCTTTGCACCATGCAATGGCCTGGCAACGCAACGTCAGGCGCGAGCAGAGCCTGTGGTGGGAAGAACATCAAAGCCTGCTTGGGCTGCAAGACGTCCTGCTGCTTGGCCCGGCAGGTGCGGAAACGATGGACTGGCAGCGGGTGCTTCGTCGTATTCAGCGTCCCCCCGTTGAACGTCATGAGACGGGGGGGAAAACATTGCGTATTGCCCGTACCTTCTCTGCTGATAGTCAGGAACGGGAACGGCAGCTTGTTCGCGCGCTGGTAATGCAGTGGAAAACGACCTCTCGCGGTATGCCGCAGGCGATCTCGCGGTGTTTTTTTCTGGGAGATGCCGCCGTCTGGCCCGCTTTTCACGCACAAATGCATGACGCTTTTCCTGGAATCAACTTACCTGACCAGCCCGAACCCTGGGAGGGAGAGGCAACGCTTGCGAGGCTGACAGCCCTGCTTCGTGAGGACGCGAAAAGCCAGCACCTTGTGGTGGGATGCGTTTCTTGTCCCGCATCACCTGATAGCGTGCTTCCCGCGGGGGAATCAGCAGCAATGTGGCTGGTCGGTGCGGATGCACCAGTGGTAATGGCTCGGGGAGAATTTTATGACGCCTCTGCTTCAGCCCCATTAAGCAATATCTGCGAACGGGCCGTGACTCAGTGCGAACTTGATGAAGATCCGGCCGCCTGCATTTTGTTTTCGCACCCTCAAATTCCCCAGGTGAACGAATGTGGCTGGAATACCACCCATAACCTGCAGGATAGCTATTGGGGGAACCCGGGAAGCATGGAACCTCTTATTGTTATTTCTCTTGCCGCTCTTTTTGCCCAAAACGAAGCACAGCCTTGCGGCTGGATGAGTACCGATCCTCAACATACCCTCGCTCTTGGAATAGTAAAGCCACATGGAAAAGGAAAACGCCCTTAAACCAGACGCAAGTATCTCGACTGCCGTAACGGTGACTATCACCCTTGCTGTTGTCACTTTGGTGATACTTTTTGGAGGACTCCTCTACTGGTATTTCGCTGTTGATGTCTCGCTGGGCTGGGAGTCGGTTCGGCCCCTGCTTATTGTCTGCGGCATTGCCTGGATTGCGTCAATTTGCCTGATTGTGCTGGGCTTTTTCGGCGTTCAGCTGTGGCAAATATGGCATGCCAAGACGCTCTCGACGAGAGGAGAGAGAGAAAACCAGAGAAAGCAAAAAGTAAAACTGCAGGGATTAAAAGCCGAAATCGCGGGTTCTTTGCGCAAGCGCTATACCCTTTTCTGGCGCCGTAACGTCCGCCTGCTGCTGGTTACCGGTGATGAGACGGCAATCGAACAGCTGGTTCCTGGTCTGCAGGAAAACCAGTGGCTTGAAGGCAATCGCACCGTACTGATTTATGGCGGCAGTCTGGCTTCTGAGCCCGATCGCGAAAAATACACCGCGCTGCGTAAACTTCGCCGGGGACGTCCACTGGACGGGATTGTCCGTGTCATGCCTCCAGCGTTTAACCTGACACCGCAGATGAGTGACAATGATTTACGCGGGCTGGAAAAAATCAGCGAACTGCTGCGTTATTCCGCACCGGTCTGGTTATGGCAACTGCACGACAGTACATGGTCGCAGGCTAAGCGTATTGAGCAGGTGGTGGAGGCACATTTCCCGCTGCGCGCTAAAGAAAGCGACATTATCGGTCAGCTTGAACTTATGCTGCCGGCATTGCGGACGCAGGGGGTGAACCAGGTCACTGAAAACAACCGTCACGATTTCCTGCTACGTCTGGGCCAGCATCTCAAAGACGGCGGCATTGTCCGTTGGGCTCAGCAGCTGGCGCCATGGCTCTTTGTCTCCCAGCAGCGTGTTCCGCTGCGTGGCCTGATATTTAGCTGCCTGCCGGACAAAAAATCTACAGATGCAGAGTTCTCTATCCCGTCTGTACAGCGTCATGCCCTTACTCTGCCTGTAACCTGGCAGGGTATTATTGAAGACTGCGCCCGAGTTCGTGGTCGCCGTGTCGGTATGGCCTGGGAGCAGACCCTTGCCTGGACACTGATGACCATTATTGGTGTTTGGGGAGCGGGTACACTGCTGTCGTTCACGTTCAACCGCATGCAGATAGTCTCTGTTGCCGAGCAGGCACATGCCCTGGTTGAACATCCTTCCGTCTCGGATTACCAGCTCACGGCTCTGCATACCCTGCGTAACGACGCAGGCCGCCTGCTGCACAATGTTCAGGAGGGGAGTCCGTGGTATCAGCGTTTTGGCCTTGACCATAACCAGCAGCTGCTCGACGCGTTGCTGCCCTGGTACGGCGTGGCGAACAACCGCCTGATCCGCGACCCGGCAAATACCGCCCTGGCGCAGAAGCTCACGGCGCTGGTAGGCTCAGCGCCCGGCAGCGACCAGCGGGCACAGCTGGCGAAGCCGGGCTATGACCAGCTGAAAGCCTGGCTGATGATGGCGCGTCCGGATAAAGCCGACGGCGCGTATTACGCCCAGACGATGAAAAGCGTGCAGCCGACGCGAATGGGCATTTCAACCGGCCTGTGGCAAAGCCTGTCGCCGGATTTGTGGGCGTTTTACATCACCGAACTGCCAAAGCAGCCGCAGTGGAAAATCACGCCGGATGCGCAGCTGGTCAGCCAGAGCCGCCAGGTGCTGCTTCAGCAGATTGGCCGCCGCAATGCGGAAAGTACGCTGTATGAGAACATGCTCAAATCCGTGCGTCGTAACTTTGCCGATATCTCTCTGGAAGACATGACCAGCGGTACCGATGCGCGGCGACTGTTTACCACCGAGGAGGTGGTGCCGGGCATGTTCTCCCGTCAGGCATGGGAAGGTGGCATTCAGCAGGCCATTGAGAAGGCGGCCAGTTCACGTCGGGATGAAATTGACTGGGTACTCAGTGATTCACACAAGGCAGTATCAGCTGAGCTGTCGCCGGAAGCGCTCAAAGCCCGTCTGACAGAGCGGTACTTTACCGACTTTGCAGGCAGCTGGCTGAGTTTCCTCAACAGTCTGCGGCTGAAACCGGCAAACAATATTGCCGATGTAACCGACCAGTTGACCCTGATGAGTGATGTCCGCCAGTCTCCGATGATTGCCCTGATGAATACCCTCGCCTGGCAGGGACAGACCGGCCAGCAAAGCGAAGGCCTGTCGGATTCCATCCTCAAATCGGCTAAAGACCTGGTAGGCGGAAAAGATAAACCTGCGATTGATCAGTCTGCGTCTGGCCCGCAGGGGCCGCTGGATGAAACCTTTGGCCCGCTGCTTCAGCTTCTGGGTAAAAACAAAGGCAGCAACGTGATGTCGGCTGACAACTCGCTGAGCCTGCAGACGTATTTGACGCGCATCACCCGCGTACGCCTGCGTCTGCAGCAGGTTGCAAGCGCCTCGGATCCGCAGGAGATGATGCAAACCCTGGCGCAGACCGTGTTCCAGGGCAAAAGCGTTGACCTGACTGACACTCAGCAATACGGCAGCCTGATTTCGGCAAGCCTTGGTGAGGAGTGGAGCGGATTTGGCAGCACGATGTTTGTACAGCCGCTGACTCAGGCCTGGGAGACCGTGCTTCAGCCGTCTGCCGCAAGCCTGAATGATAAATGGAGCCGTTCAGTCGTGGCGAACTGGCACACGGCATTTGACGGACGCTTCCCGTTTGCGGCGAGTAAAAGCGATGCTTCCTTGCCGATGCTGGCCGAGTTTATACGTAAGGACAGCGGGCGTATTGAACGCTTTCTGAACACGGAACTTAGCGGTGTGTTGCACAAAGAAGGCAGCCAGTGGGTGCCGGATAAGGTTAACAGTCAGGGATTAAACTTTAACCCGGCGTTTCTGCGGGCCATTAACCAGCTGACTCAGCTGTCAGACATTCTGTTTACCGATGGCAGTCAGGGCATCAGCTTCGAGCTGCAGGCGCGTCCTGTGCCGCAGGTGGTGGAGACACAGCTAACCATTGATGGACAAAAGCTGCACTACTTCAACCAGATGGCCGACTGGCAGTCCTTCCGCTGGCCGGGCGAGACTTACAAGCCGGGAACCATGGTGACCTGGACCACGGTTAACGCGGGGGCGCGCCTGTTCGGGGACTACAGCGGAACATGGGGCTTTATTCGCTGGCTGGATCAGGGCCAGCGCCAGCAGCTCGACCGCAGTCAGTGGATGATGAATTTCACCGCCCCGGATGGTCGCACCCTGCAATGGGTGCTGCGCTCACAACTTGGAAAAGGCCCGCTGGCTCTGTTGGAGCTGCGTGGTTTCACGCTGCCGGATCGCATATTCAGTGTTGACAGCGCGGCCACGGCTCAGGCGCTGATGGCTAACACCGCAGACAATGACATGGACGAAAGCCAATAATGGACACTCTGCAGAATCTGATTGCCGCCTGCCAGGCGGACGAAACCCAGCTGCGAAAGCAGGCTCAGGCACGCACGGAAAGCTGGCATCCCTGGCTTGCTCCATTAAATGAGACCAGCCCAACAGGAGAAGATCCCGGGTATGACGATGATTTCCAGCGTATAAGAGAGGAAGTGAATAAACTCTCCGGCATCGATACCGAACTGATTTGTACGCTTGCTGAAAAACTGCTGACGACGACCGCCAAAGATATCCGCATTGCCACCTATTACTGCTGGGCGCGATTGCATCAGGACGGAGAAACAGGCTTTGCCGAAGGGCTCGAGCTGGTGGCGGGATTGCTGCAGCATTTCGGAACGCAACTTCATCCGCAGCGGGAGCGAAGCCGCAGGCCCGCGCTTGAGTGGCTTGCCGGTTCCCGTCTGCTTGACAGCCTGTCACTCTGGCCAGAAGTGGCACGCGACGATGCCCTTCGCACGGCTGGGGCGCTGCTGCTCATTCATGACGCTCTGCAAACGGAGCCGGAAGCGTCACGACCCGAGCTGAATGCCCTGTACAGCGCGCTGGAATCCCGCCTGATAAAGGCGGGAGGCGTGGATGCCGTGGTGCCTCAGAATGCCGGTAATAATGCCCTGCGCCAGGCTTCGCACACGACGGAGTTTGACACTCCAACCATGAGCCGCATCACCTCCGGTCAGGATTTGCTGGCGCAGGCTCGCACTTTGGCCGGGTATCTGCGTGAGCAACCCGATGGCTGGCTTGCCGCTCACCGGCTGATGAAGAGCCTCAGGCATGACACGCTGAGCGCTATTCCGGCACCGGATGCCGCAGGGAAAACGCGTATCGAACCGCCGCGCGCTGACCAGCGGGCGATGCTGAAACGTTTGTACCTTCAGCAAAGCTGGCTGGAGATACTTGAGCATGCCGACAGCACTTTCTCGCGCGGCGCTAATCACCTTTGGCTGGATCTGCAGTGGTATATCCATCAGGCGCTGGTGAAGCTGGGGCAGGATGTGCTGGCCGATATCATTACCGCCGACCTGAAAGGGCTGCTGAGCCGTCTTACAGGGCTTGAAACGCTGGCCTTTAATGACGGAACGCCGTTTGCGGATGAAGTGACGCTGAACTGGATAAACCAGAGCGTGCTGGACGATATGTCCGGCTGGCGCGATGAGCCGGCCAGCGCCGCCAGCGGGGAAATTAACGATATCCTCGCCCTCGAGCCGGAAGCACTTGAGAAAGCGGACGCTGACGGTCTGGACGCTACGCTCCACTGGCTGCAGACCCGCCCGGGCACCGACTCCGCAAAAGACAAATGGCTGCTGCGCCTGCTGATGGCACGCATTGCCGAGCAGAAGGGCAAGAATGAACTGGCCCTGCATCTGCTGGGCGAGCTCGACAGTGCCGCACAGTCAATCACCCTCACGCAGTGGACACCGGCGCTGCTGTTTGAGGTGAAATCACGTCGCCTCAGACTGCTGCGCATGAAAGCCACCCGCAGTGAAACCGATAAATCGCGGCTTCAGCCCGAGATGGATTTGCTTTTGTCCGGTCTGATTGCGCTCGATCCGGCAAGCAGCGCGGTGCTTTGTGGGTAACACGCTGGCTCACCTTTAAAACAAAATTATTCAGGTTTTTATGGACGATTTAACCCTTCGTTATTATGACGCCGAAATGCGCTACCTGCTGGAAGCCGGCGAAGAGTTTGCCCGCGCTCATCCCGAGCAGGCAGCAATGCTCAATCTCGATAAAGCGGGCGCGCGGGACCCGTACGTAGAACGCCTGTTTGAAGGCTTTGCCTTCTTGATGGGACGACTGCGGGAAAAGCTCGATGACGATCTGCCTGAACTGACCGAAGGGCTGGTCAGCCTGCTATGGCCGCATTATCTGCGTACTATTCCATCGATGTCAGTGGTGGAATTCACAGCTGACTGGCGCGAAATGAAAGAGCCGATGCGTATTGTCAAAGGCTTTGAGGTCAATTCGCGGCCCATCGGTGAGAAGGGCACGCGCTGCCGCTACACGACCACTAAAGAGATTACCCTTCAGCCATTGTCGCTAGAGCACGCCCGCCTGTCGACCGATCCTGACGGGCGTTCGGTTATTAGCCTGCGCTTTAGCTGCAGCCCTCTTGCCGACTGGAGCCGTGTCGATCTTAGCCAGATCCCATTCTATTTCAACGCCGACGCACCCCTTGCCTGCGCCATGCATGAAGCATTTACCATGAATGTTGCTCGCCTCTGGCTGCGGATGCCGGGCGATATGGACAGAAGACCGCTCGACGGGTATTTCACCGCGCTGGGATTTGGCGATGACGACGACCTGTGGCCGAAGGGCAGCAGCAGCTTCAGTGGATATCAGCTGCTGCTGGAGTACTTCACGTTCCGCGAGAAGTTCATGTTCACCGGCCTGCGTGGTCTGGAAGGCGTGGTTTTTCCGGCTGAACTCCCCTGGTTTGAAATCGACGTGGTGCTGGCTGAACGCTGGGAGCATGACTTCAGCTTTACCGAAAAGCATCTTTGCCTGAATTGCGTGCCGGTGATTAACCTGTTTCCGCTGGAATCTGACCCGCTGACGCTCGACTCATTGCAGACCGAATACCTGCTGCGGCCGATGCGCGTGCAGGACGGTCATACTGAGATTTACGCAGTCGATTCAGTGATGTCCTCAAGCCAGCATACTTACGTGCCGTTTTCGAGCTTCCGCCACAAAGGCGGGATGATGCGCCATGAAGCGCCGGAATATTACTACCATACCCGCGTGCGCCGCGGCCCGTCGGGTCTGCACAATACCTGGCTTATTCTTGGCGGCGAAGCGTTTGATAACCACACGGTACCGGCAGACGAGAGCCTGTCCCTGACGCTCACCGGCACCAACGGCCAGCTGCCGAGACGGGCGCTGCAAAGTACCGTGCTCGATACGGTGATGAAAACCACATCGGCCAGCATTACCGTGCGTAATCTTTGCGCCCCGACGCTGCCCTGTTATCCCCCTGCACAGGACCGTTTTCACTGGCGCGTGCTGAGCCACCTTGGCAGCGGATTCCTGTCTATGATGGACAACGCCGACGTGCTGCGCGGCACCCTGGCACTTTACGAATGGACCGACAGCGAGATGAACCGCCGTCGCCTCGAGGCGATCGTGGAGGTGAAGCACTGCGAGATCGAGCGCTTCGAACAGGGTTATCTTGTTCGCGGCGTGCAGATTGAAGTCACGCTCGATAGTCACGGCTTTGCCGGGCGCGGCGACATCTGTCTGTTTGGCGAGATGCTGAGCCGTTTCTTTGCGCTCTACACCGATATCTATCTGTTTAACCGCCTGATTATTATTCTGCAACCGACCGGAGAACGCCTGGAATGGGAAGAGAAGCACAACCGGCGCATTCCCGGCTGACCCCGCGGCTGGAAGCCGAACTTCATCGCATCAACTTTTACCGTTTATGCCAGCTGCTGGAGAAGCGTAATCCGTACAAGCCGCTGATGGGGTCGACCAGCCATCCGGCAGACGATCCGGTACGCTTTGCACCGCATCCGGGGATGGGGTTCCCGGCCAGCGAACTGAAAGCGGTTGAATACGACGAGGATGAGAACGGCAAGCCGCCGGTTATTCGCACCACGTTTATGGGCATGTACGGCGTCGATTCGCCGTTACCAGCGGCGTATCTGGATGACATTACGCAGCGACGGGAAGGGCATGAGGCGCTGCAGGGCTTTCTGGATATCTTCAGCCACCGCATCCTGACGCAGTTTTACCGCATCTGGCGTAAATACTCCTATCCCGCCACGTTTGAAGCGGGCGGCACCGACAGCATTTCACAGTCGCTGCTGGGCCTGGTGGGGCTCGGGATACCGGGTACGGCAAATCATATTGCCACGCCAGTATCCCGCTTTCTGGCGCTGCTGGGTGTTTTGCAGCAGCCGGGTAAAACCCAGGAAGGGATGCAGGCACTGGTGAGCCTGCTTGCCCCGGATACCCGCGTAAAGGTTAGCCCGTACTGCCTTCGACCGGTGGAGATCCGTCAGCCACTGGGTTTTTACGGTGATGACGATTTCCTGCTTGATGGCAATACGCCTCTGGGGGATGAAGCAATGGATGCCGGCAGCCAGCTGCTGGTCGCCCTCACGACGGATAACGAACAGGAAGCGCAGGGCTGGAAACCGGATGGTCTGCTGTATCAGGATTTTTTAGTGATGCTGCGGGTATATCTGGGATGGCGGTTTAAGGCCAGAATCACCCTGACTACCTCCGTTCGGCTGCTGACCGTTCCTCCATTGGGCGAAAATCCTTTCTGGCTGGGAATGAACGGCGTGCTGGGAGCAGAAGGTGACAGCCTTCCTGATGACGTCCCTGAGACATTTACCACAGAGCTGGGTGACTACCGTGGGCTGGAGCCCGCCAAACCACAACAAGGAAACCGACGTGTTACGTACAAGTTTAACTAAGACCACGCGCTGGCTGTTGCCTCTGATGGCGCTGACTCTGACGGGCTGCGGAGTGACGCAGAGCGTCACCGATGGTACCCGATCAGCGTTTAATGCCGTGTTCTATAAAAAAATTAAAGTACTGCATCTGGACTTCACCGCACGTGAGTCGCTGAACACCGATTCCCGGGAAAATCATTCGCTTTCTGAACCTGTAGTGATCCGGGTTTACCAGCTCAAAGACCGCAAAACCTTTGATAAGACGGTCTATCAGCAACTGCTTCAGGATGATGCCACCCTTCTGAAAGACGACCTGCTGGCGAGCCGTGATGTCGTGGTGAAGCCGGGCGGTGATGCAAACCTTGATATGCCCCTGGAGGAAGCGGCGCAGTTTGTTGCCGTGGTGGGGCTGTTTCGCCATCCGGATATGACCAACAATACCTGGAAGCAGGTAATCAACCGCAGCGAACTGGATCCGGATAAACCCCGCATTCTGGAGGCTGGCGATAATCACCTGACGCTGCAACCGCTTAAGGATGACTAATGCCACAGGGACATAACACGCCGTCGCTGTATGAAATTCTCACCGGCAATTTTACCGGAGGCCTTAATCTCAACCAGGTCAGTGAGGAGAACCAGGTCATTCTCTCGGTGCTGGATAACATGCAGCGCGTTCTCAACTGTCGAGCCGGCACGCTGGCGCATCTGCCCGACTACGGACTGCCCGATATGACCAAAATCCTCCAGGGGATGCCGGGAACGGCCCATGAGCTGATGGGCACCCTGTCTGCCGTCCTGCTCAAATATGAGCCCCGCCTGAAAAGGATAGATGTGATTCTGCTGGAGCAGAACGTCCCCGGCGAGCTGCGCTATGCCATTGATGCCGAGCTCAAAGGGATCGGCCTCGTCCGCTACGGCACCGAGTTTATGCCTGAGGGGAGGGTTCTCCTGCGGCATCTTAAGCAACAGCAGTATCTTGATACGACAACCCGTCTGTAAGGCCAGAGAACAGCATGTCAGCAAAATCACAGTTCCTCAAAAAACTCGAGGCCAGGCAGCCGGTTCCGGTTTCGTTTACCCGTAAAGCTCAGGCCGATATCGCAGAATTCCGCCAGCGAATGGCGCAGCTTCAGGAGCAAATGGACGCATGGCTGACAGGTACCGGACTGAATATGGAGCCGTTTTCCGTCTCCGTCACGGACCTGCTGGTGGAGGGCGGGGCTTTTGACATTCCCGGTGTCGCCCTGCATTACGACGACCTGTCCATCACGTTTACGCCAGCATTTTTGTACGGGCAGGGCGTAACCGGATGTGTGGAAGCGGTCTTCCATAATGAAGGGACCATGACGTCACTGGGGCGTTTATTTATGCGGTCAGGGACGACGAGCGGCTGGACCTTTACGCCGCCGGGGGCATTGCCCCGCTCCGGGCAGGCGTTTGATGAGAGCACGTTTTTCAGTCTGATCCTGGCGCTTCTTCCCTAGCTGCGGGTATTGCATTCTCCGCCCTCTCTGAATATGCAGCATGCTAAGCCGCATAACCGACAATCTTAATCCGTTCTTTATACGCCAAATGGACAGCTGGCCATGAATAACATCACCCCGCGAAAAATCAAAACCGGCGGCGACCCGCGCACGCTGCCGGACTATGCCGCTCTGCGCGATGAACTGAGTAAGCTGACACATCCGGCTCGCCCTGATGTGAACTGGCAGTACGTCGAAAAACGCTGTCTCTCACTGTTTGAGCAGAACGGCGTGGAGCTACATACGCTCTCCTGGTATACGCTGGCTCGAACGCAGCTGGCCGGGCTGCCCGGGCTCAATGAAGGTCTGGTGATACTGGAGGCGCTGATAAGCCATCAGTGGGGGACGCTGTGGCCGCAGCCGGTTCATGCCCGCATGGAAATCCTCAGCAGTCTGAGCCAGCGCCTGCAGCAACGGATGCGCTCGCTTCCGCTCCAGTACAGCGATCTTAGCCAGCTCTACCTGGCTGAGCAGCGCCTCACCGCGCTGGGGGAGGTGCTGCAGCGCCTTGAGCTAAAGCATCTGAGCCAGCTCGATACGTTGCGTACCCAGGTGCACAACAGCGCAGTCCGGCTGGAAAACAGCGATGGAGCAACAGCCCCAGCCAGCAGTCCGGTAGAGGAAAATATCGCCCTGAACGAAGCCGTAAAGTGGGTGTACGTCGCGCAGCCGGAACCCCGGGCGAATGTTGGGGTTCAGACGGCAATACCCGTTCAGGTCAATAGATGGACATTCTTCGTCGCCGGAATGTGTACCATGCTGGTGCTAAGCGCATCTGCACTGTGGGGCTGGCAGTATTTTCACCGTCCTGACCCGCTGCAGGCTCAGCTTGCAGCCTCCCTGTCACCCCTGCCAGCACCGCTGTCACCTGAACAGCTTAAAACGTTGCGGCAGCGCTCACCGCTACCGCAAACGGCGCTCGCGCAAACGCAGCAGCAGCTTGCCCTGCTGGACAAGCTGCCTCCTGACTGGAGCATTACCTACAGCCGAAAACTCACCGAGCAGGCGGAGATGCTGTGGCCGGAGCAGGCTAAGCCACTTGTAAAACATTGGCAGCAACAGCGGAATGCCGCGGCACTACCCGCGGAACAACTGAACGGCTGGCATCAGGGAATGGCAACGCTGGAGACGCTGAGTAACCGCCTGAACGGCCTGGATGAACAGAAGGGGAAATACATGACCGTCAGCGAACTGAAGTCAGTCGTTTTTGCTGCCATGCAGTCATTCAACAAATCAGTACCGGCTGAAGAACAGCTTCGACGGCTGTCGCAGTCTCCCGCAGGAGATGCGCTTCCTGAAGCTAACAAGACTCAATTTGAACTGCATTTCAAACAGCTGGTAACGCGCTACGCCCAAATAAAAAAGGAGGCTTCTGCTCAATGAGTTGTAGGGGCGAATTGGGGTAAAAAGAGAGGGAGGTCAAAGTGTCCCCTGCAGGAATCGAACCTGCAACTAGCCCTTAGGAGGGGCTCGTTATATCCATTTAACTAAGGGGACGAGGCGGCACGAGTATAGCGTTATTTGCACTTTGCGTTAAGCGCATCGCCGCCTGACTGCTCAAAGAGTCACCGTTCAGCCCGTTTTTTTGCTGATTTATCCTCATTTTGCTGCGCCTTAAGCTCAGCTTTGCGCTTGTTTGACATGTCGTTACGGATTTGGGCATGGCTTAACAGCGCGAAGATAAACGTCCCGCCGCAGATGTTTCCCGCCAGCGTCGGAAGGGCGAACGGCCAGAAAAAATCGCTCCAGTGAAGCGTACCGTTAAAGACCAGATAGAGGATTTCAACGGTACCGACCACAATATGGGTGGTGTCCGCCAGGGCAATCAGCCAGGTCATCAATATGATCACCACAATTTTGGCGCTCCCCGCCGAGGGAAACATCCAGACCATCGTGGCAATAATCCAGCCGGAGATGATGGCATTCGAGAACATCTCGACCGGCGTGTTTTTCATCACATCCATGCCAATTTTCACAAAGGCATCCCGGGTGGGTTCATCAAAGATCGGCATATATTCAAACGCCCATGCCGCGATGCCGGTGCCGATAATATTCCCCAGCAGGACTACGCTCCATAGCCGCATCAATAAGCCGAAATTGCCGAGGGTAGGGTTTTGCATCACCGGCAGGACGGCGGTCACCGTATTTTCGGTAAACAGCTGCTGGCGGGCCATGATGACAATAATAAAGCCGAAGGTATAGCCGAGGTTCTCCAGTAAAAATCCTCCGGGAACGCCTTCAAGCTGGACATGAAATATCCCTTTTGCCAGCAGAGATGCGCCCATTGACAGCCCGGCTGCGATGGCAGACCAGAAGAGGGCCATGGCATCGCGCTCCATCTCTTTTTCGCCATCCTGGCGTATATGCTCGTGGATGGCCATCGCGCGGGAGGGGAGGCGATCTTCATCAATTTCTATCTTCTCGCCGCGCGCTTTCTCCTCGCTTTCAATTTCAAGTTCCTCATTGCTCTCGCCAATTTTTTCTTCGCCTACGTCTTTCATATCTGCTCCCGGAGGTTGATCTTTCTGTTAAGCGTAGCGGCTTTTATCAGGATGCCTGTGGGGATGCTCTTAAATTGGCGGCAATGACAACAAAGGCGATACATCTCTTTCAAAGTCATTATAAAATTGGCAGCGAAACGAATTCCAAAAGCCAGGCTATGCTGAGATCAGAGTCACGGTGGTTACTGCCCGTAATTGTGCTCATAGACATCGGTAAACGTGCTGTTACAATCGCCTGCACGTTTACAGACGGAGCGCCAACGGCTCCGTTACGGATGGCAATCAACGATAGCCATACTGAACAGGGAGATATTTATGAAACTTCGGCTGTCGGCGCTTGCGCTTGGCGCAACGATGCTTGTGGGCTGCGCCAGCTCCGGTGAGCAAACGGGACGCTCCGATCCTTTCGAAGGATTTAACCGCTCCATGTATAACTTCAACTTCAACGTGCTGGACCCGTATGTGGTTCGTCCGGTGGCAGTTGCATGGCGCGATTATGTTCCACAACCCGCGCGTAACGGGTTAAGTAACTTTACCAGCAACCTCGAAGAGCCTGCGGTAATGGTGAACTACTTCCTGCAGGGTAACCCGTATCAGGGGATGGTGCACTTTACCCGCTTCTTCCTGAACTCCATTCTGGGGATGGGCGGCTTTATTGACGTCGCAGGCATGGCGAACCCGAAACTGCAGCGTGAACAGCCGCACCGGTTCGGCAGCACGATGGGGCATTACGGCGTTGGGTATGGTCCATACATGCAGCTTCCGTTCTACGGCAGTTTCACCCTCCGTGATGACGGTGGCGATATGGTGGATACGCTGTATCCGGTTCTGTCGTGGCTGACCTGGCCGCTGTCGGTGGGTAAATGGACGGTGGAAGGGATTGAAACCCGCGCACAGCTGCTCGACTCTGATGGCCTGCTGCGCCAGTCTTCTGACCCGTACATTATGGTGCGTGAAGCTTACTTCCAGAATCATGACTTTATTGCCAACGGCGGTAAGCTGAAGCCGGAAGAGAATCCGAACGCGAAGGCGATCGAAAACGATCTCAAAGATATCGATTCACAGTAAATAAAAAAGGTGAGCAATGCTCACCTTTTTTTATTCAGGCGCGATTAGAACGCGTAGTTGAAGTTCATGCCGTACAGCCAGGCTTTACCTTCGGAAGAGAACTCATACGGGCCTTCCTTGAAGTTAACTTTTTGACCGTGCATATAAGAGATGCCCGCATCAACAGAGGCGTCTTTGTTGAATGCATAAGTTGCACCCGCGCTCAGCCAGAAGCGGTCCTGATCCGGAATCGAGATAGAGCGCTTGTCTGCGGGTACCGGGCTATCATCGAAGGCAATACCGGTACGGAAGGTCCAGTTATCATCCATATAGTAGGTGGTCCCCAGCGCGAGGCGGTAAGCATCACGGAAGCTTTCATCTTTATAGAAGAGCGTGTCGCCGTTGCTGTTGGTCGCCTTAAGTTCCTGGAACTGGCTCCAGCTGGTGTAGGTCAGGCTATAGTGGACAGCCCACTGCGGCGCTACTTTGTTATAACCAGACAGTTCCCACATTTCTGGTAAGTGCAGGCTCAGAGAACCACCGGTGGTGCTGCCGTTGGTACCCATCGGCAGACCGAAGTTGCCGAGGATCTGGTTATAGGCAGAAGGCAGGCTGCTCTTGTAATCGCCGTCAAAGTCGATTTTAACTTCGGAACGGTAGGTAAAGCCGTAACGGTTGTTTTTATCGAGTTCATAAAGGATACCGGCGTTCCAGCCAAAGCCCCACTCATCACCCTTCAGATAAGCGATCTGAGTGTCTGCCGGGATGCCCGCAACTTGACGCGCCAGAGCTGGCGGCAGCGCACCTGAGCCAGCAACAACTTTACCCAGATCGCCCGCGTAGCGTTCGATCTTCGCTTTTGCATACACAGCGTCAAAGCCAACGCCGAAGCTCCAGTGATTATCCAGACGGTAAGCACCGCTCAGGTTCAGGTTCAGGGTTTCAAGGTCGGTTTTGCCGCCAAACGCCCCTGCTGCATAGTCGTTGTTGAATTCGGTTGCCAAACCGTAGTTAGAGGTTACGGATGCGCCCCAGCCAAACTGGTCGTTAATCGGCGCCACGAAGTGCAGGTTTGGAACCCATGCCGTTGGGGCGATGTTATCCGCTTTAAGATTGGCACCTGTTGGAGAACGACCAGAGATATCAACGCCTGGATCGACAAAAACCGCACCGGCAGAGAATGTCGGACGATCGAACATCATGATTAATGCTGGGTTACGACTCGCGTTACCCGCATCATCCGCAATAGCGCCTTCCCCGGAATACGCACGGCCAAGGCCAGAGGAAGAAAATTCGTTTAACTGAAAGCCCGCTGACCATGCGGAAGTGGAGACGAGTGCCACTGCGACTGCCAGCGCAGTCTTGTTGAACAGGGTTTTCTGGCTCATGACCATAACCTCATTGAGTTATTTTTATTCAATAATTGTTACATACCGTAACAGGAGCGCGAAGTGTAGGGTCTGAGGTATGACAGACAAATCAGACCAGTGGCCAGAGTATAGGTCTGACCAGCCTGAATGTTGCAAGTTTGTTTATTAATATTTTCAAACATGTTTCTTGAAACGAGATCTGGTTGGCAAAATTGTGACCAGCACGATTCATCCAAAAGGGTGGTTTTTGTTTTAGATCATTTTTTAGTGTGATATTGGTCACTTATCCGATTTTGCGCCATTAACGGCTGGAGAGAGCCTGCCCCGGGGCGTAAAATAGCAGCATCGTGTTTATCTCGCGCGCCGCGCGAATACAGAGGAAATTGAGCTATGAGTAAATGCAGTGCTGATGAAACCCCGGTTTGCTGCTGTATGGATGTTGGCACCATCATGGACAACACCGATTGCACCGCCTCTTACAGCCGTGTATTCAGCAACCGTGCCGAAGCGGAAGAGACTCTGGCCGCGCTGAGCAAGCGTGCGCGTGATGTTGAATCCGATCCGTGCGAAATCAAGTCTACCTTTACCGAAGTGGAAGGCGGCGTGAAGCTGGACATCGATTTTGTCTTCGCCTGCGAAGCCGAAACGCTGATTTTCCAGCTGGGTCTGCGTTAATCCTTTTTGCCTGGCGGCGCTTCGCTTGCACGGGCCTACGATCGTGTAGGCCGGGTAAGGCAACGCCGCCACCCGGCACAAATGCCTCTGCCTTGCAGGGGCATTTTCTTTTTCTTCTCTGTGTTTTAGCTCGCACTTTTTCGTTTCCCTGATTGGCTGAATGTAAAAAAATGGTTAAGACTAGTATCAGGTCAGACCACTTTATGTTTGCGTAAATTTTTTACAGGGGAGTGTTATGAGTCAGGCATTACCGCTTATTACCCGTCAGGGCGACCGCATTGCCATAGTCAGTGGATTGCGCACACCCTTTGCGCGTCAGGCAACGGCGTTTCATGGCATACCGGCCGTCGACCTGGGGAAAATGGTAGTGGGGGAGATGCTGGCTCGCAGCGAAATTCCGCCGGAGGTTATCGAACAGCTGGTGTTCGGCCAGGTTGTACAGATGCCCGAAGCCCCCAATATTGCGCGAGAAATCGTCCTCGGAACCGGGATGAACGTGCATACCGACGCCTACAGCGTCAGCCGCGCCTGCGCAACCAGTTTCCAGGCCGTGGCTAACGTCGCGGAAAGCCTGATGGCGGGTACGATTCGCGCCGGGATTGCGGGTGGGGCGGACTCCTCTTCGGTGCTGCCGATTGGCGTCAGTAAAAAGCTGGCGCGCATCCTGGTGGATGCCAACAAAGCCCGTACGACGGGTCAGAAACTTAAACTCTTCTCGCGGTTACGCCTGCGCGACCTCATGCCCGTACCGCCTGCCGTTGCGGAGTACTCCACCGGCCTTCGCATGGGCGATACCGCCGAACAGATGGCGAAAACCTACGGCATCACGCGTGAGCAGCAGGACGCCCTGGCGCATCGTTCACATCAGCTGGCGGCAAAAGCCTGGTCGGAAGGCAAGCTGACCGACGAGGTCATGACCGCCTACATTCCGCCCTATCGCGAACCGCTCGCGGAGGACAACAATATTCGCGGCACCTCAACCCTGGCGGATTACGCCAAGCTCCGCCCGGCGTTTGACCGCAAGCACGGTACGGTGACGGCGGCGAACAGTACGCCGCTGACGGACGGGGCCGCCGCCGTGATCCTGATGACCGAATCCCGCGCGAAGGAGCTGGGCATCACTCCCCTGGGCTATTTACGCAGCTATGCCTTCACCGCGATTGACGTCTGGCAGGACATGCTGTTGGGGCCGGCCTGGTCCACGCCGCTGGCGCTGGAGCGCGCGGGGCTGACGCTGGCCGATTTAACCCTGATTGATATGCACGAAGCGTTTGCCGCGCAGACCCTGGCAAACGTCCAGCTGCTGGCAAGCGAGCGTTTCGCGCGCGATGTGCTGGGCCGCGCCCATGCCACGGGCGAAGTGGATCAGAGTAAATTTAACGTGCTGGGCGGGTCTATCGCCTACGGACATCCGTTTGCCGCCACGGGCGCGCGCATGATCACGCAAACATTACATGAACTCCGTCGCCGCGGCGGCGGGTTTGGCCTTGTTACCGCCTGTGCGGCGGGTGGCCTCGGCGCAGCAATGGTTCTGGAGGCTGAATAATGGATATGCCCTCTGCATTTAATCTGACGGTTCGCCTCGACAACGTGGCTGTTATCACGATTGATGTGCCTGATGAAAAGATGAATACCCTGAAGGCCGAATTTGGCGTTCAGGTGCGCGCGATGCTAAAGCAGATCCGCGATAACAAAGACATTCGTGGTCTGGTGTTTATTTCCGCCAAGCCGGACAACTTTATCGCCGGGGCCGATATCAATATGATCGCCCGGGCGCAAAGCGCGCTCGAGGCTGAAGAGCTGGCGCGTCAGGGACAGCAGGTGATGGCGGAGATCAACGGCCTGCCGATCCCGGTCATCGCGGCGATCCACGGTGCCTGCCTGGGCGGCGGGCTTGAGCTGGCGCTGGCCTGCCACAGTCGAATTTGTACTGACGATGCGAAAACCATTCTCGGCCTGCCGGAGGTGCAGCTGGGCCTGCTGCCAGGCTCCGGCGGAACGCAGCGGCTGCCGCGCCTGGTGGGCGTCAGCACCGCGCTGGAGATGATCTTAACCGGTAAACAGCTGCGCGCCCGTCAGGCGCTAAAAGCCGGTCTGGTCGATGACGTCGTGCCGCAGTCCATTTTGCTGGAGGCCGCCGTTGAGCTTGCGCTGAAAGGGCGTCAGGCGAAACGTCCTCTGCCGGTTCGCGAGCGCGTGCTGGCCGGCCCGCTGGGGAGAGCGTTCCTGTTCAACATGGTGGGCAAAAAGACCGAACAAAAAACCAAAGGCAACTACCCGGCGGCAAAGCGCATCCTGGAGGTCATTGAGACCGGGTTGGCCCAGGGAAGCAGCAGCGGCTATGCCGCGGAGGCCAAAGCCTTTGGCGAACTGGCGATGACGCCGCAGTCCCGGGCGCTGCGCAGCATCTTCTTCGCCAGCACGGACGTGAAAAAAGATCCCGGCAGCGAGGCAGAACCCGCACCGCTGCGCGCCATTGGCGTACTCGGTGGGGGGCTCATGGGCGGCGGTATCGCGTTTGTTACCGCCAGCAAAGGCAAACTGCCTGTACGCATCAAAGACATTAATCCTAAGGGAATCAATCACGCGCTGCAGTACAGCTGGCAGAACCTTGATCAAAAGGTTAAACGCCGCCATATCAAGGCAAGCGAGCGTGATAAAACCCTGGCGATGATCTCCGGTACGACGGATTACAGCGGTTTTGCGCACCGCGACCTGGTGATTGAAGCCGTATTTGAAGATCTGGCGCTTAAGCAGCAGATGGTGGCAGACGTTGAGCAACATTGCGCCCCGCACACCATTTTTGCCTCCAATACCTCGTCGTTACCGATTGGCGATATCGCGGCAAACGCCGCGCGTCCGGAGCAGGTGATTGGACTGCACTTCTTTAGCCCGGTCGAAAAAATGCCGCTGGTGGAAGTTATTCCCCACGCGACCACCAGTCCGCAAACCATCGCCACGGTGGTCAAGCTTGCGAAGAAGCAGGGGAAAACGCCGATCGTGGTCGCAGATAAAGCCGGCTTCTACGTTAACCGCATTCTGGCTCCCTATATTAATGAAGCCATGCGGCTGCTGACGGAAGGCGAGAAGATTGAGCACGTCGACGAGGCGCTGGTGAAGTTTGGTTTCCCCGTTGGCCCAATCCAACTTTTGGATGAGGTGGGAATAGACACCGGCACTAAAATTATACCTGTACTGGAGGCGGCTTATGGCGATCGTTTTAGCCCGCCTGCAAACATTGTTTCTGCAATTTTGAAGGACGATCGCAAAGGCAGAAAAAATGAACGCGGTTTCTATCTTTACGGCGCGAAAGGGCGTAAAAGCAAGAAACAGGTCGACCCTTCGGTTTATGGGCTTATTTCGACCAGCGGTCAGGGAAAACTGTCCGCCGTTCAGTGTGCTGAGCGCTGCGTGATGATGATGCTCAATGAAGCAGCGCGCTGCTTTGGTGAAAAGGTCATCGGGAGCGCGCGCGACGGCGACATCGGCGCGGTATTTGGCATTGGTTTTCCGCCGTTCCTTGGCGGCCCGTTCCGGTACATGGATACCCTCGGCGCGGGTGAAGTGGTTGCAATCCTGCAACGTCTGGCGTCGCAATATGGTCCACGTTTTACACCGTGTGACGAATTATTGCAGATGGCGGAACGGGGCCAGACATTTTGGCCCGCAAGGGAAACTGTCCTCGTAAGCTGAGGTCAAAGAAGGGTAAATCCTGAAGTGAATGGACCTGTTCTGGCGATTTTGTAAACAGAGATTGACTATACTTACGCCATTGAGGTAAAAAACAGCGTTTCATTCACCGAATGGATCAGGCACAATGCCCGGCCATCGGGTTTTCTACCTCTCAGCTTTTATCGCGGGTAGTTAACGCCGGTGATTCTGGTTAACAAAAGCGGTGCAATATGCAAGTTTTTATCATGCGTCACGGCGACGCGGCACTCGATGCCGCCAGTGACTCAGTACGTCCTTTGACCGTCTGTGGCTGCGACGAATCGCGTCTGATGGCGACCTGGCTTAATGGTCAAAAAGTGGACATCGAACGCGTTCTGGTGAGCCCGTTCCTGCGGGCAGAACAGACGCTGGACGTGGTAGGGGAGTGTATGAACCTGCCATCCAGCGTGGACGTTCTCCCTGAACTCACTCCCTGTGGCGATGTCGGCCTTGTCAGCGCTTACCTTCAGGCGCTGTGCAATGAAGGTGTCGCCTCCGCGCTGGTCATTTCCCACCTGCCACTGGTTGGCTATCTGGTATCTGAGCTGTGCCCGGGCGAGACCCCGCCGATGTTCACGACATCCGCCATTGCCAATGTTTCGCTCGACGAAACGGGTAAAGGTGTCTTCAACTGGCAAATGAGTCCGTGCAACCTGAAGATGGCTAAAGCCATCTGACGTGACGTGCGATAGGGCGGGAGGCAATCTGCTTCCCGCCATTCTGTCAGGGCAACTCTGGCGGCTGCCACTCTTCCACTTCAATCAACACCAGCAATGCGGCATCTCCGCCGTACTCTTTAGGTGCCTGATGAAACGCCATCACGTGGGGGTGCTGAGCCAGCCACAGCGGCGTCTGCTGCTTGAGGATATGCTTCCCGTGGCCGTGCATCACGCAGGCGCAAAAAACATGCTCGCGGCGACAGGCGGCGATCAATGCCCCCAGCTCCTGTTTGGCCTGCATCTGCGTTAAACCGTGCAGATCGAGAAACAGCTCCGGCGAATAATCCCCGCGGCGTAATTTTTTCAGCTCAAAATGGCTGACGTCTTCGCGTACGTACTTCACCGCACCCTGCGTGTTGAGCAGCGGCTGAAATTCATCTGAAAAATAGTGGCTGTTATCCGCCTGCTCCTGCAGCAGCCGTTTGACCGGTACTTCAGTGATTTTTTTGCGCTGTGGGCGATGGACAATCGTGTCCTGCGCGATTTTACGCGTCCCGGTCATGAGCTGTCGGAAGAGTGCCTGATCCTCCTCGCTGAGCGATGTTTTCTTTTTCATTCGTCATTCTCATCTCGTATTTCCGATAGTGTACCCGACTAAACGCATTTTTTAACCTCAAGCGAGACGCGTCATTGCTGATTTATCGCCGTCTTCATGGCAAACTAGCCGCCGAAAATTATGCGAGCATGCCCTGGAGGAAAGAGTGGATAAAATATTTGTCGATGAAGCAGTAAACGAGCTGCATACCATACAGGACATGTTGCGCTGGTCGGTTAGCCGCTTCAGCGCCGCCAATATCTGGTACGGCCACGGTACCGACAACCCGTGGGATGAGGCGGTGCAGCTGGTGCTGCCGTCCCTCTATCTGCCGCTGGATATTCCGGAAGATATGCGCACCGCGCGCCTGACCTCCAGCGAAAAACACCGCATCGTTGAGCGCGTGATCCGCCGCGTCAACGAGCGTATCCCGGTCGCCTATCTGACCAACAAAGCCTGGTTCTGCGGCCACGAGTTCTATGTTGACGAACGCGTGCTGGTGCCGCGTTCGCCGATTGGTGAGCTGATCAACAACCGCTTTGAAGGACTGATTGGCCATCAGCCGCAGCACATTCTGGATATGTGCACCGGCAGCGGCTGTATCGCCATCGCCTGCGCGTACGCCTTCCCGGAAGCGGAAGTGGACGCCGTCGATATCTCCACCGACGCGCTGGCGGTCACCGAGCACAACATTGAAGAGCACGGCCTGATCCATCACGTCACGCCCATTCGCTCTGACCTGTTCCGCGACCTGCCGACGCTGCAGTACGATCTGATCGTCACCAACCCGCCGTACGTCGATGCGGAAGACATGTCGGATCTGCCGAACGAATACCGCCACGAGCCGGAGCTGGGTCTGGCGTCCGGATCTGACGGCCTGAAGCTGACTCGCCGCATTCTGGCCTGCGCGCCGGATTATCTGACCGACGACGGCGTTCTGATTTGTGAAGTGGGCAACAGCATGGTACATCTGATAGAGCAGTACCCGGATGTGCCGTTCACCTGGCTTGAGTTCGACAACGGCGGTGACGGCGTCTTTATGCTGACCAAAGCGCAGCTGCTCGACGCGCGCGAACACTTCAGCATCTATAAAGATTAATCCAGCGGGCTTCGGCCCGTTTCACAACGCTCAAACACAAACAACAACATCGGAGCCGTGATGGCAGGAAACAGTATTGGACAGTTATTCCGCGTGACCACCTTTGGCGAGTCGCACGGGCTGGCGCTGGGCTGTATCGTTGATGGCGTACCGCCAGGCATCGAACTGACCGAAGCCGATTTACAGCACGACCTCGACCGTCGTCGCCCGGGCACCTCTCGCTACACCACGCAGCGTCGCGAGCCGGACCAGGTCAAAATTCTCTCCGGCGTCTTTGAAGGCCGCACCACCGGAACCAGCATTGGTCTGCTGATCGAAAACACCGATCAGCGCTCCCAGGACTACGGCGCCATCAAAGACGTCTTCCGTCCGGGCCACGCCGACTACACCTACGAACAAAAGTACGGCTTCCGCGACTATCGCGGCGGCGGACGTTCTTCCGCACGTGAAACCGCGATGCGCGTGGCGGCTGGCGCCATTGCTAAGAAATACCTGCAGCAGAAATTTGGCATCGTCATTCGCGGCTGTCTGACCCAGATGGGCGACATTCCGCTGGCGATCAAAGACTGGGATCAGGTTGAGCAAAACCCGTTCTTCTGCGCCGATGCCGACAAGCTTGAGGCGCTGGACGAACTGATGCGCGGCCTGAAAAAAGAGGGCGACTCCATTGGGGCGAAAGTCACCGTGGTGGCGGACGGCGTCCCGGCTGGCTGGGGCGAGCCGGTGTTTGACCGTCTCGACGCCGACATTGCCCACGCGCTGATGAGCATCAACGCGGTGAAGGGCGTAGAGATTGGCGACGGCTTTGACGTAGTTGGGCTTCGCGGCAGCCAGAACCGAGACGAAATCACGAAGACGGGCTTCCAGAGCAACCACGCGGGCGGCATTCTGGGCGGGATCAGCAGCGGGCAGCAGATTATTGCCAACATCGCGCTGAAACCAACTTCAAGCATTACCGTGCCGGGCCACACGATTAACCGCGATGGCGAAGAAGTTGAGATGATCACCAAAGGACGTCACGATCCGTGCGTGGGGATCCGCGCGGTGCCGATCGCAGAAGCGATGCTGGCGATCGTGCTGATGGATCACTTCCTGCGCCAGCGCGCGCAGAATGCGGACGTGACGACCACCATTCCACGCTGGTAAACATGAAAAAAACCGCAATTGCTCTGCTGGCGCTGCTCGCCAGTGGAGCCAGTCTGGCCGCGACGCCATGGCAAAAAATCACCCACCCGGTCGCGGGAAGCGCGCAGTCTATCGGCGCCTTTTCGAACGGCTGTATCGTCGGCGCGCAGGAACTTCCGCTGCAGTCGGATACCTATCAGGTGATGCGTACCGACCAGCGCCGCTACTTCGGCCACCCTGACCTGGTGTTGTTTATCCAGCGACTGGGAAATCAGGTGCACAACCTGGGGCTGGGGACGATGCTGATTGGCGACATGGGTATGCCTGCCGGCGGGCGCTTCAACGGCGGGCACGCCAGCCACCAGACCGGGCTGGACGTCGATATCTTCCTGCAGCTGCCGAAGACGCGCTGGACCTCCGCCCAACTGCTCAAGCCGCAGGCGCTGGATCTGGTGGCGAGTGACGGCAAGCGCGTGGTGCCGTCCCTGTGGACGCGGGACATATCCAGCATGATCAAGCTGGCGGCAGAAGATAACGACGTCACGCGGATTTTCGTCAACCCGGCCATCAAGCAGCAGCTCTGCCTGGATGCCGGAACCGACCGCGACTGGCTGCGCAAGGTGCGCCCGTGGTTCCAGCATCGCGCGCATATGCACGTTCGTCTGCGCTGCCCGGCGAACAGCCTGGAGTGTGAAGATCAGCCGCTCCCGCCGCCAGGCGATGGCTGCGGAGCGGAACTGCAAAGCTGGTTTGAACCGGCAAAACCTGGAACCTCTAAGCCTGAGAAGAAGACACCGCCTCCGCTGCCGCCTTCCTGCCAGGCGCTACTGGATGAGCATGTACTTTAATGGATAACTTCGTCGATCTGTTTATGGTGTCACCGCTGCTGCTGGCGGTGCTGTTCTTTGTGGCGATGCTGGCCGGTTTTATTGATGCCCTTGCGGGCGGCGGCGGGTTATTAACCGTCCCCGCGCTGCTGGCGGCGGGCATGAGCCCGGCGCAGGCGCTGGCCACCAACAAGCTGCAGGCCTGCGGCGGCTCGCTCTCGGCGTCGCTCTATTTTATCCGCCGCAAGGTGGTGAGCCTGGCCGACCAGAAGCTGAACATCCTGATGACCTTTATCGGCTCCACGTCGGGCGCGCTGCTGGTCCAGCACGTGCAGTCCGATATTTTGCGCCAGATACTGCCGGTTCTGGTCATCTGCATTGGGCTTTACTTCCTGCTGATGCCAAAGCTCGGTGAGGAAGACCGGCAGCGTCGCCTGCACGGCCTGCCGTTTGCCCTGATTGCCGGGGGCTGCGTCGGTTTTTACGACGGTTTCTTCGGGCCGGGGGCCGGTTCATTTTACGCGCTGGCGTTTGTGACGCTGGCCGGGTTTAACCTTGCCAAATCCACCGCCCATGCCAAAGTGCTTAACGCGACCTCGAACCTCGGCGGCCTGCTGCTGTTTATCATTGGCGGCAAGGTCATCTGGGCAACCGGGTTTGTGATGATGGCGGGGCAGTTTCTGGGCGCGCGCGCGGGCTCGCGCCTGGTATTAAGCAAAGGACAAAAACTGATTCGACCGATGATCGTTATCGTCTCGGCCGTAATGAGCGCCAAACTTCTTTATGACAGCCATGGACAGGAGATCCTCACCTGGTTGGGGATGCACTAATGAACAGTACGCATAAATACGAACAGCTGATTGAGATTTTCGACGGCTGTTTTGCTGATGATTTTAATACCCGTCTGATTAAAGGCGACGACGAACCGATCTATCTTCCTGCTGATGCAGAGGTTCCGTATAACCGCATCGTCTTTGCCCACGGCTTTTACGCCAGCGGTTTGCACGAAATTTCTCACTGGTGCATCGCCGGAAAAGCGCGGCGCGAGCTGGTGGACTTTGGCTACTGGTACTGCCCGGACGGGCGCGACGCCGCGACGCAAGGGCAGTTTGAGGACGTTGAGGTGAAGCCGCAGGCGCTGGAATGGCTGTTCTGCGTCGCGGCGGGTTTCCCGTTCAACGTGAGCTGCGACAATCTCGAAGGCGACTTCGAGCCAGACCGTATCGTCTTCCAGCGCCGCGTGCATGCGCAGGTGATGGAATATCTTGAGAAGGGCATCCCGGAACGTCCGGCGCGCCTGATCGAGGCCTTACAGAATTATTACCACACGCCGGAAATCACGGCGGAATGCTTCCCGTGGCCGGAAGATCTTTAACAGAGGAAAGAAGATGATCGCAGAATTTGAAGCACGCATTCTGGCGTTAATTGATGACATGGTGGAACACGCCAGTGATGATGAGCTGTTCGCCAGCGGTTATCTGCGTGGCCACCTGACGCTCGCGGTAGCCGAGCTGGAAGCGGGTGACGATCACTCTGCCGACGCCGTTCACGATGAAGTCACCCGCAGCCTGGAGAAAGCCATTCTGGCCGGGGAGCTCTCTCCGCGCGACCAGTCTCTGGTGCTGGGCATGTGGGAAACCTTGTTTCAGAAAGCCAGCCTGACATCATAAGTTAGCATTCGGACTGGTAGGCCGGGCAAGCGCATGCGCCGCCCGGCGTGAAAACGGCTCTTCTGCCAGATGCCCGGTGGCGCTGCGCTTACCGGGCCTACGATTTCACCATTTTTCCCTTCAGCAGTTTCCGCACCCACAATCGATTCGGATTCAGTCCCGCAAGCGTAACCCTGTCCAGCGGAATCGGCTCGTGGCTCATTTGCGCGGCTAACACTTCTGCCAGCAGCGGGGCAGAGCACAGTCCGCGAGAGCCCAGCCCGCCCAGCATATACAGCTCCGGATAGACCGGCGCGCTTGCTGCTTTATCCCGGTTATCAGCAAGGTCCTGATACACCTCAAGCGTTGCCTCGTAGTCCGGCACGTTACCCGCCATCGGGAGATGATCGCGGGTGGCGCAGCGCACGCCGCAGCGCGCGTCACCCGCGCTGACGTCAACCTCTTGTGCCCATGACGCATCCGGGAAGCAGTCGATGAGGCGCTGACGGTTTTGCGCCTGATCCCCCTCGCTGTAGCGCATCTCCGTCTCGCCGCGATGGTAGCTGGCTCCGATGCAGTGATGGCCGTTAGACGGGTTTTGCGGCGTCAGATAGCCGTCATAGCACAGCACCTGACGCAGCTGGCCGAGCTCCGGTGTGGAGGGAATATGGCTGACCTGGCCGCCAACCGGATAAACCGGCAACGTCGCTGTCTGGGTAAACTGGCTGATGTGATGCCCGTTTGCCAGCACAACGCTGGCATGGTTTGCCTCCTTGCCATTTGCAAAACGCAGGTGCCAGCCTTCCGTCCGGCCGAGCGATTCCACCTTGTGACCATACCGCACCGTCAGCCCGCGCGACTGCGCCAGGGCAATGACCGCCGCGGTCAGTTCAGCCGGGCACAGCCACCCGCCGAGCGGATACTGAATGCCGCCACACCCGGTATCCACGCCAGCGGTGTCTTTCACCTCCTGCGCGCTTACCGCGCGGGCAATCTCTTCGGGCAGGCCCAGAGACAGCATCTGCGCGATCTTCTGCTGGCTTTTTTCATCCCAGCCGAGCTGAGTTACGCCGCACCAGTCATGGTCGAACGCGACAGGAAGAGAGTCATACAGGCGACGGGCGAAGGTAAACGCCGCAGGGAAAAACCGGAACAGGGCCGGGTCGTGCGCGCTTAAAAGCGGGTAGAGCGCCCCCTGGCGGTTGCCGGACGCGCCGTTTGCTGGCGCATCGTCAGCGCAGTAGAGCGTGACCTGCCAGCCACGCTGGATAAGCGCGAGCGAGAGCAGGGCGCTGGCGATGCCCCCACCGACGATTGCCACCTCGCGGGCTGCGCTGGCGCGGCGAGCAAACCACGGGGCCTGAGCGGGAACGTCCAGCCTCTGTTCCATCCTGCCGACCAGCATGTCGCGCTTGCGGCCAAAGCCCTTGGTCTTCTGCATGGTAAACCCCGCTTCCTGCAGGCCTCGGCGGACAAAGCCTGCCGAGGTGAAGGTGGCAAGCGTTGCGCCAGGGCGGGCCAGTCGCGCCATCGCGCTAAACAGATGCTGGCTCCACATGTCCGGATTCTTGGCAGGGGCGAAGCCGTCAAGGAACCATGCGTCCACCGTCTGATTCATCGAATCATCGAGCGTATCGGTCAGGTCGTTGATGTCGCCAAGCCATAAGTCCAGGGTCACGCGCCCGCCGTCCAGAATCAGGCGATGGCAGCCGCCGATGTGGGGCGGCCACTGAGCCTGAAGCTGCTCCGCCCAGGGCGCAAGCTCCGGCCAGCGCTGGTGGGCAAGCCGCAGATCGTGCGCGGTAAGCGGAAATTTTTCGAAACTGATGAAATGTAATCTTTGTAGCGCAGCCTCAGGGTGAGCAGCGTGGAACTGATTAAACGCCTGCCAGAGGGTTAAAAAATTCAGCCCGGTGCCGAATCCACTTTCCGCGACCACGAACAGGCTCCGCGGGTGCGCCGGGAAGCGGGTGCTGAGCTGGTTTCCGTCGAGGAAAACATAGCGAGTTTCTTCGAGTCCGTTATCATTAGAAAAATAGACGTCATCAAAATCTCGGGAAACAGGTGTACCCTCAGCGTTGAATTCGAGGTTGGCGGGTTGTATAGCGTTTTGTTTCACGTAAGTTACTCGTCTGACAGGCAGTGGCACGATCTTAACGATGTGAGTCCATCGGTGCAAATTTCCGCAGAAAATGTCTGATCGGACTTGTTCGGCGTACAAGTGTACGCTATTGTGCGACTCGAAACTTACTATAGTGCGACTTACAGAGGTATTGAATGAAACGTGCAGTGATTACTGGCCTGGGCATTGTTTCCAGCATCGGTAATAACCAGCAGGAAGTCCTGGCATCTCTGCGTGAAGGACGCTCCGGGATCACTTTCTCTGAAGAGTTTAAAGATTCAGGTATGCGCAGCCACGTATGGGGTAACGTCAAACTGGACACCACCGGTTTGATTGACCGCAAAGTGGTTCGTTTCATGAACGATGCCTCTATTTACGCTTATCTCTCCATGCAGGAAGCGATCAAAGATTCCGGCCTGAGTGAAGAGGTTTATCAGAACAACCCGCGCGTGGGTCTGATTGCCGGTTCCGGCGGCTCATCAAAAGCGCAGGTCTTCGGCGCTGACGCAATGCGTAGCCCGCGTGGTCTGAAAGCGGTAGGTCCGTACGTGGTCACCAAAGCCATGGGGTCTGCGGTTTCCGCGTGCCTGGCTACCCCATTCAAAATCCACGGTGTGAACTACTCCATCAGCTCCGCGTGTGCGACGTCCGCGCACTGCATCGGTAATGCTGTTGAGCAGATCCAGCTGGGTAAACAGGACATCGTATTTGCTGGCGGCGGCGAAGAGCTGGGCTGGGAAATGGCCTGTGAATTCGACGCGATGGGCGCACTGTCCACCAAGTACAACGAAACCCCGGATAAAGCCTCCCGTACCTATGATGCGCACCGCGACGGTTTCGTTATCGCGGGCGGCGGCGGTATGGTTGTGGTTGAAGAGCTGGAGCATGCCCTGGCACGTGGCGCACACATTTACGCTGAGATCGTAGGCTACGGTGCAACGTCTGACGGCGCCGACATGGTTGCGCCATCCGGCGAAGGCGCGGTGCGCTGCATGAAGATGGCGATGCACGGCGTTGATACCCCAATCGACTACCTGAACTCCCACGGCACGTCGACTCCGGTAGGCGACGTGAAGGAGCTGGGTGCGATCCGTGAAGTCTTCGGCGACAACAGCCCGGCGATCTCCGCGACCAAAGCCATGACCGGTCACTCTCTGGGTGCGGCTGGCGTGCAGGAAGCGATCTACTCTCTGCTGATGCTGGAAAACGGCTTTATCGCGCCAAGCATCAACATTGACGAGATGGACGAGCAGGCTGCTGGCCTGAACATCGTGACCAAACCAATGGACGCGACGCTGACCACCGTCATGTCAAACAGCTTCGGCTTCGGTGGCACCAACGCCACGCTGGTTATGCGTAAGCTGAAAGCATAAGCGTTTGAATGTATAGTATAAGGGAACCGGAAGGTTCCCTTTTTTTATGCCTCAACACGGAGTTATGCATGACGGCCGCTATCCCGGATAAACGTATCCCTTCCGGTAATCTCTCCTTATTCCGTATCGCCTTTGCGGTATTCCTGACCTACATGACCGTTGGTCTGCCGCTGCCGGTGATCCCGCTGTTCGTCCATCAGGAACTGGGCTATGGCAACACCATGGTCGGCATTGCCGTGGGCATTCAGTTTTTAGCCACGGTATTAACCCGCGGTTACGCCGGACGGCTGGCGGACCAGCACGGCGCTAAACGCTCGGCGTTACAGGGGATGTTTGCCTGTGGGCTGGCGGGCGTGGCGTGGCTGCTGGCGGCCCTTTTGCCGCTCGACGCCGCGTATAAATTTGCGCTGCTGGTGCTGGGCCGCTTAATCCTTGGCTTCGGTGAAAGCCAGCTGCTGACCGGCACCCTGACCTGGGGAATGGGGCTGGTGGGGCCTGCGCGCTCCGGCAAGGTGATGTCCTGGAACGGCATGGCCATCTACGGCGCGCTGGCCGCCGGTGCACCGCTTGGTTTGCTCATCAACAGCCAGTTTGGATTTGCGGCCCTGGCGGCAACGACCATGGTGCTGCCGCTGGTGGCGTGGGCGTTTAACGGCTCGGTGCGTAAGGTGCCCGCGCATAAAGGCGAGCGTCCTTCCCTCTGGAGCGTGGTCGGCCAAATCTGGCAGCCGGGCCTTGGCCTGGCGCTGCAGGGCGTGGGGTTTGCGGTCATTGGCACCTTCGTCTCGCTCTATTTCATGAGCCGCGGCTGGGCGATGGCCGGTTTTACGCTGACCGCGTTTGGCGGCGCGTTTGTGCTAATGCGCGTACTGTTCGGCTGGATGCCGGATCGCTTCGGCGGCGTGAAGGTGGCGGTGGCGTCCCTGATGATTGAGACCGTGGGCCTGCTGCTGCTGTGGCAAGCGCCGGTCGCCTCCGTTGCGCTGCTTGGCGCCGCGCTCACCGGCTGCGGCTGCTCGCTGATTTTCCCGGCGCTGGGCGTGGAAGTGGTGAAGCGCGTGGCCCCGCAGGTGCGCGGGACGGCGCTCGGCGGCTATGCGGCGTTCCAGGATATCTCGTACGGCGTCACCGGCCCGCTGGCCGGGCTGCTGGCGACGTCGTTTGGCTACCCGTCCGTCTTCCTGGCCGGTGCGGTTTCAGCGGTAGTGGGGATTGTGGTGACGCTGGTGGCGTTTCGCAGAACGTGAGCCGTTGTTGCCGGGGGCGGCTGCGCCTTGCCCGGCCTACGGTTCGAGCCGTTGTAGGCCCGGTAAGCACAGCGCCACCGGGCAAATCCTCAGGCAACCAGCCAGAAAATCGCCAGCGCAACAAGCAGTGCAATAAACATCAGTCCCGGACGCGCAGAGAGCGTTCTGAACGTCTCGACGACCGGCGCAAACAGCGGGCTGTAGATCGGCTGAATATTTCTCACCTCCGGCACGCCGCCTTCGCGCTCGGCGCGGCGAACGAAGATCTGATTAAGCAGATCCTGCACCTGGGCGGTGGTCAGCACCGTCTGCGGCGTGGCCTGCCAGTTTTGCTGGGCGTAATCCCGAATCACCTCGAACTCGTGCGGCTCAAGCGGCTGCTTCAGCGCGGCCTGCACGGTATGCAGGGTAGGGGCGCTCTGGGTGCTGAGCGTCTGGCGCGCCTGAAGCCAGGTCACCAGATGGGTAAACTGTTTGGCCGGGATCAGCTCGCCCGCCTTCACGCCGGACAGCTCCAGCATGGATTGCCAGATGAGCTTTGTCGGCTCGCCGGTAGCCGCGGCCAGCTTGGTCACCATCTGCTTGAGCGTGTTGTGCTCGGCGGGCAGCAGCGGGCGCTCGGTCGCCGGGCGCACCTGAGGCTGCGGAATCGACAGCTCGTTGTTCTGCAGCAGCGTCAGCATGGTTTTGAGCTGGTCTGGCGTCAGCTGGCCAAGGGCGGTCTGACCATACTGCTGGCGGATAAAATCACTCACCGCCTGACGGTTATTTCCCTGGCCCAGCAGCTCCGTCAGCTGAGAAACAATCTGGCGCGTGGTGTGGTTTTGCTGAGCGGTCGTAATACGCTGGTTCAGGTTTTGCTCGGCCGCAGGGAAATGGCGCGACTGCAGCGGTGCGTCGTTCTTCACGCCTAAATCATGCTTTACCCCGGCCCAGACTTCCGCATTTTGCTGGGAAGTCAGCGCAATCAGGCGCGTGATCAGTCGCTCCAGCACGGTGCGCTGTTGCGTGGATAGCGGCTGTTCACCGGCAACGTTTGGCGTGACGGGGCCTTCACCCGGAGGGCGTGGCGGCGTACCTGAAATGGGCTGCATCGTCAAAAATCCTTAAAGTCAAAACTCAGCGTAAACCTGGCAGACGTATATGCCTGGCGGCCAGATTATGGCACACTTGGCAGGTTTTCTTCCTCTCAAACAGGTACTCAGACGTGAAAATCCTCGTTGATGAAAATATGCCTTACGCCCGTGAGCTGTTTAGCCGCCTGGGTAACGTTAAGGCTGTCCCTGGTCGCCCGATCCCGGTCAACGAACTGGATGATGCAGACGCGCTGATGGTGCGCTCGGTGACCAAAGTAAATGAGGCATTGCTCGCCGGTAAGGCGATTAAGTTCGTTGGTACCGCTACGGCAGGGACCGATCATGTGGACGATCGGTGGCTGGCGCAGGCCGGAATCGGTTTCTCCGCGGCGCCGGGCTGTAACGCGATTGCCGTCGTGGAATACGTCTTCTCCTCGCTGCTGATGCTGGCCGAGCGCGACGGTTTTGCGCTGAAAGACCGCACCGTGGGGATTGTTGGCGTGGGTAACGTAGGCGGTCGCCTGCAAAAGCGCCTTGAGGCGCTAGGGATCCGCACGCTGCTGTGCGATCCGCCGCGCAAAGACAACGGCGACGACGGGGATTTTCGCTCGCTGGACGAGCTGGTTGAACAGTGCGACGTGCTGACCTTCCATACGCCGCTGTTTAAAGAGGGGCCGTATAAGTCGCTGCATTTGGCCGACGAGGCGCTGATCCGCCGTCTGAAGGCTGGCACTATTCTGATAAATGCCTGCCGGGGGCCGGTGGTCGATAACGCCGCGCTGCTGAGGTGTCTGAACGAAGGGCAAGATCTCAGCGTGGTGCTGGACGTCTGGGAGCCGGAGCCGGATCTCAACGTTGAGCTGCTTAACAAGGCGGACGTAGCCACCGCCCATATTGCCGGTTATACCCTTGAAGGGAAAGCCCGCGGCACGACGCAGGTCTTCGAAGCCTACAGCGCTTTTATCGGCCATCCGCAGCAGGTCGCGCTGGATACCTTACTCCCCGCGCCTGAATTTGGCCGCATTACCCTGCACGGTCCGCTCGATCAGGCAACGCTGAAAAGGCTGGTGCATTTGGTGTATGATGTGCGCCGCGATGATGCGCTGCTGCGTAAAGTGGCGGGGATCCCGGGTGAATTTGATAAGCTGCGCAAGAACTATGTTGAGCGCCGCGAGTGGTCCTCCCTGTATGTGATGTGCGACGACGCCTCGGCGGCGACGCTGCTGCACAAGCTTGGGTTTAACGCCGTTCATCACCCGGCGCATTAATGTCTTCTTAATGCTCCCTGTTGGATACTCCGACAGGGACGCTTTTTTATTTCTGGAGTAAACCACCATGTCTGAAGGCTGGAACATTGCCATTTTAGGTGCCACCGGTGCCGTGGGCGAAGCCCTGCTCGAAACCCTTGCTGAGCGTCAGTTCCCGGTGGGCGATATCTATGCGCTGGCGCGTACCGATAGCGCGGGTGAGCATCTGCGTTTTAACAGTAAATCCGTGATGGTTCAGGATGCAGCAGAATTTGACTGGACCCAGGCGCAGCTGGCGTTTTTCGCCGCGGGCGCTGAAGCCACTGCCGCGTACGTTGAAGAGGCGACCAACGCGGGCTGCCTGGTGATCGACCTGAGCGGCCTGTTCTCCATGGAGCCGGACGTGCCGCTGGTGGTGCCGGACGTGAACCCGTTCGTGCTGGCTGACTACCGCAACCGTAACGTCATTGCGGTACCGAACAGCCTGACCAGCCAGCTGCTGACCGCCCTGAAACCGCTGATCGACGACGGCGGCCTGTCGCGCATTACCGTCACCAGCCTGCTGTCCGCGTCTGCGAACGGCAAAAAGGCCGTCGACGCGCTGGCCGGGCAGAGCGCGAAGCTGCTGAACGGTATCCCGATTGATGAAGATGATTTCTTTGGCCGCCAGCTGGCGTTCAACATGCTGCCGCTGCTGCCGGATCGCGAGGGATCCGTGCGCGAAGAGCGTCGTATCGTCGATGAAGTGCGTAAAATTCTGCAGGACGACGGGCTGATGATCTCCGCCAACGTCGTGCAGTCCCCGGTCTTCTACGGCCACGCGCAGATGGTCGGCTTTGAAGCGCTGCGTCCGCTGGCGGCGGAAGAGGCGCGCGATGCGTTTGGCCGCGGTGAGGACATTGTTCTTTCTGAAGAGACCGATTTCCCGACCCAGGTGGGCGATGCCACCGGTAGCGCGCATCTTTCCGTTGGCTGCGTGCGTAACGACTACGGTATGCCTGAGCAGGTTCAGTTCTGGTCCGTTGCCGACAACGTTCGCTTCGGCGGCGCGCTGATGGCGGTCAAGATCGCTGAAAAACTGGTTCAGGAGTACCTGTACTGATGTCAGACGTGGAACAAAAGCCGGTCCATAGAATTGCCCTCGGCATTGAGTACGACGGCAGTAAATATTATGGCTGGCAGCGTCAGAATGAGGTGCGCAGCGTCCAGGAAAAGCTGGAGAAAGCGCTCTCTCAGGTGGCAAACGAGCCGATTAACGTCCTGTGCGCAGGCCGCACGGATGCAGGCGTTCACGGTACGGGTCAGGTGGTGCACTTTGAAACCACCGCCGTGCGCAAGGACGCCGCCTGGACGCTGGGTGTAAATGCGAATTTGCCTGGTGACATTGCGGTGCGCTGGGTGAAAGCTGTGCCGGATGATTTTCACGCGCGCTTCAGCGCCACGGCGCGCCGTTACCGCTACGTCATCTACAATCAGCGTCTGCGGCCAGCGGTGTTAAGCCAGGGCGTGACGCATTTTTATGAACCGCTCGACGCTGAACGCATGCATCGTGCGGCGCAGTGTCTGCTTGGTGAAAATGATTTTACGTCGTTTCGTGCGGTGCAGTGCCAGTCCCGCACGCCGTGGCGTAACGTCATGCACATTCACGTCAGCCGTTTTGGCGCGTATGTGGTGGTGGATATCAAAGCCAATGCCTTTGTACATCATATGGTTCGGAATATTGTGGGCAGCCTGATGGAAGTGGGTGCCGGACACCAGCCGGAGAGCTGGATTGCAGACCTGCTGGCAGCGAAGGACAGAACGCTTGCGGCAGCGACGGCGAAAGCGGAAGGGTTGTATCTGGTCTCGGTAGACTATCCGGATCGGTTTGACCTGCCGAAACCGCCAATGGGCCCGCTATTTTTAGCGGACTAAACAAAGGTGCAATTAGGGCTTAGACAATATGGACGTAATTCGTTTTTTAATTGATTTTATCCTGCATATTGATGTTCACCTGGCGGAGCTGGTCGCGCAGTATGGCGTCTGGGTTTACGCCATTCTGTTCCTCATCCTGTTCTGTGAAACCGGGCTGGTCGTTACCCCGTTCCTGCCGGGAGATTCACTGCTGTTCGTTGCCGGGGCGTTATCGGCGCTGCCCACTAACGATCTGAACGTGCATCTTATGGTGGTGCTGATGGTCATTGCCGCGATCGTCGGTGATGCGGTTAACTATACGATTGGCCGGGTATTCGGTGAGCGGCTTTTCAGCAATCCTGATTCGAAAATTTTCCGTCGCAGCTATTTAGACAAAACCCATGCGTTTTATGAACGCCATGGCGGAAAGACCATTATCCTTGCGCGCTTTGTGCCTATTGTGCGTACGTTTGCACCGTTTGTGGCGGGAATGGGGCACATGTCCTATCGTCATTTTGCGATGTATAACGTCGTGGGGGCGCTGCTGTGGGTACTGCTGTTTACCTATGCCGGCTACCTGTTTGGCGATCTTCCGATCGTTCAGGAAAATCTTAAGTTACTGATTGTAGCGATTATTGTGCTTTCCGTACTGCCGGGCGTGATTGAAATCATTCGCCACAAGCGTGCGGCGGCTAAGCAAGCGAAGTAAATGCACGCTAGCGGTTCGACCACTTTTTTATCCAAAGTTTCGGGCTGTTATGTTTTAATGTGCAACATTCATGGTCTGTTGGAGGCAAAAATGGCATTATTCGCCTCTTATAGCAAAACTGGCATACGACCAGGTTCAGGCAGAAAGGTTATCAATGAGCTGGATTGAACGAATTAAAAGCAACATTACCCCAACGCGCAAAGCGAGCATTCCTGAAGGGGTATGGACGAAGTGTGATAGCTGCGGTCAGGTTCTGTATCGCGCAGAGCTGGAGCGCAACCTTGAGGTGTGTCCGAAGTGTGACCACCATATGCGTATGTCGGCGCGCAACCGCCTGCATAGCCTGCTGGACGAAGGTTCTCTGGTAGAGCTGGGCAGCGAGCTTGAGCCAAAAGACGTGCTGAAGTTCCGCGATTCCAAAAAATACAAAGATCGTCTGGCCTCGGCACAGAAAGAGACCGGCGAGAAAGACGCGCTGGTCGTCATGAAAGGCACCCTGCACGAGATGCCGGTTGTTGCCGCTGCGTTTGAGTTTGCCTTTATGGGCGGCTCGATGGGCTCCGTGGTCGGTGCGCGCTTCGTGCGTGCCGTTGAGCAGGCGCTGGAAGACAACTGCCCGCTGATCTGCTTCTCTGCCTCCGGCGGTGCGCGTATGCAGGAAGCGCTGATGTCGCTGATGCAGATGGCGAAAACCTCTGCAGCGCTGGCGAAGATGCAGGAGCGCGGTCTGCCGTACATCTCCGTGCTGACCGACCCAACCATGGGCGGCGTCTCCGCAAGCTTCGCGATGCTGGGCGACCTGAATATCGCTGAGCCAAAAGCGCTGATCGGCTTTGCCGGTCCTCGCGTTATCGAGCAGACCGTTCGTGAAAAGCTGCCGCCGGGCTTCCAGCGCAGTGAGTTCCTTATTGAGAAAGGCGCCATCGACATGATCGTCCGCCGTCCGGAAATGCGCCTCAAGCTGGCGAGCATCCTGGCGAAGCTGATGAATCTGCCCGCGCCGAACCCGGATGAGCCGCGCGAAGGCGTGGTGGTGCCGGATCAGGAACCCGAGGCCTGATAACTGAAAAGGGCAGGGCCGGTTGGCGCTGCCCTTTTGCTTTCTAATCTGTTAATGACAACCGGGCATTATGGAAAATAAAAGCATTCCCCAAGCCACGTCGCCCCTGGCCGCGTGGCTTTCTTATCTGGAAAACCTGCACAGTAAAACCATCGATATGGGGCTTGAGCGCGTAAGCCAGGTTGCGGCGCGTCTCGATGTGCTCAAACCGGCGCCTTTCGTGTTTACCGTCGCGGGGACCAACGGTAAAGGCACGACCTGCCGCACGCTGGAGTCCGTCCTGATGGCGGCAGGTTACCGGGTTGGCGTTTACAGCTCTCCACATCTCGTCCGCTACACCGAGCGGGTGCGCGTGCAGAACCGCGAGCTGCCGGAATCCGCGCATACGGCGTCGTTCGCGGAAATTGAAGCCGCGCGCGGTGATATCTCATTAACCTATTTTGAATACGGCACCCTGTCGGCCCTGTGGCTGTTCAAGCAGGCTCAGCTGGATGTGGTGATCCTTGAGGTTGGTCTCGGCGGACGTCTTGATGCGACCAATATCGTGGATGCGGACGTGGCGGTGGTGACCAGCATCGCGCTGGATCATACCGACTGGCTGGGACCGGATCGTGAAAGCATTGGCCGCGAGAAGGCCGGCGTTTTCCGGGCAAACAAACCCGCCGTGGTGGGCGAGCCGGATATGCCGCACACCATCGCGGACGTGGCGAACGAGAAGGGCGCGCAGCTGCTGCGCCGCGGCGCTGACTGGCGGTATGAGGTTCAGGAAAACGGCTGGCGCTTTAGCGATGCGCAGGGCGCGCTGGACAACCTGCCGCTGCCGCAGGTACCGCAGCCGAATGCCGCCACCGCGCTGGCGGCACTGCGCGCCAGCGGCCTCGTGGTTAGCGAGCAGGCGATCCGCGACGGCATTCAGAGTGCCATTCTGCCCGGGCGTTTCCAGATCGTCAGCGAGTCACCGCGCCTGATTCTCGATGTGGCGCATAACCCGCATGCGGCGGCGTATCTCGCGGGACGTCTCAAATCGTTACCAAAAACCGGGCGAGTGCTGGCGGTTATCGGTATGCTTCATGATAAAGATATCGGCGGGACGCTGGCCTGCATGGAGAGTGTGGTCGATAGCTGGTATTGTGCTCCTCTGGAGGGGCCGCGCGGCGCGACGGCCGAGCAGCTGATGGAACATCTCGGCAAAGGCGCAATCTATACTAGCGTGGCGCAGGCCTGGCATGCCGCGATGGCGGATGCTAAACCAGAAGATACCGTGCTGGTGTGTGGTTCATTCCACACGGTGGCACATGTCATGGAAGTAATGGACGCGGGGAGAACCGGTGGCGAGTAAGTTTCAGAACCGTTTAACAGGAACCATCGTGCTGGTCGCGCTCGGGGTGATCATTCTCCCGGGCCTGCTCGACGGGCAGAAAAAGCATTATCAGGATGAGTTTGCCGCGATTCCGCTGGTGCCGAAACCGGGTGACCGCGATGAGCCGGACATGCTGCCCGCGGCGACGCAGGCGCTGCCTGCTCAGCCACCGGAAGGGGCGGCGGAAGAGGTGCGCGCGGGCGATGCCGCCGCACCGTCGCTCGATCCGTCTCGCCTGGCGGCCGCGAGCAGCAGCGACATCGATCCTGTGCCGGTCGAGCAGCCTAAGCCGGTTGAAAAACCGAATCCGGTTGAAAAGCCGCAGCCGAAACCGCAGCGGGATAGAGCCGCAGAGCAGCTGGCTGCCGCGTCAGAAACCCCACCGCCGGCTAAACAAGACGCGGTACCGACGGGCAAAGCCTACGTGGTGCAGCTCGGTGCCCTGAAAAACGCCGATAAGGTCAACGAGGTCGTGAGCAAACTGCGCAGTGCGGGATACCGTGTTTACACTTCACCTTCCACGCCGGTGCAGGGTAAAATTACCCGTATCCTCGTGGGGCCAGAAGCATCCAAAGATAAACTTAAAAGTTCACTCGGTGAGCTGAAGCAGATCTCCGGCCTGAGCGGCGTGGTGATGGGCTACAGCGCGAACTGATAAGATCTTACCCAACCCCGGAGTGGTTTGCGCCCTCTCCCTTGAGGGAGAGGGCTGGGGTGAGGGGGAGTAGACGTTCAAAGAAACGTCGAAAGGACCGGGGGCGTTGATTATTTTTTCAGCGCCTTTTTTATTTACGCGCGGGAAGGAAATCCCTACGCAAACGTTTTCTTTTTCTGTTAGAATTCGCCCCGAACTGGATGACAGGGCGTTAAATCGTGGGACATATATGGTCTGGATTGATTACGCCATCATTGCGGTGATTGGTTTTTCCTGTCTGGTTAGCCTGATCCGTGGCTTTGTTCGTGAAGCGTTATCGCTGGTGACCTGGGGTTGTGCTTTCTTTGTCGCCAGCCATTACTACACTTACCTGTCTGTCTGGTTCACGGGCTTTGAAGATGAACTGGTCCGAAATGGAATCGCTATCGCGGTGCTGTTTATCGCAACGCTGATTGTCGGCGCTATCGTGAATTTCGTGATAGGTCAGCTGGTCGAGAAAACCGGTCTGTCAGGAACGGACAGGGTGCTCGGGATCTGTTTCGGGGCATTACGAGGCGTGCTGATTGTGGCCGCGATCCTGTTCTTCCTGGATACCTTCACCGGGTTCTCCAAAAGCGAAGACTGGCAGAAATCGCAGCTCATTCCAGAGTTCAGCTTCATCATCAGATGGTTCTTTGACTATCTGCAAAGCTCGTCGAGTTTTTTGCCCAGGGCATAAGCCCTGAGATGTGGCTTAACGAGGAAAAGACGAATGTGCGGTATTGTCGGTATCGCCGGTTTCATGCCGGTAAACCAGTCGATTTATGACGCGTTAACGGTGCTTCAGCACCGTGGGCAGGATGCTGCGGGTATCATCACCATTGATGCAAACAACTGCTTCCGTTTACGCAAGGCGAATGGCCTGGTAAACGATGTGTTTGAAGCCCGCCATATGCAGCGTCTGCAAGGTAATATGGGGATCGGTCACGTTCGTTATCCTACTGCTGGCAGTTCCAGCGCCTCTGAGGCACAGCCTTTCTACGTCAACTCACCGTATGGCATCACCCTGGCTCATAACGGCAACCTGACCAACGCGCACGAGCTGCGTAAAAAGCTGTTCGAAGAGAAACGTCGCCACATTAACACCACCTCTGATTCTGAAATCCTGCTCAACGTGTTCGCCAGCGAGCTGGATAACTTCCGCCACTACCCGCTGGAAGCAGACAACATCTTTGCTGCGATTGCCGCGACCAACCGCCAGATCCGCGGCGCTTACGCCTGCGTCGCGATGATCATCGGTCACGGCATGGTCGCCTTCCGCGATCCAAACGGCATTCGTCCGCTGGTGCTCGGCAAACGCGATCTCGGCGATGGCCGTACCGAATATATGGTTGCCTCTGAGAGCGTGGCGCTGGATACCCTGGGCTTTGAGTTCCTGCGCGACGTTGCGCCGGGCGAAGCGGTCTACATTACCGAGAAGGGCCAGCTGTTTACCCGCCAGTGTGCCGACAACCCGGTCAGCAACCCGTGCCTGTTTGAATACGTTTACTTTGCTCGTCCGGATTCCTTCATCGACAAGATCTCCGTCTACAGCGCGCGCGTCAACATGGGCACGAAGCTGGGCGAGAAGATTGCCCGCGAGTGGGACGATCTCGACATCGACGTGGTGATTCCTATCCCGGAAACCTCCTGCGATATCGCGCTGGAGATCGCCCGCATACTGGACAAGCCGTACCGTCAGGGCTTCGTGAAGAACCGCTACGTTGGCCGCACCTTTATCATGCCGGGCCAGCATCTGCGTCGTAAGTCCGTGCGCCGCAAGCTGAACGCCAACCGCGCGGAATTCCGCGACAAGAACGTCCTGCTGGTGGATGACTCCATCGTTCGCGGCACCACCTCTGAGCAGATTATCGAGATGGCGCGCGAAGCGGGTGCGAAGAAAGTTTACTTGGCCTCTGCCGCGCCGGAAATTCGCTTCCCGAACGTGTACGGTATCGATATGCCAACCGCCAACGAGCTGATCGCTCACGGGCGTGAAGTGGATGAAATTCGCCAGATCATCGGCGCTGACGGCCTGATTTTCCAGGACCTCAACGACCTGATTGACGCCGTGCGCGCCGAGAACCCGGAAATTCAGCAGTTTGAATGCTCCGTGTTCAACGGTATTTACGTGACCAAAGACGTTGACCAGCAGTACCTCGACTATCTTGATTCGCTGCGCAATGACGACGCGAAAGCCGTCCAGCTGCAGAACGATCTTGAAAGCTTAGAGATGCACAACGAAGGTTGATGCTCGTGCAGGTGAGGGCGAATGCCCTCACTTGCAACTCCCCGCAAAATCCTGCACAGTCTGCCCTGAAATCAGTAAGGGCGAAAATCATGAAACGACTCATTGTTGGGCTCAGCGGCGCCAGCGGCGCCATTTACGGCGTACGTCTGCTACAGATTCTGCGGAACGTGGCGGATGTCGAGACCCATCTGGTGATGAGCCAGGCGGCGCGGCAGACCCTCTCTCTGGAAACCGATCTCTCCCTGCGCGATGTTCAGGCACTGGCTGACGTGGTTCACGATGCGCGCGATATCGCCGCCAGCATCTCCTCGGGCTCGTTTAAAACCGCCGGCATGGTTATCCTCCCCTGTTCAATTAAAACGCTCTCCGGCATTGTGAACAGCTATACCGACACCCTGGTGACGCGCGCGGCGGATGTGGTGCTGAAGGAGCGGCGTCCTCTGGTGCTCTGCGTGCGGGAAACGCCGCTGCACCTGGGACATCTGCGCTTAATGACGCAGGCCGCCGAGCTGGGAGCGGTGATCATGCCGCCGGTGCCCGCGTTCTACCATCGCCCGCAAACGCTGGACGACGTGATTAACCAGACCGTTAACCGCGTGCTGGATCAGTTCGATATCGACCTGCCTGAAGATCTCTTCACCCGCTGGCAGGGAGCCTGATTCTGTGCACAAACAGCGTGCATAAAAAAAGACGTTGCCCTGTTTCAGGGCAATTATGCAACGGCGATCATATCCTCGACATTTAATTCGTTTTTTCCCTTTTTCTCTTTCCGGTTCGTTCGGCAGACCTGCTATCTTTCACCATTAAGGCAGTATCGCAACGTTTTATTAACATATTTAACGTCGAAGTTTTGACCCGACGGCAATGTGGCATAAGACCTGCAAGATGAAGCCTGCAACACAACACACAACACACAACACAATACATAATAAAATCACGGTACTTGAGGGTAAATGTATGAAGAAGACGGTTCTGGCTCTGTCTTTGCTCGTGGGGTTAAGTGCGGCAGCAGGTAGCTACGCAGCGCTTCCACAGACGGTTCGTATCGGTACAGACGCAACCTACGCGCCATTCTCTTCCAAGGATGCGAAAGGCGATTTCGTGGGGTTTGATATCGATCTGGGAAATGAAATGTGCAAGCGCATTGCGGTGAAATGCACATGGGTGGGCAGCGACTTTGACGCGTTAATCCCGTCGCTGAAAGCCAAGAAAATCGACGCCATTATCTCTTCTCTCTCCATCACCGAAAAACGCCAGCAGGAGATTGCCTTCTCTGACAAGCTATACGCCGCGGATTCTCGCCTGATTGCGCCAAAAGGTTCCCCGATCAAGCCCACCATCGACTCGCTGAAGGGCAAGCATGTTGGCGTGCTTCAGGGCTCGACGCAGGAAGGCTATGCCAATGCTAACTGGCGCGAGAAGGGCGTCGACGTGGTGGCCTATCAGAACCAGGATCTGATTTACTCTGACCTGGCGGCAGGCCGTCTGGATGCGGCATTCCAGGATGAAGTCGCCGCGAGCGAAGGCTTCCTGAAGCAGCCTGCGGGCAAGGACTACGCGTTTGCGGGCCCGTCGGTGAAAGACAAAAAGTACTTTGGTGACGGCACCGGGATTGGCCTGCGCAAGGATGATACCGAGCTGAAAGCCGCCTTCGACAAAGCCTTTGCAGAGCTGCGTAAAGACGGTACTTACGACAAACTGGCGAAGAAATACTTCGACTTCAACGTATACGGTGAATAACGCCTGGCGGTAACGCACCAGCACGGTGCGTTACGGGAGCGGTTGAACCAATACGGTGCATGCATTGCACCGTATTGGAACGCTTTGTGCATACTTACGCATTTATAATGCAAAAATTCCCGCCTGAAGGGCATTAGTCTTTGCCTGACAGAGGGGATTAATGGCACATTAGCACCACCCCGTCATCGTAAAAATCCCGTATGAAGACAGTTTGTTGAGGACAAAGATGAAAAAACTCGTGTTGTCACTATCTCTGGTACTGGCTTTTTCCAGCGCCACCGCGGCATTCGCAGCCATTCCGCAGAAAATTCGCATCGGTACCGATCCAACCTATGCGCCGTTCGAATCGAAGAATTCAAAGGGTGAACTGGTCGGTTTTGACATCGATCTGGCCAATGAGCTGTGCAAACGCATCAAAGCACAGTGTACCTACGTTGAGAACCCGCTGGATGCGCTGATCCCATCCCTGAAAGCGAAAAAAATCGACGTAATCATGTCCTCCCTCTCCATCACCGAAAAACGCCAGCAGGAGAATGCCTTCACCGACAAGCTCTACGCGGCCGATTCGCGTCTGGTGGTAGCAAAATCGTCTGATATTCAGCCAACGCTGGAGTCGCTGAAGGGGAAACGCGTCGGCGTGCTGCAGGGCACTACCCAGGAAACCTACGGCAACGAACACTGGGCGCCGAAGGGGATTGAAATCGTCTCCTATCAGGGCCAGGAAAATATCTACGCTGACCTGACGGCGGGCCGTATTGATGCGGCATTCCAGGATGAAGTCGCGGCGAGCGAAGGCTTCCTGAAAACGCCGGTAGGTAAAGATTACAAGTTTGGCGGCCCGTCCATTAAGGACGTGAAGCTGTTCGGTGTGGGCACCGGTATGGGCCTGCGCAAAGAAGACAACGAGCTGCGCGAGGCGCTGAACAAAGCGTTCGCTGAAATGCGCGCTGACGGCACCTACGACAAGCTGGCGAAAAAGTACTTTGATTTTAACGTTTACGGCGGCTAATCGCCCCGTCAAATAACGTGCGGCCCCTCCCGTAGCGGGAGGGGATAAGACACGGTTCCACCACTCACGATACGACAGGGCTCGCGGTATGCTGTACGGATTTTCTGGCGTTATTTTACAGGGCGCGCTTGTCACCCTTGAGCTGGCTATCAGCTCCGTGGTGCTGGCGGTGCTGATAGGTCTGGCGGGCGCAGGGGCGAAGCTTTCGGCTAACAAACCGCTGGCGCTAATTTTTGAAGGCTACACCACGCTGATTCGCGGCGTTCCCGATCTGGTGCTGATGCTGCTTATCTTTTACGGTCTGCAGATTGCGCTGAACAGCATAACGGACGCGATGGGCATGGGACAAATTGATATCGACCCGATGGTGGCCGGTATTATTACCCTCGGTTTTATCTATGGTGCCTACTTCACCGAAACCTTCCGCGGCGCTTACATGGCGGTGCCGAAAGGCCACATTGAGGCGGCCACCGCATTTGGTTTTACCTCTTCACAAACGTTTCGTCGGATCATGTTTCCGGCCATGATGCGCTATGCGCTGCCGGGCATCGGCAATAACTGGCAGGTTATCCTCAAAGCGACGGCGCTGGTCTCGCTGCTCGGCCTGGAAGACGTCGTGAAAGCGACTCAGCTGGCGGGCAAGAGCACCTGGGAGCCGTTCTATTTTGCGGTGGTCTGCGGCGTGATCTATCTGGTCTTTACGACCGTCTCCAACGGCGTGCTGCTTCTGCTTGAGCGTCGTTACTCCGTGGGTGTGAAGAGGGCTGACCTGTGATTGAGATTATTCAGGAATACTGGAAATCGCTGCTGTGGACGGACGGCTACCGCTTTACCGGCGTGGCGATCACGCTCTGGCTGCTGATCTCCTCCGTGGTGATGGGCGGCATTCTGGCGGTGTTTCTCGCCATTGGCCGCGTCTCGAACAATAAATTTATCCAGTTCCCGATCTGGCTGTTCACCTACGTGTTTCGCGGTACGCCGCTGTACGTGCAGCTGCTGGTGTTTTACTCGGGGATGTACACGCTGGAGATCGTAAAAGGCACCGAGATGCTGAACGCGTTCTTCCGCAGCGGTCTCAACTGTACGGTGCTGGCCTTAACGCTCAACACCTGCGCCTATACCACCGAGATTTTCGCCGGGGCTATTCGTTCTGTCCCTTACGGCGAAATTGAAGCGGCGCGCGCGTACGGCTTTTCCTCCGTGAAGCTCTACCGCTGCATTATTCTGCCGTCGGCTCTGCGCATCGCGTTACCGGCATACAGTAACGAAGTGATTTTGATGCTGCACTCCACCGCGCTGGCCTTTACCGCGACGGTGCCGGATCTGCTCAAAATCGCGCGCGATATTAACTCCGCGACCTACCAGCCGTTTACCGCTTTTGGCATTGCGGCGGTGCTCTATTTAATTATCTCTTATGTTCTGATTAGCCTGTTCCGTAAGGCTGAAAAACGCTGGTTGCAGCATATAAAACCCTCTTCGACGCACTGAGAAAGATGATGGCTGAGAACAAATTAAACGTTATTGATTTGCACAAACGCTACGGCGAACATGAAGTGCTGAAAGGGGTGTCGCTGCAGGCGAATGCGGGCGACGTGATCAGTATCATCGGCTCATCCGGCTCGGGTAAAAGTACCTTCCTGCGCTGCATAAACTTCCTCGAAAAGCCGAGCGAAGGCTCGATTGTGGTGAGCGGGCAGAATATTAACCTGGTGCGTGACAAAGACGGCCAGCTGAAGGTGGCGGATAAGCATCAGCTGCGCCTGCTGCGCACGCGTCTGACGATGGTATTTCAGCACTTCAACCTCTGGAGCCACATGACGGTGCTGGAGAACGTGATGGAGGCGCCGATTCAGGTGCTGGGTCTGAGCAAGCAGGAAGCCCGCGAGCGCGCGGTGAAATACCTGGCGAAAGTGGGTATCGACGAGCGCCAGCAGATAAAATACCCGGTGCATCTCTCCGGCGGTCAGCAGCAGCGTGTCTCCATCGCCCGCGCGCTGGCGATGGAACCCGAGGTGCTGTTGTTCGACGAGCCGACTTCCGCGCTCGACCCGGAACTCGTTGGCGAAGTGCTGCGCATTATGCAGAAGCTGGCCGAAGAGGGCAAAACGATGGTGGTGGTGACGCACGAGATGGGCTTCGCCCGTAACGTCTCGAATCACGTGATTTTCCTGCACCAGGGAAAAATTGAAGAGCAGGGGCACCCGGACGACGTTTTAGCGAATCCGCAAAGCCCGCGTTTGCAGCAGTTCCTTAAGGGATCGTTGAAGTAGGCAGGCCGCGGTGCAGCCTAATCGCCCGGTGGCGCTTCGCTTACCGGGCCTACAAAAACCGTAGGCCGGGCAAACGCAGTGCCGCCCGGCATTCAGGCCGCACCGCGCTCCAGCCGATACACCCAGTCGTCGTAACGCACGCCGTCAATCTCATACGCCTTTTCAAGCACCTGCGTGCGCACAAAACCCGCTTTCTCCAGCACCCGCACCGAACCGCCGTTGTCCGCCAGCACGTACGCGCTAATCGCCTTCACGCCGGTCTGGTTGAACGCGTAATCACACACCGCGCGCAGCGCCTCGCTGGCGATACCTTTTCCCTGTGCGGCAGGCACCACCGTGTAGCCGATATCCGCTTCTTCACGATTCTCAGGGCTGATTTGCAGGCCGATATCGCCAAGCGGCGTATCGTCCTCCAGAGAGCGGATGACGAAGACATGCTCCGCCATCAGCCGTGCGGCAAATACGCGTCGGGTCTCTTTTTCCGGCGCGACGGCGGCCATGTAGCGCATGATGCGGCGATCTTCGCGCAGCGAGCGGAAAAACGCCCAGTCAGCGGGTTCGAAAGGAGTAAGGTGAAGCCGGGGTGTGGTGAGAGTTGCCATTGTTACGCCATATTTTCGGAACATGGCCTGTCACTGTAGCATATTCACCGCACCACATCCCCCAGCGCCTCTTCTAATTCATACCAGCGGAACGCAAAACCGGCCGCTTCCAGCCGTTTTGGCAGCGCCCGTTGCCCGCCTAATACCAGCACGGACGCTTCGCCCATCATCAGGCGAATCACCGTGGCGGGCACGCGTAATATCGCCGGGCGGTGCAGAGCACGTCCCAGCGCATGAGCAAACTGTTCATTACGCACCGGATACGGCGCAACCATGTTAAACGGCCCGCGCAGATCGTTATCGAGCAGCCAGAGGATGCCGTTGACCATATCGTCGATATGGATCCACGCCAGATACTGACGGCCATTACCAATGGGGCCGCCGAGTCCCAGCTTAAACGGCGGAAGCATTTTGCCCAGAATGCCGCCTTTTGGCGCAAGCACCACACCGGTCCGCAGCAGGCAGACGCGGGTGCTATCGCTCTGGGCACGACAGGCGATGCGCTCCCATTCGGCGCAGAGCTTATGGGTAAATTCGTTGTGGGGCGGCTCTTCCTCGGTCACCACCACCTCACCAAGATCGCCATAATAGCCCACGGCTGACCCGGAAATCAGCACCGAAGGTGGGGTGTGGCTATTGCGGATCAGCTCGACCAGCTTTTCGGTGATGGTCCACCGACTGCTGCATAACCGCTGTTTTTGCTCTTCCGTCCAGCGCTTATCGGCGATGGGCTCACCCGCGAGGTTTATGACGGCGTCGAAACCGTCCAGATTTTGCTGCTCGGCCAGATTTTTCCAGATATCGACACCGGCCCCCAGCACCTGACGCGCTTTCTCCGGGCTGCGCGTGACCACGGTAACGTCGTGATGCAGAGCCTGCAGACGTGCAATAAGGTGGCGACCAATCAGGCCTGTACCGCCGGTCAGCAAAATCTTCATACAACCTCCAGGTTTATGCCTGGCGCCGCCAGCTTAGCGTCATGGAGACGGAATCGGCGTAGCGCAGGGCATGAAGTTTATCGATCTCTACTTCAGCATAAGTGACCCAGTGATGATCGCGTGCGATATCGAGCACATCCTGAGTTAATTTTTCCAGCAGAGAGAAGCGGTTATTCTCCACAAACTGAATAATATTTTTGGTGATTGTGCGGTAGTTCAGCGCGTCGTTGATGTCTTCGCTGGCCCGCGCTTTGTCTGCGGGGTAGTGGATCACCACGTTAATGACAATATCCTGGCGGTTGGCGATCTCTTCCTCTTTGATACCGATGAAGGTACGCAGGCGTAAATTTTTTATACGAATAATAGCGTCTGGCTGTGACATTGCAGGTCTTCTCCGTGTCAGTATTTCCTGCTCATCATACATGAGAGGTTTGCAGGCACCCAGCCTCATAGGGGGCTAAATTTGCTGGATTTTTTGCATCGCCCGCTCGGTGGCCGGGCGAGTCCGGATGCGCTCAAACCAGTTGTTCACCGCCGGGTAAGAGGTTAAGTCAATCCGATGTTTTTCATGCGTATTCACCCACGGCCAGCAGGCGATATCGGCAATGCTGTAGTGATCGCCTCCGAGCCACGGCGTCTTTTCCAGCCGACGGTTCAGAACGTCATAAAGCCGTTGAGTCTCTACCTGATAGCGCTCTATCGCGTAAGGAATAGGCTGCGGGGCGTAGGCGGTAAAGTGGTGATTTTGCCCCAGCATGGGGCCCAGCCCGCTCGCCTGCCAGAAGAGCCACTGCAGGGTATGGTGACGCTCGCGCAGTTCGCCGCTCAGCAGCTTGCCGGTTTTTTCCGCCAGGTAGAGCAAAATTTCACCGGATTCAAACAGGCTCAGCGGCCTGCCTCCGTCCGCCGGCTGGTTATCAATAATGGCCGGAATTTTATTATTCGGCGAGATAGCCAGAAAGAGAGGGCTGAACTGCTCGCCTTTGCTGATATCCACGCGAATGATCCTGTAATCCAGCTCGGCTTCTTCAAGAAAGAGGGTGATCTTATGGCCGTTTGGGGTGGGGGCATAATAAAGGTCGATCATTCTCAACTCCTGTCCATGCGAAGAGGGGTGCCATGAAAATGAGTATAGGTGGTTGTTGTAAATCGTGAGTTTTCATCAAGTGACAGCGCGGCAAAGAGATTATATGTTGAGTAAAAACCGATCAGCCGATGAGGATGTTATGAACCAGCCCGTAATCACGTTGTGGTCCGATGCGAATTTCTTTTCTCCGTATGTTATGAGCGTATACGTTGCGCTGGCCGAAAAGGGACTGACTTTTACGCTTAAAACCGTCGATCTTGACGGCGGTGAACACCTCAAACCGCAGTGGCAGGGCTACGACCTGACCCGACGCGTGCCGGTGCTGGAGGTTGATGGTTTTGCCCTGAGCGAATCATCAGCGATTGATGAATACCTGGAAGATCGCTTCGCGCCGCCTGAGTGGGAGCGCATCTATCCTCACGACCTGCAAAAACGCGCCCGGGCGCGGCAGATCCAGGCGTGGCTGCGAAGCGATCTGGTGCCGATTCGCGAGGAGCGCTCGACGGACGTCGTGTTTGCCGGGGTGAAAAAGCCGGCGCTCAGCGCAGAAGGCCGCGTCAGCGCGCAAAAGCTGATTGAGACCGCCACCTCGCTGCTCGCCCACGGCAACCCAAACCTGTTCGGCGAGTGGTGCATTGCCGACGCCGACCTGGCGCTGATGCTCAACCGCCTGATCCTCAACGGCGATGCGGTGCCGCAGCTGCTGGTGGATTATGCCGCGTTCCAGTGGCAGCGCGCCTCCGTGCAGCGCTATGTGGCACTCTCGGCCAAGCGCGCGGGCTGATAAGCCCCGACGCTTCAGGTATGATGGGGGCAGTCTGTTTTCCCGAGGAGTGACTGATGAAACTGATGTTTGCGTCGGATATCCATGGATCCCTGCCCGCGACCGAGCGCGTCCTCTCCCTGTTTGTACAAAGCGGCGCGCAGTGGCTGATTATTCTGGGGGATGTGCTCAATCATGGCCCGCGTAACGCGCTGCCGGAGGGCTACGCGCCTGCGCAGGTGGCGGAAAAGCTTAACCCGTTTGCCTCGCGCATTATCGCCGTTCGCGGCAACTGCGACAGCGAAGTGGACCAGATGCTGCTGCATTTCCCCCTTACCGCGCCGTGGCAACAGGTGCTGCTCGAACAACACCGGCTGTTTCTGACCCATGGGCACCTTTATAGCCCGGATAATCTCCCGCCCCTCGCGGCTGGCGATGTCCTGGTTTACGGTCATACTCATATTCCGGTTGCGGAAAAACGCGGTGAGATTTATCACTTTAATCCGGGCTCCGTCAGTATCCCGAAGGGGGGCTATCCTGCGAGCTACGGCATGCTGGATGAAAATACCCTGAGCGTTTTCGCACTTAATGATCAGCAAGTTATTGCGCAGATAGCGATTAATCCGTAAGTTACACCACAACTGCAAACGCGCCGAAAGAGCGCTTAGAAGAGAAGGTTTCCCGATGGTGGAGCAGAGTCATTTGGCAAGTACAGAGTGGGTTGACATTGTCAGCGAAGAGAATGAAGTGATCGCGCAGGCCAGCCGCGAGCAAATGCGGGCGGAGCGCCTGCGTCACCGCGCAACGTACATCGTCGTGCATGACGGTATGGGCAAAATTCTGGTGCAGCGCCGCACGGACACCAAAGATTTTCTCCCGGGGATGCTGGATGCCACCGCGGGCGGCGTCGTCCAGGCGGATGAAGTGCTGCTGGATTCCGCCCGTCGTGAAGCGGAAGAAGAGTTAGGCATTGCCGGCGTGCCGTTTGCCGAGCACGGGCAGTTCTACTTCGAGGATGAACATTGCCGCGTCTGGGGCGGGCTGTTTAGCTGCGTTTCCCACGGCCCGTTCGCCCTGCAGGAAGAAGAGGTGAGCGAAGTCAGCTGGATGACGCCGGAAGAGATCACCGCGCGCTGCGACGAGTTCACGCCGGATTCGTTAAAAGCGCTGGCGCTGTGGATGACCCGCAACGCCAAAAACGAATCGACTAAATCAGAGAAAGAGGAAGAGGCCGAGTAAGCCTCAGCAACTCTCCCTCAGACACAGACTGGACGCGATGGGCTTTTGATCGCGCCAGTCTCCGCCATTCAGGCGCTCCAGCAGCGCTTTCCCGGCCTCAATACCAATCTTGCGGTGCGGTACCGCCATCGTCGTCAGCGGCGGCTGACAGACGCTGCTCACATCGCTATCGCCAAAGCCAACCACCGCCAGATCGTCCGGCACTTTGATTCGCCTGCGCTGGCACTCGTACAGCGCGCCGCAGGCCAGCTCGTCGGAGACGCACACCAGCGCATCCAGCTCCGGCCACGCCAGCAGGAACTCGGGCAGCTGCGCCGCGCCGGTTGAGAAGCTCGGCGGCATCGCCGCGTTAATGACCCGGTTCGGCGACATATGGTGGCGAAGCATGGCTTTGTACCAGCCCTGCAGATGCTGCTGGAAAATCCACTGCTCCTGGTTGGCGCACAGCAGTCCTATATTTTGATAGCCGCGCTTAATGACCATTTCCGTGAGCTCATACATCGCGGCCACGTTATCAATCCCGATATTCATATCAATCGGATCGGCGCGCATGGCGCCCATCTCCATTACCGGAATAGAGGCATTTTTCAGCCAGTGGCGAACGGTGTCGGTATGTTCAACGCTGAGCAGGATTGCGGCCGCAATGTTCGACGCCAGCAGCGTCTCCAGCAGCTTCTCCTCCTGCTCCAGACGGTGCTGGGATTCAGCCAGCATGATCTGGTATCCGGCAGGCTGCAGCACCTGCTGTAGCCCGGCGAACATCTCCGAGCAGCCGGCTTCGGAGAGGTTGGGCACGACCATGGCTATCGTCCATGACGAGGCCGAGGCCAGCGCGCTGGCGGCAAGATTAGGCATATAGCCCAGCGCCTGCACGGCAGCGTCAATTTTTTCACGTAGTTTATCGGAAACCTGTTCGGGCGTGCGGAGTGCACGGGACACGGTCATCGTGCCCACACCGGCAAGCTGTGCGACATCGGCGAGTGTCACTTTACCGGTACTGCGCCGTTTTCGGGTTAGAGACATACACCTTCCTGCTGACCAGACGCGTTCTTCTTTTCCTTCGCTTCACGTGACAGGCAGTATACGCCTTAAATCCCTTTTTTTGCTGTGATTTAGCAACGTGATTGCAATTTGATAGCGCTATCACATTTCTGCATGTTAAGCATTGGTAGCGCTATCTTTGTGATCGCGATCGCAGTCAATCACCGACGCGTTGAATAAAGTTTGCTCATCTTAATCGTGTCGCGGGAGTGAAAAGTGCTCAAAAAATGGATATATGATACAACCATCACGCTGCAGGAGAGCGTGGAAGACTGGCCGCAGGCGCTGGAGATGTGCGCGAAGCCGCTGCTGGGTCTGGAGGTGATTGCGCCTGAATACGTCACGGCCATTATCCAGCAGCACCACGCGTTAGGACCCTATTATGTGCTGGCACCAGGGCTAGCCATGCCGCACGCGCGGCCGGAGGAAGGTGCCAAAGGACTGGGGCTGTCGTTATTAAAACTAAAGCAGGGCGTCTCGTTTGGTGCCGATGAGTTTGACCCTGTCGACGTCATTGTTATGCTCGCGGCACCCGACAAAAATAGCCATATCGAGATGATCTCATCGCTGGCTGAATTATTTTCCAGCGACGAAGATATGGAAAAACTGCATCAGGCGAATACCCTGGAGGAAATTAAAACGATTATTGACCGCTTCTGATTTAATTCTTTAATCCGATTATTCACAACATTACGCGTCGGCGTGATGGGGCGTGCTCTACTCAAAATAAGGGGACAACAATGAAAATCATGGCTATTTGCGGCTCCGGCCTGGGCAGCAGTTTTATGGTCGAAATGAATATTAAAAAGGTGCTCAAAAAGCTGGAGATTAGCGCAGAGGTTGAACATTCCGATCTCTCCTCGGCCACGCCGGGCGCGGCGGATCTGTTCGTGATGGCAAAAGACATTGCGGCCAGCGCCAGCGTCCCGGAAAGCCAGCTGGTGGTGATCAACAACATCATCGACATCAACGAGCTTGAAGCGCAGCTGCGCGCCTGGTTCGAAAGACAATAACCCTGATAAGGCGAGGTGGATATGTTTATCCTTGAAACGCTGAATTTCGTTGTTGATATTTTAAAAGTCCCTTCGGTGCTGGTCGGTTTAATTGCGCTTATTGGACTGGTTGCGCAGAAAAAAGCTTTTTCGGACGTCGTGAAGGGAACCATTAAAACCATTCTGGGCTTTATTGTGCTGGGCGGCGGTGCCACGGTACTGGTGGGGTCGTTAAATCCTTTGGGTGGCATGTTTGAGCACGCCTTTACGATTCAGGGCATTATTCCAAACAATGAAGCGATTGTGTCCATCGCGCTGGAAAAATACGGTGCAGCGACCGCGCTGATTATGGCCTTCGGCATGGTGGCGAATATTATCGTCGCGCGCTTTACCCGCCTGAAGTACATCTTCCTCACCGGGCACCACACGTTTTATATGGCGTGCATGATTGGCGTGATCCTGACGGTCGCGGGCTTTGAGGGCGTGGGGCTGGTCTTTACCGGCTCGCTGATCCTCGGCCTGATCATGGCCTTCTTCCCGGCAATTGCGCAGCGCTATATGAAGCGCATTACCGGCAACGATGAAATTGCCTTCGGCCACTTCGGCACGCTGGGCTACGTGCTCTCCGGCTGGATTGGCAGCAAGGTCGGCAAAGGCTCTCGCTCAACCGAAGAGATGAACCTGCCGAAAAACCTGAGCTTCCTGCGCGACAGCTCGATCTCCATCTCCCTGACCATGATGATTATCTACCTGATCATGGCGGTGAGCGCCGGGCGCGAGTACGTTGAAGCCACCTTCAGCGGCGGCCAGAACTACCTCGTCTACGCCATCATCATGGCGATCACCTTCGCGGCAGGCGTCTTCATCATCCTGCAGGGCGTGCGCCTGATTCTGGCAGAAATCGTTCCGGCCTTTACCGGATTCTCGGAAAAGCTGGTGCCCAATGCGCGTCCCGCGCTGGACTGCCCGGTGGTGTATCCGTATGCGCCGAACGCGGTGCTGATTGGCTTCCTGTTCAGCTTCCTCGGCGGAATTGTGGGGCTGTTCATCTGCGGTCAGTTTAGCTGGGTGCTGATCCTCCCGGGCGTGGTGCCGCACTTCTTCACCGGCGCAACGGCGGGCGTATTCGGTAACGCCACCGGCGGACGTCGCGGGGCCATGATTGGCGCCTTTGCTAACGGCCTGCTGATCACCTTCCTGCCCGTTCTGCTGCTGCCGGTGCTGGGCGCCATTGGCTTTGCCAACACCACCTTCTCGGACGCCGACTTCGGCGCGGTCGGGATTGTCCTTGGCAACCTGGCGCGCTTCCTGTCGCCGCTGGCCATCACCGGGCTGGTTGTGGCGTTGTTCGTGCTGCTGGTGGCGTACAACGTCTTCGCAAAAAACAAACCTGCTGGCGGTAACGCGCAGGAAAACACCGGAGCCAAATTATGAATGAGAAAGAGATAACCGAACTCGCGCGACAGATCCGCCTTGAGACGCTGAAATCGCTCACGCAGCTCGGCTTTGGCCACTACGGCGGCAGTATGTCGGTGGTTGAAACCCTGGCCGTGCTGTACGGCGCGGTGATGAAGATCGACCCGGCGGATCCGGACTGGCCGGAGCGAGACAACTTCGTCCTGTCGAAAGGCCATGCGGGCCCGGCACTGTACAGCACGCTGGCGATCAAGGGCTATTTCCCGGTGGAGGAGCTGAGCACCCTGAACCAGAACGGCACGCGTCTGCCGAGCCACCCGGACCGCCTGAAAACGCGCGGCGTGGATGCCACCACCGGCTCGCTGGGGCAGGGGATTTCCATTGCCGGCGGGATGGCGCTCTCGCACAGGCTGGCGGGAAGGCCGAATCGGGTATTTTGCATCGTCGGTGACGGCGAGCTGAACGAGGGGCAGTGCTGGGAGGCATTTCAGTTTATCGCCCACCATCGTCTGAACAACCTGACGGTGTTTGTGGACTGGAACAAACAGCAGCTCGACGGCGAGCTGGACGAGATCATCAGCGCGTTTGACCTGGAGGGGAAATTCCGCGCCTTTGGCTATGACGTCGCCACGGTGAAGGGGGATGACATCCCGACGCTGCTGGCGGTGACGTCCCGCGTGCCCGAAGCCGATGCGCGCCCGCTGGTGGTGATCCTCGACAGCATCAAAGGGCAGGGGGTGCCGTACCTGGAACAGCTCAGCAATTCGCACCACCTGCGGTTAACCCCGGAGAGCAAAGCGGCCCTCAAAGAGACGATTCGCCAACTGGAGGCTTCACATGATTAAGGTTGCACCGGCAGGACTGAAAGACGCCGTTGAGATGCGTAAGGTGTACGCGGGCTTCGTGGCAAAACAGATTGAGGCCGGAAGCGAGATTATCGCCCTGGAAGCGGATCTGATGAGCTCGATGGCGATGGACGGCGTGGCGCGCGATTATCCGCAGCACGTGATCAACTGCGGCATTATGGAGGCCAACGTCATCGGCACCGCGGCGGGGCTGTCGCTGACCGGACGTAAGCCCTTTGTTCACACCTTCACCGCCTTTGCCAGCCGCCGCTGCTTCGACCAGCTGTTTATGTCCCTGGACTATCAGCGCAACAACGTGAAGGTGATCGCGTCGGATGCGGGCGTGACGGCCTGCCACAACGGCGGGACGCATATGTCGTTTGAGGATATGGGCATCGTGCGCGGCCTGGCGCACTCGGTAGTGCTGGAGGTTACCGACGCGGTAATGTTCGAGGACGTGCTGCGCCAGCTTATCGACCTCGAAGGCTTCTACTGGGTACGCACCATCCGTAAGCAGGCGCCGAGCGTGTATGCGCCAGGCTCCACCTTCACCATTGGTAAAGGCAACGTGCTGCGCGAAGGCTCCGATATTACCCTGATTGCCAACGGCATCATGGTGGCGGAAGCGCTGGAGGCGGCGCGACAGCTGGAGCAGGAGGGGGTCAGCGCGGCGGTCATCGACATGTTTACCCTCAAGCCCATCGACCGGATGCTGGTGAAAAACTACGCCGAGAAAACCGGGCGCATCGTGACCTGCGAAAACCACAGCATTCACAACGGGCTGGGATCGGCAGTGGCGGAAGTGCTGGTGGAAACCTGCCCGGTGCCGATGCGGCGGGTCGGGGTCAAGGAGCGTTACGGCCAGGTGGGAACGCAGGATTTTCTGCAGAAAGAGTATGGCCTGACGGCACATGACATTGTGTCGGCGGCGAGAGAGCTGCTGTAAATAAAAAAGGCGACCCTTTGTGGTCGCCTTTTTGTTGCCCGGTGGCGCTCACGCTTACCGGGCCTACGGTCCTGTAGGCCGGATAAGCGAAGCGCCATCCGGCAAGACCTTACAATTACTGCTGCTGCGAAGACTGAATCGCCGTCAGCGCGATGGTGTAAACGATATCGTCTACCAGTGCGCCACGAGACAGGTCGTTCACAGGTTTGCGCATGCCCTGCAGCATCGGCCCGATGGAGATCAGGTCGGCAGAACGCTGTACCGCTTTGTAGGTGGTGTTACCGGTGTTCAGATCCGGGAAGATGAACACGGTAGCGCGACCCGCAACCGGCGAGTTCGGCGCTTTGGATTTCGCAACGTCAGCCATAACCGCGGCGTCGTACTGCAGCGGGCCGTCGATCATCAGGTCAGGACGTTTTTCCTGCGCAATACGAGTCGCTTCACGAACTTTCTCTACGTCGCTACCTGCACCCGAGGTGCCGGTGGAGTAGGAGAGCATCGCAACGCGCGGCTCGATACCGAAAGCGGTGGCCGAGTCTGCGGACTGGATAGCGATTTCAGCCAGCTGTTCAGCGGTTGGATCCGGGTTGATCGCGCAGTCGCCGTAAACGTAAACCTGTTCAGGCAGCAGCATGAAGAACACGGAAGAAACCAGAGAGCTGCCCGGTGCGGTTTTGATCAGCTGAAGCGGTGGACGAATGGTGTTTGCGGTGGTGTGAACCGCACCGGAAACCAGACCGTCAACTTCGTCCTGCTCGAGCATCAGCGTGCCGAGAACCACGTTGTCTTCCAGCTGCTCGCGCGCAACGGCTTCGGTCATGCCTTTGCTCTTACGCAGCTCAACCAGACGGGCAACGTAGCTTTCGCGAACCACTTCAGGGTCAACGATTTCGATGCCCGCGCCCAGCTCAACGCCCTGAGACGCCGCCACGCGGTTGATCTCGTCCGGGTTACCCAGCAGTACGCAGGTCGCGATGCCGCGCTCTGCACAGATAGCGGCCGCTTTAACGGTACGCGGTTCGTCGCCTTCTGGCAGAACAACGCGTTTGCCCGCTTTACGCGCCAGCTCGGTCAGCTGGTAGCGGAAGGCTGGAGGCGACAGACGACGGCTACGCTCGGAGGTCGCGGTCAGGGATTCGATCCAGTCTGCGTTGATGTAGCCCGCAACGTATTCCTGAACTTTCTCGATACGCTCGTGGTCATCAACCGGCACTTCCAGGTTGAAGCTCTGCAGGCTCAGGGAGGTCTGCCAGGTGTTGGTGTTCACCATGAAGACCGGCAGGCCGGTGGCGAACGCTCGTTCGCACAGCTTGCTGACGCGTGGGTCCATCTCGTAGGCACCGGTCAGCAGAATCGCACCGATTTCCACGCCGTTCATCGCGGCCAGGCAGGCTGCAACCAGCACGTCTGGACGGTCTGCGGAGGTTACCAGCAGGGAACCTGCGCGGAAGTGTTCCAGCATGTGCGGAATGCTGCGCGCGCAGAAGGTCACGGACTTCACGCGGCGGGTGTTGATGTCGCCTTCGTTAACGATAGTCGCGTTCAGGTGACGCGCCATGTCGATGGCACGGGTGGCGATCAGATCGAAGCTCCATGGCACCGCGCCCAGAACCGGCAGCGGGCTGGATTCCTGCAGCTTAGCCGGGTCAACTTTGATCACTTTCGCTTTGGAAGAGTCGTCGAAGATCTCGGACAGGTCAGGACGGGTACGGCCCTGCTCATCCACCGGTGCGTTCAGCTTGTTCACGATCACGCCGGTGATGTTGGTATTTTTTGCGCCGCCGAAGCTGCTGCGCGTCAGTTCGATACGCTCGTTCAGCTGCTCTGGGGTATCAGTACCCTGAGACATCACGAACACGATCTCTGCGTTCAGGGTTTTCGCGATTTCAAAGTTCAGAGACTGGGCAAACTGGTGTTTGCGAGTCGGGACCAGACCTTCAACCAGCACCACTTCCGCGTCCTGCGCGTTAGCGTGGTAGTTGGCGATGATCTCTTCCATCAGCACGTCTTTCTGGTTGCTGGACAGCAGCGACTCAACGTGGCTCATCTTCAGCGGTTCAGCCGCTGGCAGATTGGAGTTCTTGCGAACGATGGTGGTGGTCTGGTCTGGCGCATCGCCACCGGCACGTGGCTGGGCGATTGGCTTAAAGACGCTCAGACGAACGCCTTTGCGTTCCATAGCACGGATAACGCCAAGGCTGACGCTGGTCAGGCCGACGCTGGTTCCGGTAGGGATCAGCATAATAGTACGGGACACGGTTTATCCTCTTTCGTTACCGCCCAAATGGGGCGGGTTACAAAACAGCACCGCCAGCATTGCTGGCGGTGTGGAATCAGGCAGTCAGGCGGTGCGCGTCTTGCGCAATGACCAGTTCTTCGTTAGTTGGAATAACGAGAGCAGGACGGGTGCCTTCTTTGTTGATGAAGCCAGACTTGCCGAAGCGGGCAGCCAGGTTACGCTCGTGATCAACCTCGAAGCCCAGAACGCCCAGTTTGCCCAGGGACAGTTCACGGACCATTGCCGCGTTCTCACCGATACCACCGGTGAAGATAACCGCGTCCAGGCGGCCTTCCATCAGCGCAGTGTAAGAGCCGATGTACTTCGCCAGACGGTGGCAGTAAACGTCCATTGCACGTTTCGCGTCAGCTTTCTCTGCGTAGTTGTCTTCAACGTAACGGCAGTCGCTAGTGACTTCGGTCAGACCCAGCAGGCCAGACTCTTTGGTCAGCATTTTGTTGATCTGGTCAACGCTCATGCCCAGGGTGTCGTGCAGATGGAAGATGATCGCCGGGTCGATGTCGCCGGAACGGGTACCCATCACCAGACCTTCCAGCGGGGTCAGACCCATAGAGGTATCAACACATTTACCGTTGCGGATAGCAGAAACGGAACCACCGTTGCCCAGGTGGCAGGTGATGATGTTCAGTTCTTCAACCGGCTTGTTCAGGACTTTTGCGGCTTCCTGCGTCACATAGAAGTGGCTGGTGCCGTGCGCGCCGTAACGACGTACGCCGTGTTCTTTGTACAGGCTGTATGGCAGGGCATAGAGGTAAGACTCTTCCGGCATGGTCTGATGGAACGCGGTGTCGAATACGGCCACGTTTTTGTCTTTCAGATTCGGGAAGGATTTCAGCGCTTCAGCGATACCGATCAGGTGCGCCGGGTTGTGCAGCGGTGCAAAAGAGGCGGAGTCTTTGATGCCCTGGATCACAGATTCGTCGATGACGACGGAGCTGGTGTATTTTTCGCCGCCGTGGACGATACGGTGACCAATCGCAGTCAGCTGAGCAGACAGTTCTGGTTTTTGTGCCAGAATAGTGTTAACGATAAAGTTCAGCGCTTCACTGTGAGCGGCGCCTGCACCTAAAGCCGCTTCTTGTTTGCTGCCGTCCATCTTCCACTTGATACGTGCTTCAGGCAGATGGAAACATTCGGCCAAACCAGAGAGGTATTCGTCACCGTTGAGCGCATCGATGATGGCGAATTTCAGTGAGGAGCTACCGCAGTTCAGAACCAGTACTAACTTACTCGACATGGAAGTACCTATTATTGATACGTGGCTAAAAAAACGTCAGTGAGTCTAACAGCGTAACGCAGGATGACTCAGACATTTATGATTAACATCATGCCAAACGAACATTGTGGCATGATGGAAGAAATAACTATGATTTTATGCCATTTTGCACAATTTTCAGCCAATGGCATAATGTGCAATAATTTGACGAGTTAATGTTTCTCGTCTATGGCCCTATCAGGCTGGCACAGGATACCTGATACGGGGTAGGGATGACAAAATATTTTGAACGTTGTCATAGCCTGTTGTGGTTTTGCACGAAAATTTTAATTTTTATATGTGAAGTTGAGGTACAGCCATGTCGACACCAGAGAACCCGTCCGTCAATTTCTTCAGTCTGTTTCGTCGGGGACAGCATTACGCAAAGACGTGGCCGATGGAAAAGCGCCTTGCGCCAATGTTCATTGAGAATCGCACGATTCGCGCCACGCGCTATGCGATTCGCTTTATGCCGCCCGTCGCTGTCTTTACCTTATGCTGGCAAATTGCGCTGGGTGGCCAGCTTGGCCCTGCGGTAGCGACGGCGCTCTTCGCGCTAAGCCTGCCGATGCAGGGCCTGTGGTGGCTAGGAAAACGCTCCGTCACGCCACTTCCCCCTTCTATTTTACACTGGTTTTATGAAGTGCGCGGAAAACTGGAGGAGGCCGGGCAGGCGCTGGCTCCGGTTGAAGGCAAGCCCGATTACCAGGCGCTGGCGGACACGCTGAAGCGTGCTTTTAAGCAACTGGATAAAACATTCCTCGATGACTTGTGATTGATCATCGAAACGACGACGAAAAGAGGGCACAGTAACAATCAGTTACCGTGTCTTTTTTTTAAGTGCAATGCGCTACAGGAGTCGAAAGATGGAAATGACCCATGCTCAACGTCTGATTTTGTCCAACCAGTACAAGATGATGACTATGCTTGATCCCGATAACGCTGCGCGCTACAGCCGCCTGCAGACCATCGTTGAACGCGGCTTTGGTTTGCAAATGCGCGAACTGGACCGCGAGTTTGGCGAGCTGAAAGAAGAAACCTGCCGCATCGTGATCGACATTATGGAGATGTACCACGCCCTGCACGTGTCCTGGACGAATCTCAAAGACCAGCAGTCCATCGACGAGCGCCGCGTGACCTTCTTAGGCTTTGATGCGGCAACGGAAGCGCGCTATCTCAGCTATGTTCGCTTTATGGTGAATACCGAAGGGCGCTATACCCATTTTGATGCGGGCACTCACGGCTTTAACGCGCAGACCCCAATGTGGGATAAATATCAGCGCATGCTGAGCGCGTGGCACGCCTGCCCGCGTCAGTACCATTTAAGCAGCAACGAAATTCAACAAATCATTAATGCCTGACGGAGGTGCGTGTGCAGTGTAGAGGTTTTCTGTTTGATCTGGACGGTACGCTGGTGGATTCGCTGCCGGTTGTGGAGCGCTCGTGGTGCCATTGGGCTGACAGGCATGGCATCGACCATCAGGACGTGCTGAATTTCATCCATGGCAAACAGGCCATCACCTCATTGCGGCACTTCTTAGCGGGGCGTTCTGAGGAAGAGATTCAGGCGGAGTTCAGATACCTGGAGCAGATTGAAGCCACCGATACCGAAGGCATCACCGCGCTGCCCGGCGCACGCGAGCTGCTTGAGCACCTTAATGAAGCGCAGATCCCGTGGGCTATCGTCACCTCCGGCTCTGTTCCGGTTGCGCATGCCCGTCATAAGGCGGCCGGTTTACCGAAGCCTGAAGTGTTCATCACCGCAGAGCGCGTCAAGCGCGGCAAGCCAGAGCCGGATGCGTTTTTGCTCGGCGCTGAACTGCTGGGTCTCACGCCCGCAGAGTGCGTGGTGGTGGAAGATGCGGCGGCAGGCGTACTGGCCGGGCTGAACGCCGGGAGTCACGTCATTGCTGTTAACGTTCCTGCCGGGTCTCCCCGGCTGAATGAGGCGGACTTTGTGCTGGATTCCCTGACGGCGCTGGCGGTGTCAAAAGCGCCGGACGGCGTGGTAACCGTCTCGCTAAAAATGTAATCCCATGATTTAGCCCCACATTGCTGGGGCTTTTTTATGGCAAAATTCCTCATCTTCCACTGACAAGGATAGGTTGTGAACGGTGAACTGATTTGGGTCCTGAGCCTGCTTTTAATCGCCATTATTCTCTTCGCCTCAGGCAAGGTACGCATGGACGCCGTCGCCCTGTTTGTTATCGTCGCGTTTGTGCTAAGCGGCACGCTGACGCTGCCGGAAGCCTTCTCCGGATTCAGCGACCCCAACGTAATCCTGATTGCCGCCCTGTTTATTATTGGCGACGGCCTGGTGCGCACCGGCGTGGCGACCATTATGGGGTCGTGGCTGGTGAAGGTGGCGGGCAGCAGCGAAACCAAAATGCTGATCTACCTGATGGTCACCGTCGCCGGGCTGGGCGCGTTTATGAGCTCCACGGGCGTGGTCGCCATCTTTATCCCTGTGGTGCTGAGCGTCTCCATGCGGATGCAGAGCACGCCGTCGCGCCTGATGATGCCCCTGAGCTTTGCCGGGTTGATCAGCGGCATGATGACGCTGGTGGCCACCCCGCCGAACCTGGTGGTGAACAGCGAGCTGCTCCGGGAAGGCTTTCAGGGCTTCAGCTTTTTCAGCGTCACTCCGCTGGGTCTGGTGATTCTGGTGCTGGGCGTGGTCTACATGCTGCTGACCCGTTTTGCCCTGAAAGGTGAAAAGCAGGATAAAAATAAAGAAGGGTGGAAACGGCGCACCTTCCGCGATCTGATTAAAGAGTACCGACTTACCGGGCGGGCGCGCCGTCTGGCCATTCGCCCCGGCTCGCCGATGGTGGGGCAGCGGCTCGATGACCTGAAGCTGCGCGAGCGCTATGGGGCGAACGTGATCGGCGTGGAGCGCTGGCGCCGTTTTCGCCGGGTGATCGTCAACGTCAACGGTGTATCGGAATTTCGGGCGCGTGACGTCCTGCTGATCGATATGTCCACCGCGGACGTGGATCTGCGCGAGTTCTGTAGCGAACAGCTGCTGGAGCCGATGGTGCTGCGCGGAGAGTATTTTTCCGACCAGGCGCTGGACGTGGGCATGGCCGAAGTGTCGCTGATCCCGGAGTCCGAACTGCTGGGTAAAACCGTGCGGGAGATGGGGTTCCGCACCCGCTACGGCCTGAACGTTGTGGGGCTGAAGCGCGACGGCGTGGCGATGGAAGGGGCCGTCGTGGATGAGCCGATCCTGTTAGGCGACATCTTCCTGGTGGTCGGTAACTGGAAGCTGATTAGCCAGCTCGGGCAAAAAGGGCGTGATTTTGTGGTGCTCAACATGCCGGTTGAGGAGAGCGATGCTTCCCCGGCGCACAGCCAGGCGCCGCATGCGATTTTTTGTCTGGTACTGATGGTCGCGCTGATGCTGACCGATGAAATTCCAAACCCCATAGCCGCCATTATTGCCTGTTTGCTGATGGGCAAATTCCGCTGCATTGACGCCGAAAGCGCCTATAAAGCCATTCACTGGCCGAGCATTATTCTCATTGTCGGGATGATGCCCTTCGCCCTGGCGCTGCAAAAAACCGGCGGGGTGGATCTGATCGTTAAAGGCTTAATGGACGTGGGCGGCGGTTATGGGCCATACATGATGCTGGTCTGCCTGTTTATCATGTGCGCCACCATCGGCCTGTTTATCTCCAACACCGCGACGGCGGTGCTGATGGCGCCGATTGCGCTGGCGATGGCGAAGTCAATGGGCGTATCGCCGTACCCGTTTGCGATGATGGTGGCCATGGCGGCATCCGCGGCATTTATGACGCCGGTTTCATCCCCGGTCAATACGCTGGTGCTGGGGCCGGGGAATTATAAGTTCAGCGATTTTGTGAAGATTGGCGTGCCGTTGACCGTCCTGGTGATGGCGGTGTGCGTGGTATTGATCCCGATTCTGTTCCCGTTTTAAGCGTGAGTGCAGAAACGTAGGCCGGGTAAGGCGAAGCCGCCACCCGACGAAAAATTACAACGGCGAATCCTGACTGATCTCATCCAGCGATAAATGGAAGCTCGGTACAAACACCTGCATAAAGTAATCCATCTCTTCGCTGCGGCGGGATTCCAGCGTTTTTTCCAGACGCGTTTTCGCCAGTAAAAATTCGTTATTGCCCGCAGAGAGTTCTTCCAGACACTTCAGGTAGGCGCACAGCGCGTCGGCCTGTTTCACCAGCAACTTTTCCTCTTCCGTGTACTGATGCTCATTGATGAGCGGCTCGAAGATGTCGCGCAGCTCTTCGGGCACCATCTCAATCAGCTTCTGCTGGGCAATCTTCTCGATGGCCTTATATTCCTGCGCAATCTGCGAGTTGAAATATTTCACCGGAGTGGGCAGGTCGCCGGTCAGCACTTCTGACGCATCGTGATACATCGCCAGCAGGGCGATGCGCTCTGCATTGACCTGACCGTTGAATTTGCGGTTTTTAATCGCCGCCAGCGCGTGAGCGACCATCGCAACCTGCAGGCTGTGCTCTGACACGTTTTCCGTGCGCACGTTGCGCATCAGCGGCCAGCGGTTGATGAGCTTCAGGCGGGAGAGGTGGGCAAAGAAATGACTCTGACTCATAGGTTACCTTATGTCTTCACTGCGACAGGCGTTCATTGTGCGGGGAGGGAAGGGAAGATGCAAATTTGCGGATTTTGTAGGCCGGGTAAGCGAAGCGCCACCCGGCAGAAAGGCAACGTTACTGATGGTATCCAGAGAGGAAGCGACCAAAGCGGCTGATGGCCATTTCGAGGTCATCTTCGCGCGGCAGCGTCACGATACGCACGTGATCCGGCCACGGCCAGTTAAACGCCGTCCCCTGAACCAGCAGCACTTTTTCCTGCAGCAGGAAATCAAGCACCATTTTCTGATCGTCATGGATATTGAAGCGCTTCGCGTCAATTTTCGGGAACATATAGAGCGCCCCATTCGGCTTCACGCAGGAGACGCCCGGGATATCGTTGATCAGCTCCCACGCGCGGTTACGCTGTTCGTACAGGCGACCGCCGGGAACGATAAACTCGCTGATGCTCTGGTAGCCGCCGAGCGCCGTCTGGATGGCGTGCTGCGCCGGAACGTTGGCGCATAAACGCATGGAGGCCAGCATCTCCAGCCCTTCAATATAGCCCTTGGCGTGCTTTTTCGGACCGTTTAACACCATCCAGCCCTGACGGAAACCGGCCACGCGGTAGGTTTTAGACAGGCCGTTAAAGGTGACGGTCAGCAGATCCGGGGCCAGCGCGGCGATGGAGTGATGTTGCGCCGCGTCGTACAGGATCTTGTCGTAAATTTCGTCAGCGAAGATGATCAGATTGTGCTGGCGGGCGATCTCAACGATCTCCATTAGCAGTTCTTTTGAGTACACCGCGCCCGTCGGGTTGTTTGGGTTAATGATCACGATGCCGCGGGTGCGGGGCGTGATTTTCGCGCGAATGTCATCGAGATCCGGGAACCAGTCAGAGGACTCATCGCACAGATAGTGCACGGCTTTACCGCTGGAGAGTGATACTGCGGCCGTCCACAGCGGATAGTCCGGCGCGGGTACCAGCATTTCGTCCCCGCTGTTCAGCAGCGCCTGCATCGCCTGCACGATAAGCTCGGAGACGCCGTTGCCGATATAAATATCTTCCACGGTAACATCACGCATGCCGCGTGCCTGGTAGTGCTGCATGATGGCTTTACGCGCGGAGTAAAGTCCTTTTGAATCGCAATAGCCCTGTGCAGTAGGAAGGTTGCGGATCACATCAACCAGAATTTCATCCGGCGCTTCAAAACCAAATGGCGCAGGGTTACCAATGTTGAGTTTCAGAACCTTATTGCCTTCTTCTTCAAGACGTTTTGCCTCTTTCAGAACCGGGCCGCGGATGTCATAACAGACGTTATCTAGCTTGCTGGATTTTTCGATAGGGGACATGAACCTTTAACCTTTTCGCTATTATTGCCACTCCCTGCCGTGGAAGTCAGCACGGAATAATGTACTCCCCCCTCGCTTCGTTTTGAAGGGTATGCAGTAGAAGATTTTGTGTCAGCGGGGTAATCATGATTAATCTTTTTCGCTGTGCGTGCGCTTTTTTACTGTCTTAAAGTTGCGCATAAAGCGCGAGGGTAGGTTAAATGTGCTGTTGTGTTGTAAAAAAGGTGTATATTGTGCTGGGGAAAATAGGTGGTATGCAGGACAACGGTGGCAATCACCCTGAGTGACATTTCGTTAAACCTGAATGCTCAATGCATGTTTTTGTAATAGCATGCTGTGGCTAAAAGTTACTCATGTGAAATTAATGTTAAGTGCCATTAATGAATGGTCTTAATCTAAATTAAATTTTATTTATTATTAACCCATAAAATGCAACTTTAGTTAATTTTAATAAAATTAGTTGAGAAGCTTAACATTCTTCTTTAATCCCCAATATTGCAATAAGACTTATAAATAAAGTGGATTTGGGTTAAGATGTCTTCCAGGAAAGCAGAGGGCAGAGGCACATTTTTTGTATATCTGGCACTGCTTTTCCGAATTAATTGATTGTTATTGTTGGAGTTATCTCTGGCTGGAATGTGTCAAACATCTCCTGCTACGTTGACAGCGCTGCGATAAAGATGGCAGAAAAGGTGTTACACCTTTAATGTAATTTACATAAACCTGCGAACATCTAAATATCCTGAACGTTTAAGAGAATAAAAATAACGTCATGAAACGTGCTTTCTGACTGTTGATATAAAGCAGCACAATAACTATCTGTCAGGCAGTCTGCCGGGCCGGGATGCGAGGGAAAATCTTCAGAGGGAATTGCTTAACGGTACACACACAGCTTCAACCCGGGCAGCTCCGCACGAGCAACCTGAAAGTGAATAGATATGATAAATGCAAATCGTCCGATAATGAATCTCGACCTCGATCTGCTGAGAACGTTTGTTGCGGTCGCCGATCTCAACACTTTTGCAGCAGCTGCTGCCGCCGTTTGCCGAACTCAGTCCGCCGTCAGCCAGCAAATGCAGAGGCTGGAGCAGCTGGTTGGTAAAGAGCTTTTTGCGCGTCATGGGCGTAATAAGCTCTTAACGGAACACGGTATTCAGCTTCTGGGTTATGCCAGGAAAATTCTTCGCTTTAATGATGAAGCATGTATGTCATTAATGTTTAGCAACCTTCAAGGGGTGCTAACGTTAGGCGCATCTGATGAGTCAGCGGATACAATATTGCCGTTTCTTCTCAATCGTATTAGTTCGGTTTATCCGAAGCTTGCGCTGGACGTTAGCGTAAAGCGTAATGCCTTTATGGTTGAGATGTTAAATGAGAATAAAGTCGATCTGGTGGTGACGACGCATCGTCCCGGGCAGTTTGATTGCCTGACGCTGCGTACATCGCCCACGCACTGGTATTGCGCAGCCGAATACGTGCTGCAAAAAGGGGAGCCGGTTCCGCTGGTCTTACTGGATGACCCAAGTCCGTTCCGCGATATGGTGCTCACGGCGCTAAATGAAGCCAACATTCCGTGGCGTCTGGCGTATGTGGCGTCCACGCTGCCGGCGGTTCGCGCCGCCGTGAAGGCCGGCCTGGGCGTAACGGCCCGTCCGGTAGAGATGATGAGCCCCGATCTGCGCGTTCTGGGGAAATCCGATGGCCTGCCTGCGCTGCCGGATACCGAGTATCTGCTTTGCCACAATTCGTCCAGTCATAACGAATTGGCCAAAGTGGTATTCGAGGCGATGCAAAACTACCATAACCCGTGGCAGTTCGAGCAGGTTACTTCCGAAGGGGGCGATGATTCCCTGATCGTTGAGGGGGATTTTGAGTGATCGATAGCTCAAAATTCTGGTAACAAAATGTAAGTGTAAAAAAAAGCCACTCGTGTGATTTTCACATGCAGTGGCTTTTTTTTCGCAATAATACCCGTTAATGGCGCGTGGGTTTTCAGGCGACTTCCTATTTATCAATAAGATAAATGCGTTTGCTTAAAACTCGTCCGTTTTCCGTTCTAACTTCATCCATATCCCCCTCATGTTAAAAAAACAGGAAATATGTTGCCGTTTTCCAGGCTGAATTAACAAAAGCGTGTCGCAGATCAAGAAAATACTCCTATTTGGGGGGAGGAATCGTTGGCAAATCCTGTCAAAATAGGAGGGTTATTTTTTTTACTTCCGAAACGGACACGATTCAACAACATACATTTGACGGAAAGTCATGTACCCACCAGGGTTAAAGGGCACCAAATGTTAATGAGAATCGCTCGATGTAATTTAATGTGAAGAAACCTTTGTTAAAGTTGACAATAGGTTATAGAAAGGAGTAAAAAACCCCATCATTTTGCTGTCTACGTCTCATTTCTGACAGTTAGTGTAAGGTTATTTGTTCCTCCCCATGAATCGATGTGATGCCCATCTGCCAGCAAGAGCAGTGTCGTCGGTATCACTTTTGATGAGTAAGCAATGAGTATGTCAACATCCACAGAAGTCATCGCTCATCACTGGGCATTCGCAATCTTTCTTATTGTAGCCATTGGCCTGTGCTGCCTGATGTTAGTCGGCGGCTGGTTCCTGGGCGGTCGCGCCCGTGCAAGGCACAAAAACACACCTTTCGAATCAGGTATTGATTCAGTAGGTACCGCTCGCTTACGCCTGTCTGCCAAGTTCTATCTGGTAGCCATGTTCTTCGTCATCTTTGACGTGGAAGCGCTTTACCTTTTCGCATGGTCAACGTCCATTCGCGAAAGTGGTTGGGTGGGCTTTGTCGAGGCCGCAATTTTCATTTTAGTGCTACTGGCCGGTCTGGTTTATCTGGTGCGTATTGGCGCGCTTGACTGGACGCCTGCGCGTTCACGTCGTGAACACATCAACCCGGAAAACAGTATCTCTAATCGTCAGCAGTAACAGCGAGGCAATAAGATGGATTATACGCTCACCCGCATAGATCCTAACGGTGAGAATGACCGTTACCCCCTGCAAAAACAGGAGATCGTAACCGACCCCCTGGAGCAAGAAGTCAATAAAAGCGTGTACATGGGCAAGCTCGAGCATGCCATGCACGATATGGTCAACTGGGGTCGTAAGAACTCTATCTGGCCGTACAACTTTGGCCTTTCTTGCTGCTACGTTGAAATGGTGACGTCATTCACTGCGGTGCATGACGTTGCGCGTTTTGGGGCCGAGGTACTGCGTGCTTCCCCGCGTCAGGCTGACCTGATGGTGGTAGCCGGTACCTGCTTTACCAAGATGGCGCCTGTTATTCAGCGTCTTTATGACCAGATGCTGGAGCCTAAATGGGTTATCTCCATGGGCGCATGTGCTAACTCTGGCGGTATGTACGACATCTATTCCGTCGTGCAGGGCGTAGATAAATTTATCCCAGTGGATGTGTACATCCCGGGTTGTCCGCCACGTCCGGAGGCCTACATGCAGGCGCTGATGCTGCTGCAGGAATCTATCGGTAAAGAACGTCGCCCACTGTCGTGGGTGGTTGGCGATCAGGGTGTGTATCGCGCGAACATGCAGTCTGAGCGCGAGCGTAAACGTGGTGAACGTATTGCCGTCACCAATCTGCGTACGCCTGACGAAATTTAATTTGCGCCTGTAGGCCTGGAGAACACCTTCGCATATCACTACTCAAATAGCGCGAAGCCAGGCTCAACAGTCACCACGGACCATTTGCAATGGTGAACAATATGACCGACTTAACCGCGCAAGAAGCCGCCTGGCAGACCCGGGATCATCTGGATGACCCAGTCATTGGCGAACTGCGCAACCGTTTTGGGCCGGATGCCTTTACCGTTCAGGCGACCCGCACCGGGGTACCCGTTGTTTGGGTGAAGCGTGAACAATTGCTGGAAGTTGTCGATTTCCTCAAGAAATTGCCAAAGCCGTACGTCATGCTGTTTGATTTACACGGCATGGATGAACGTCTGCGTACCCACCGCCAGGGTCTCCCTGCTGCGGATTTTTCCGTTTTCTACCACCTGATCTCAATAGACCGCAACACGGATATCATGCTCAAGGTGGCATTGTCTGAAAACGACATGCATCTGCCGACCATCACCAAACTTTTCCCGAACGCGAACTGGTACGAGCGTGAAACCTGGGAAATGTTCGGCATGACCTTCGACGGCCACCCGCACCTGACGCGCATCATGATGCCGCAGACCTGGACCGGCCACCCGCTGCGTAAAGACTATCCGGCACGTGCCACCGAATTCGATCCATTTGAGCTGACTAAAGCCAAGCAGGATCTGGAGATGGAAGCGCTGACCTTCAAGCCGGAAGACTGGGGCATGAAGCGCGGTACTGAGAACGAGGACTTCATGTTCCTCAACCTCGGTCCAAACCACCCGTCTGCGCACGGTGCATTCCGTATTATTCTTCAGCTTGATGGCGAAGAGATTGTCGACTGCGTGCCGGACATCGGCTACCACCACCGTGGTGCTGAGAAGATGGGCGAGCGTCAGTCCTGGCACAGCTACATTCCGTACACCGACCGTATCGAGTATCTCGGCGGCTGCGTCAACGAGATGCCGTACGTGCTGGCCGTTGAGAAACTGGCGGGTATCGTTACGCCGGATCGCGTTAACGTGATTCGCGTTATGCTGTCCGAGCTGTTCCGTATTAACAGCCACCTGCTGTACATCTCCACGTTTATTCAGGACGTCGGCGCGATGACGCCGGTCTTCTTCGCCTTTACCGACCGTCAGAAAATCTACGATCTGGTGGAAGCGATTACCGGTTTCCGTATGCACCCGGCCTGGTTCCGTATCGGCGGTGTGGCACACGATCTGCCGCGCGGCTGGGACCGTCTGCTGCGTGAGTTCCTCGACTGGATGCCGAAACGTCTGGCCTCTTACGAGAAAGCCGCGCTGCGTAACACCATCCTGAAAGGCCGTTCCCAGGGCGTTGCTGCCTACGGCGCGAAAGAGGCGCTGGAGTGGGGCACAACAGGTGCAGGTCTGCGCGCAACCGGTATTGATTTCGACGTGCGTAAAGCCCGTCCTTACTCTGGCTACGAGAACTTCGACTTTGAAGTCCCGGTGGGCGGCGGCGTGTCCGACTGCTACACCCGCGTGATGCTGAAAGTGGAAGAGCTGCGCCAGAGTCTGCGCATCCTTGAGCAGTGCCTCAACAACATGCCGGAAGGCCCGTTCAAGGCGGATCACCCGCTGACGACGCCGCCGCCGAAAGAGCGCACGCTGCAACATATCGAAACCCTGATCACCCACTTCCTGCAGGTTTCCTGGGGTCCGGTCATGCCGGCGCAAGAATCCTTCCAGATGATTGAAGCGACCAAGGGTATTAACAGTTACTACCTGACCAGTGACGGTAGCACCATGAGCTACCGTACCCGCGTGCGTACGCCGAGCTTTGCGCACCTGCAGCAGATCCCGTCCGCCATCCGCGGCAGTCTGGTCTCTGACCTGATTGTGTATCTGGGTAGTATCGATTTTGTTATGTCAGATGTGGACCGCTAATTATGCACGAGAATCAACAACCACAAACCGAGGCTTTTGAGCTGAGTGAAGCAGAACGTGCCGCCATTGAGCACGAGATGCACCACTACGAAGACCCGCGTGCGGCGTCCATTGAAGCGCTGAAAATCGTACAGAAACAGCGTGGTTGGGTGCCGGATGGGGCGATTTATGCGATCGCGGAAGTGCTGGGTATTCCGGCAAGTGACGTAGAAGGCGTGGCCACGTTCTACAGCCAGATCTTCCGTCAGCCGGTAGGCCGCCATGTGATCCGCTACTGTGACAGCGTTGTCTGCCACATTACCGGTTATCAGGGCATTCAGGCTGCGATTGAGAAGAAGCTCAATATCAAGCCGGGCCAGACCACGTTCGATGGACGCTTTACCCTGCTGCCAACCTGCTGCCTGGGTAACTGCGACAAGGGGCCGACCATGATGATTGATGAGGACACTCACAGCCATCTGACGCCGGAAGCAATTCCTGACCTGCTGGAGCAGTACAAATGAAAACTGTAATTCGTACTGCTGAGACGCATCCGCTGACCTGGCGTCTGCGCGATGACAAACAGCCGGTATGGCTCGACGAATACCAGAGCAAAAACGGCTATGCCGGCGCGCGTAAAGCCCTTGGCGGCATGGCGCCGGACGACATCGTTAACGCTGTCAAAGAATCCGGCCTGAAAGGGCGCGGCGGTGCGGGCTTCTCCACCGGTCTGAAGTGGAGCCTGATGCCGAAAGACGAATCCATGAACATCCGTTACCTGCTGTGTAACGCCGATGAAATGGAGCCGGGCACCTATAAAGACCGCCTGCTGATGGAACAGCTGCCGCACCTGCTGGTGGAAGGCATGCTGATCTCCGCGTTTGCGCTGAAAGCGTACCGCGGCTACATCTTCCTGCGCGGCGAGTACATCGAAGCGGCAGAAAACCTGCGTCGCGCGATTGCCGAAGCCACCGAAGCGGGCCTGCTGGGCAAAAACATCCTGGGCACCGGCTTTGACTTCGAGCTGTTCGTGCATACCGGTGCCGGGCGTTATATCTGCGGTGAAGAAACCGCGCTGATTAACTCCCTGGAAGGCCGCCGCGCGAACCCGCGTTCTAAGCCACCGTTCCCGGCAAGCTCCGGCGTATGGGGTAAACCGACCTGCGTCAACAACGTTGAAACCCTGTGTAACGTTCCGGCTATCCTCGCCAACGGCGTGGAGTGGTATCAGGGCATCTCTTCAAGCAAAGATGCCGGTACCAAGCTGATGGGCTTCTCCGGTCGCGTGAAAAACCCTGGCGTCTGGGAACTGCCGTTCGGTACTACCGCACGCGAAATTCTTGAAGACTACGCGGGCGGCATGCGCGATGGCCTGAAATTCAAAGCCTGGCAGCCGGGTGGGGCAGGGACAGACTTCCTGACCGAAGCCCACCTTGACCTGCCGATGGAATTCGAAAGCATTGGTAAAGCAGGCAGCCGTCTGGGTACGGCGCTGGCGATGGCCGTCGACCACGAGATCGGCATGGTTTCGCTGGTGCGTAACCTGGAAGAGTTCTTCGCCCGTGAGTCCTGCGGCTGGTGTACACCGTGCCGTGATGGTCTGCCGTGGAGCGTGAAGATCCTGCGCGCGATCGAACGTGGCGAAGGCCAGCCTGGGGATATCGAGACGCTTGAGCAACTGTGTCGATTCTTAGGCCCGGGTAAAACCTTCTGTGCCCACGCACCGGGTGCCGTCGAACCGCTGCAGAGCGCAATTAAATATTTCCGCGACGAATTCGAAGCAGGCATCAAGCAGCCGTTCAGCAATACCCATTCAATCAATGGGATTCAGCCGAACCTGCTGAAAGCACGCTGGTAAAGACAGAATTTTGATTAACGCTCGAAGCAATTCGAGCCAACTGGAAGCATGCTAATGGCTACGATTCATGTAGACGGCAAAGAATACGAAGTCAACGGGGCGGACAACCTGCTAGAAGCTTGTCTGTCTCTGGGCCTCGATATTCCGTACTTTTGCTGGCATCCGGCGCTGGGCAGCGTCGGTGCTTGCCGCCAGTGTGCGGTGAAGCAATATCAAAACGCGGAAGACACGCGTGGTCGCCTGGTGATGTCCTGTATGACGCCAGCCACCGAAGGCACCTTTATTTCGATTGATGACGAAGAAGCCAAACAGTTCCGCGAAAGCGTGGTGGAGTGGTTGATGACCAACCACCCGCACGACTGTCCGGTTTGTGAAGAGGGCGGTAACTGCCACCTTCAGGATATGACCGTAATGACCGGTCACAGCTTCCGTCGCTATCGCTTTACCAAGCGTACCCACCGTAACCAGGACCTGGGGCCGTTCATCTCTCACGAAATGAACCGCTGCATCGCCTGCTACCGCTGCGTGCGTTACTACAAAGACTACGCGGACGGTCAGGATCTGGGCGTGTACGGCGCGCATGACAACGTCTACTTCGGTCGTCCGGAAGACGGTACGCTTGAGAGCGAATTCTCCGGTAACCTGGTAGAAATCTGCCCGACCGGCGTCTTCACGGATAAAACCCACTCCGAGCGTTACAATCGTAAATGGGACATGCAGTTTGCGCCAAGCATCTGCCAGCAGTGTTCCCTCGGCTGTAACACCAGTCCGGGTGAGCGTTACGGCGAACTGCGTCGTATCGAAAACCGTTACAACGGTACCGTTAACCACTACTTCCTCTGCGACCGCGGTCGTTTCGGCTATGGCTATGTGAACCTGAAAGACCGTCCGCGTCAGCCGGTTCAGCGCCGTGGCGACGACTTCATCACCCTGAACGCCGAACAGGCAATGCAGGGCGCGGCAGATATTCTGCGCCAGTCGAAGAAAGTTATCGGTATCGGCTCCCCGCGTGCCAGCGTTGAAAGCAACTTTGCGCTGCGCGAGCTGGTTGGGGCTGAAAACTTCTACACCGGTATCGCCCAGGGCGAGCAGGAACGTCTGCAGCTGGTGCTGAAAGTGCTGCGTGAAGGCGGTATTCATACCCCTGCGCTGCGCGAAATTGAATCCTACGATGCGGTCCTGGTGCTGGGTGAAGACCTCACCCAGACCGGCGCACGCGCGGCTCTGGCGGTTCGTCAGGCGGTGAAGGGTAAAGCACGTGAAATGGCAGCGGCGCAGAAAGTGGCTGACTGGCAAATTGCGGCGATCCTCAACATCGGCCAGCGCGCGAAGCATCCTCTGTTTGTGACCAACGTCGACAACACCCGTCTGGACGATATCGCGGCGTGGACCTACTGCGCGCCGGTTGAAGATCAGGCTCGTCTTGGCTTTGCCATTGCCCACGCGCTGGACAACAACTCCCCGGCTGTAGAACTGGATCGCGACCTGCAGAACAAGGTTGACGTGATTGTTCAGGCGCTGGCGGGGGCGAAGAAGCCGCTGATCATTTCCGGTACCAACGCCGGCAGCGCGGAGATCGTTCAGGCCGCTGCAAACGTTGCTAAAGCCCTCAAAGGCCGCGGCGCGGACGTGGGGATCACCATGATTGCCCGTGCGGTGAACAGCATTGGCCTTGGGATGATTGGCGGCGGCTCGCTGGAAGAAGCGTTAAGCGAACTGGAGTCCGGTGCCGCTGACGCCGTCGTGGTGCTGGAAAACGACCTGCATCGCCACGCCTCAGCCGCGCGCGTTGACGCCGCGCTCTCGAAAGCGCCGCTGGTGATGGTCATCGACCATCAGCGCACCGCGATCATGGACAAAGCGCACCTGGTGCTCTCTGCGGCAAGCTTCGCAGAAAGCGACGGTACGGTTATTAACAACGAAGGCCGCGCGCAGCGTTTCTTCCAGGTTTATGACCCGGCGTACTACGACAGCAACACCGTGATGCTGGAAAGCTGGCGCTGGCTGCACTCCCTGCACAGCACCGTGCAGAGCCGTGAAGTGGACTGGACGCAGCTTGACCACGTTATCGACGCGGTGGTGGAAAAACTGCCTCAGCTGGCAGGCATTAAAGATGCCGCACCTGAAGCAAGCTTCCGCATTCGCGGCCAGAAGCTGGCGCGTGAACCGCACCGCTACAGCGGTCGTACCGCCATGCGCGCCAACATCAGCGTACACGAACCGCGCCAGCCGCAGGATAAAGACACCATGTTCGCCTTCTCCATGGAAGGGAACAACCAGCCGTCTGCGCCGCGTTCGCAAATTCCGTTCGCATGGGCACCGGGCTGGAACTCCCCGCAGGCATGGAACAAGTTCCAGGCTGAAGTGGGCGGCTCCCTGCGCCACGGCGATCCGGGCGTGCGTCTGATTGAAGCCTCCGAAACCGGTCTGGACTTCTTCACCACCGTACCGGCAAGCTTCCAGGCGCAGGACGGTAGCTGGCGTATTGCCCCGTACTACCATCTGTTCGGTAGCGACGAGCTGTCCCAGCGTTCACCGGTCTTCCAGACCCGCATGCCGCAGCCTTACATCAAGCTCAACCCGGCGGATGCCGCGAAGCTTGGCGTTAACGCGGGCGCGAACGTTGCCTTTAGCTATGACGGCCAGACCATCAGCCTGCCGCTGATTATTTCTGAAAGTCTGACGGCAGGGCAGGTCGGTCTGCCGATGGGTATGCCAGGCATCGCGCCGGTTCTGGCGGGTGCGCGTCTTGATAATCTGCAGGAGGCAAAAGCATGAGTTGGTTAACGCCGGATCTTATCGACATCCTGCTGAGCATTCTGAAAGCGATTGTTATCCTGCTGGTGGTGGTCACCTGCGGCGCGTTCATGAGCTTTGGTGAGCGTCGTCTGCTCGGCCTGTTCCAGAACCGTTACGGACCGAACCGCGTGGGCTGGGGTGGTTCACTCCAGCTGGTTGCGGACATGATCAAGATGTTCTTTAAAGAGGACTGGATCCCGCGCTTCTCTGACCGCGTGATCTTTACTCTGGCACCGATGATCGCCTTCACCTCGCTGCTGCTGGCGTTTGCTATCGTGCCGGTCAGCCCGACCTGGGTGGTCGCTGACCTGAACATCGGCATTCTGTTCTTCCTGATGATGGCGGGCCTTGCGGTGTACGCGGTGCTGTTCGCCGGCTGGTCCAGTAACAACAAATACTCGCTGCTGGGTGCGATGCGTGCTTCCGCGCAGACCCTGAGCTACGAGGTGTTCCTGGGGCTCTCCCTGATGGGCGTGGTGGCGCAGGCCGGTTCATTCAACATGACCGACATCGTCAACAACCAGGCCGACATCTGGAACGTGATTCCGCAGTTCTTTGGGTTTATTACCTTTGCCATCGCGGGCGTGGCGGTGTGCCACCGTCATCCGTTTGACCAGCCAGAAGCCGAACAGGAACTGGCCGACGGTTACCACATCGAATATTCCGGTATGAAGTTCGGTCTGTTCTTCGTGGGCGAGTACATCGGTATCGTCACCATTTCCGCGTTGATGGTAACGCTGTTCTTCGGTGGCTGGCATGGCCCGTTCTTACCGCCGTTCATCTGGTTCGCGCTGAAAACCGCGTTCTTCATGATGATGTTCATTTTGATTCGCGCAGCGTTACCGCGTCCACGTTATGACCAGGTAATGTCCTTCGGCTGGAAAGTGTGCCTGCCGCTGACGCTCGTCAACTTGTTGGTAACGGCAGCTGTCATTCTCTGGCAGCAGCCATAAGGGGCTATAGACCATGACCTTAAAAGAATTACTGGTAGGCTTCGGTACCCAGGTACGCAGTATCTGGATGATCGGCCTGCACGCGTTTGCCAAACGCGAAACCCGGATGTACCCGGAAGAGCCGGTATATCTGCCGCCGCGCTACCGTGGCCGTATCGTGCTGACGCGCGACCCGGACGGTTCCGAGCGCTGCGTTGCCTGTAACCTGTGTGCGGTAGCGTGTCCGGTAGGCTGTATCTCTCTGCAGAAAGCTGAGACGGTAGACGGCCGCTGGTACCCTGAGTTCTTCCGCATCAACTTCTCACGCTGCATCTTCTGCGGTCTGTGTGAAGAAGCGTGCCCAACCACGGCGATTCAGCTGACTCCAGACTTCGAGCTGGGTGAGTACAAGCGTCAGGACCTGGTGTACGAGAAAGAGGATCTGCTGATTTCCGGTCCGGGCAAATACCCGGAATATAACTTCTACCGGATGGCGGGTATGGCAATCGACGGCAAAGATAAGGGCGAAGCAGAGAACGAAGCTAAGCCTATCGACGTCAAGAGCCTGTTACCGTAAGGAGAGGGCAATGGAATTCGCTTTTTATATCTGTGGCCTTATCGCCATCCTGGCTACGCTGCGAGTGATCACGCACACCAATCCGGTGCATGCGCTGCTGTACTTAATCATCTCGCTGCTGGCCATTTCAGGGGTGTTCTTCGCACTGGGCGCGCATTTCGCCGGTGCGCTGGAAATCATCGTCTACGCCGGGGCCATTATGGTGCTGTTCGTGTTCGTGGTGATGATGCTGAACCTGGGCGGCTCTGAAATTGAGCAGGAACGTCAGTGGTTAAAACCGCAGGTGTGGATTGGCCCGGCAATTCTGTCGGCCATCATGCTGGTGGTGATCGTTTACGCCATTCTGGGCGTCAACGATCAGGGCATCGACGGCACGCCGATTGGCGCGAAAGAGGTGGGTATCACGCTCTTTGGCCCATACGTTCTGGCGGTGGAACTGGCCTCAATGCTGCTGCTGGCAGGCCTGGTTGTTGCTTTCCACGTCGGCCGCGAAGAGCGCGCTGGCGAGGTGCTGAGCAACCGCACTGACGACCGCGCGAAAAGAAAAATGGAGGAGCGCGCATGATCCCCTTAACACATGGACTGATCCTCGCGGCGATTTTATTCGTTCTGGGTCTGACCGGTCTGGTTATCCGCCGAAATCTGCTGTTTATGCTGATCGGGCTGGAAATCATGATTAACGCCTGCGCGCTGGCCTTCGTGGTCGCCGGAAGCTACTGGGGCCAGACCGATGGTCAGGTGATGTACATTCTCGCCATCAGCCTCGCGGCTGCTGAAGCGAGTATTGGCCTGGCGCTGTTGCTGCAGCTCCATCGTCGCCGCCAGAATCTGAACATCGATTCAGTAAGTGAGTTGCGTGGATGAACATGCTTGCCTTAACCATTATTTTTCCGCTGATTGGCTTCGTGCTGCTGGCGTTTTCTCGCGGCCGCTGGTCCGAGAATCTGTCTGCAACCGTCGGCATGGGCTCTGTCGGTCTGGCTGCGCTGGTGACAGCGTATGCGGGTATCGACTTCTTTAACAATGGACGCCAGCCGTTCAGCGTGCCGCTGTGGACCTGGATGTCGGTGGGTGATTTCAACATCGGCTTCAACCTGGTGCTGGACGGTCTCTCGCTGACCATGCTCTCCGTGGTCACCGGCGTCGGCTTCCTGATCCACATGTTCGCCTCCTGGTACATGCGCGGTGAAGAGGGTTACTCCCGCTTCTTCGCCTACACCAACCTGTTTATCGCCAGCATGGTGGTTCTGGTGCTCGCCGATAACCTGCTGCTGATGTACCTGGGCTGGGAAGGCGTGGGGCTCTGTTCTTACCTGCTGATCGGCTTCTACTACACCGATCCGAAGAATGGCGCAGCGGCCATGAAAGCGTTCGTCGTGACCCGCGTGGGTGACGTCTTCCTCGCCTTCGCGCTGTTCATTCTCTACAACGAACTGGGCACGCTGAACTTCCGCGAAATGGTGGAACTGGCGCCAGCGCACTTCGCCGCAGGCAACAACATGCTGTGGTGGGCAACGCTGATGCTGCTGGGTGGTGCCGTGGGTAAATCCGCGCAGCTGCCGTTGCAGACCTGGCTGGCCGACGCGATGGCGGGTCCAACCCCTGTCTCCGCGCTGATCCACGCTGCGACCATGGTCACCGCCGGTGTTTACCTGATTGCGCGTACCCATGGCCTGTTCCTGATGACCCCGGAAATTCTGCATCTGGTGGGTATCGTCGGTGCGGTTACGCTGGTGCTGGCAGGCTTTGCCGCGCTGGTGCAAACCGACATCAAGCGCGTTCTCGCGTACTCCACCATGAGCCAGATTGGCTACATGTTCCTGGCGCTGGGCGTTCAGGCGTGGGACGCGGCCATTTTCCACCTGATGACGCACGCGTTCTTTAAAGCGCTGCTGTTCCTCTCATCCGGTTCCGTGATTCTGGCCTGCCACCACGAGCAGAACATCTTCAAGATGGGCGGACTGCGTAAGTCTATCCCGCTGGTCTATGTCTGCTTCCTGGTTGGCGGCGCGGCGCTGGCGGCACTGCCGCTGATTACCGCGGGCTTCTTCAGTAAGGACGAAATCCTTGCGGGTGCCATGGCGAATGGTCATATCAATCTGATGGTTGCGGGTCTGGTCGGTGCGTTCATGACCTCTCTGTATACCTTCCGTATGATTTTCATCGTATTCCACGGTAAAGAACAAATTCACGCTCACGCAGGGAAGGGGATTACCCATCACCTGCCGCTGATTGTGCTGCTGGTACTGTCCACCTTCGTTGGCGCGATGATAGTGCCGCCGCTGCAGGGCGTACTGCCGGACACCACCGAGCTTGAGCACGGTCGCGTTCTGACGCTTGAAATCACCTCCGGTGTGGTCGCTATCGCGGGCATCCTGATTGCCGCATGGCTGTGGCTGGGTAAACGTACGCTGGTGACGGCCATTGCCAACAGCGCGCCAGGCCGTCTGCTGGGCACCTGGTGGTACAACGCGTGGGGCTTCGACTGGCTGTACGACATGATCTTCGTTAAGCCGTTCCTGGGTATTGCGTGGCTGCTGAAGCGCGACCCGCTGAACAGCCTGATGAATATCCCGGCGATCCTCTCCCGCTTTGCAGGTAAAGGCCTGCTGTACAGCGAGAACGGTTACCTGCGCTGGTATGTGGCGTCCATGAGCATCGGTGCGGTTGTCGTACTGGCGCTGCTGATGGTGTTGCGATAGTGGTTTTGCCCGGTGGCGCTGCGCTTACCGGGCCTACAATACCGTAGGTCGGGCAAGCGTGAGCGCCACCCGACACCACATACCGCACTAACGCGTGAATTTGTTGAAAATCGGTCCTTTAGGGACTTTAACAAGGAATAAAAATCGCCATGTTACTACCCTGGCTAATATTAATTCCCTTTATCGGTGGCTTCCTGTGCTGGCAGACTGAACGCTTTGGCGTGAAGATGCCGCGCTGGATCGCGCTGATCACCATGGGATTGACGCTCGCGCTTGGCCTGCAACTGTGGTTGCAGGGCGGTTACTCACTGACCCAGTCTGCGGGCATTCCGCAGTGGCAGTCTGAGTTCATCCTGCCGTGGATCCCACGTTTCGGCATTACCATCCACCTGGCGATTGACGGTCTGTCGCTGCTGATGGTGGTGCTGACCGGTCTGCTCGGCGTTCTGGCGGTACTCTGCTCCTGGCGAGAAATCGAAAAATACCAGGGCTTCTTCCACCTGAACCTGATGTGGATCCTGGGCGGCGTTATCGGCGTGTTCCTTGCCATCGACATGTTCCTCTTCTTCTTCTTCTGGGAGATGATGCTGGTGCCGATGTACTTCCTGATCGCGCTGTGGGGCCACAAGGCGTCCGACGGTAAAACGCGTATCACGGCGGCAACCAAGTTCTTCATCTATACCCAGGCGAGCGGTCTGGTGATGCTGATTGCCATTCTGGCGCTGGTGTTTGTTCACCACAACGCGACCGGCACCTGGACCTTCAACTACGAAGACCTGCTGAAAACGCCAATGTCTCACGGCGTGGAATACCTGCTGATGCTGGGCTTCTTCATCGCGTTCGCGGTGAAAATGCCGGTGGTTCCGCTGCACGGCTGGCTGCCGGACGCGCACTCTCAGGCGCCAACGGCGGGTTCCGTTGACCTGGCGGGCATCCTGCTGAAAACCGCGGCCTACGGTCTGCTGCGTTTCGCGCTGCCGCTGTTCCCGAACGCCTCCGCAGAGTTCGCGCCTATTGCCATGTGGCTCGGCGTGATCGGTATCTTCTACGGTGCCTGGATGGCCTTCACGCAGTACGACATCAAGCGTCTGATTGCCTACACCTCCGTTTCCCACATGGGCTTCGTGCTGATTGCTATCTACACCGGCAGCCAGCTGGCGTACCAGGGCGCGGTGATCCAGATGATTGCGCACGGCCTGTCCGCAGCCGGCCTCTTCATCCTGTGCGGCCAGCTGTACGAACGTCTGCACACGCGTGATATGCGCATGATGGGCGGTCTGTGGAGCAAAATTAAGTGGCTTCCAGCGCTGTCTATGTTCTTCGCGGTGGCGACGCTGGGGATGCCGGGCACCGGTAACTTCGTCGGCGAATTTATGATTCTGTTTGGCAGCTTCAAAGTGGTGCCGGTGATTACCGTGATCTCCACCTTTGGTCTGGTGTTCGCTTCCGTCTACTCGCTGGCGATGCTGCACCGCGCTTACTTCGGTAAAGCGAAGAGCGAAATTGCCGCACAAGAACTGCCGGGGATGTCGCTGCGCGAGCTGTTCATCATCCTGCTGCTGGTCGTACTGCTGGTGCTGCTGGGCTTCTTCCCGCAGCCGATTCTGGATACCTCGCACAGCGCGATGGGTAACATCCAGCAGTGGTTTGTTAATTCTGCTTCTACTACAAGGCCGTAAATCGCCATGACAATAACTCCACAACAACTGATTGCGCTGCTACCGCTGCTGATCGTCGGATTGACGGTGGTGGTTGTAATGCTCTCCATTGCGTGGCGACGCAATCACTTCCTGAATGCCACGCTGTCGGTCATCGGCCTGAACGCCGCGTTAGTCTCTCTCTGGTTTGTTGGTCAGGGCGGGGCGATGGACGTCACCCCGCTGATGCGCGTTGACGGTTACGCTATGCTGTATACCGGTCTGGTGCTGCTGGCGAGCCTGGCGACCTGTACCTTTGCGTACCCGTGGCTCGAAGGCTACAACGACAACAAAGAAGAGTTTTACCTGCTGGTTCTGATTGCCGCGCTGGGCGGCATTCTGCTGGCGAATGCCAACCATCTGGCCGCGCTGTTCCTCGGCATTGAGCTGATCTCTCTGCCGCTGTTCGGCCTGATTGGTTACGCCTTCCGCCAGAAGCGCTCCCTGGAAGCAAGCATCAAGTACACCATCCTGTCTGCTGCTGCCTCCTCGTTCCTGCTGTTTGGTATAGCGCTGGTTTACGCACAGTCCGGTAACCTCTCCTTCATGGCGCTCGGCAAGAGCCTCGGCGACGGCATGCTGCACGAGCCGCTGCTGCTGGCGGGTCTGGGCATGATGATTGTTGGCCTCGGCTTCAAACTCTCTCTGGTGCCGTTCCACCTGTGGACGCCAGACGTCTACCAGGGCGCTCCTGCGCCGGTGTCCACCTTCCTGGCGACGGCGAGCAAAATCGCCATCTTCGGGGTGGTCATGCGTCTGTTCCTGTACGCACCGGTGGGTGACAGCGAAGCGGTTCGCGTGGTGCTGGGCATTATCGCGTTCGTCTCCATCATCTTCGGTAACCTGATGGCGCTGAGCCAGACCAACATCAAGCGTCTGCTGGGCTACTCGTCTATCTCTCATCTGGGCTACCTGATGGTGGCGCTGATTGCGCTGCAGAGCGGTGAGATGTCGATGGAAGCCGTGGGCGTGTATCTGGCTGGTTACCTGTTCAGCAGCCTCGGCGCCTTCGGCGTGGTGAGCCTGATGTCCAGCCCGTACCGTGGTCCGGACGCTGATTCACTGTTCTCCTACCGTGGTCTGTTCTGGCACCGTCCGATCCTGTCCGCAGTGATGACCGTGATGATGCTCTCTCTGGCAGGTATCCCGATGACGCTCGGCTTTATCGGTAAGTTCTACGTGCTGGCCGTCGGTGTGCAGGCGCACCTGTGGTGGCTGACCGCGGGCGTGGTTATCGGCTCCGCGATTGGTCTCTACTACTACCTGCGCGTTGCCGTGAGCCTGTACCTGAGCGCCCCTCAGCAGCTCAACCGCGATGCGCCATCCAACTGGCAGTACAGCGCCGGGGGGATCGTGGTACTCATCTCCGCGCTGCTGGTGCTGATCTTCGGTATCTATCCGCAGCCGCTGATTGATATCGTGCAGCGAGCGATGCCATTGATGTAAAAACAAAAAACCCGCCTCGGCGGGTTTTTTATTGCCCAGCGGCGCTGCGCTTGCAGGGCCTACGGGTTTTGTAGGTCGGGTAAGCGAAGCGCCACCCGACTACGCCAGCTGTTTGCGGCTAATCAACGGCCCGTCAATCTTCTTCATCGAACGGTCCAGCACCTCCTCGATCACCGACGACAGCTCGTTCAGCTCGAACTTTGCCACGTAGCCATCCGCCTTCACCTTCCTAATATGGTCTTCGTTGGCGTTGCCAGAAAGCGAAGAGTGGATCACCACCGGAATATCCTTCAGTACCGGATCGGTTTTGATTTTGCGCGTCAGCGTAAAACCGTCCATCTCCGGCATTTCGAGGTCGGTCAGCACCAGGGCAATCTTATCGGTGATGGGCACGCCCTCTGCCTGCGCCTGAGCGGCCAGTACGCCAATTTTCTCCCACGCGTCTTTGCCGGTGATGTGCAGCTGCGCAGGGATCTCCATTGCCTGCAAACCCTTCTCCAGCATCGAGCGCGCCACTTTGGAGTCTTCCGCGACGATGGCGACCGCGCCTGGCTTAATATTGAACTTGGTGGTCTTCAAATCCGTGGCGTGCAGATCGTGATTGGCCGGCGTGATGTCGTACAGGATCTGCTCAACGTCCAGCACCATCGCCAGATCGTTGGTATCGGTCTTCTCGTCGAGACACGCAATACTGGTAATGTAGCGGCCGCTGACGGCGGTTTCCGCCGCGTGCACCTGCTTCCAGTCCAGACGCATGATGTTCTCAACCGACTCCACGGCAAACGCCTGCACGCTGCGCGCGTATTCGGTGATCAGCAGGATGTTCAGCCCGGTGGTGGGCTTACAGCCCGCCACGGCGGCCAGGTCAATCACCGGGATCACCTGATCGCGAATATTCACCATTCCCATCAGCGGCGATTTCATCCCGGCGGGTTTTGTGAACTCCGGCATCGGCACAATTTCACGCAGCTTAAAGACGTTAATGCCAAACAGCTCGGATTTATTTTCGTTAAGAGAGGTGCCAAGACGGAACAGCAACAGTTCAAAACGGTTCGACAGGGTCAGATTCGCCCTGTCATCAATATCTTTCTGGAAATTATCCATTCTACCCTCGAGAGAAATGCTGGCCTTTTAATCGTTATCGGCATCCTGAGGGAAAAGTGAAGGGCTAAACGCTGACCTGAGCGAAATCTTCGGCCAGCTCACATTCCGGGAACAATGCGCGGCACTCTGCCAGCAGCTTTTCACATCCGCGCGCGTCGTAGCGCGAGCTGACGTGGGTGATGATGAGTTTCCCGACGCCCGCGTCACGTGCAAGCCGCGCCGCCTGACGCGTCGAGCTATGGCCCCGGCCGTTGGCTTTCTCTTCCATTGCTGTTTCAAGCGTCGCTTCATGCACCATCACGTCCACGCCCCGGGCAAGCTCAAGCGCCGCCGGGCACGGGGCCGTGTCGCCAAAAATCGCCAGCTTCTTGCCGGGCTGCGGGGCGGCGAGATAGTCCTGGCCGTTGATGACGCGCCCGTCCTCCAGCGTGACGCTCTCGCCGTGCTTCAGGCGCTGGAACAGCGGCCCGGGTTTTACGCCATCGGCCATCAGCGCGGCGGCGTCCAGCGCGCCGGGCTTGTCGTGCGCGTCAATACGATAGCCATAGCACTCTACCGGATGACTGAGCGGCCGAGCGCTAACCTTAACGTCACCGTCATCGAAAACCTGGCCTTCGGAAATCTCAACGATCTCCAGCGGATAATCCGTCCACGAACCGCTGAGGCGCAGCGTGGTTTCAACAAATTCCCGGATTCCCACGGGTCCGTAAATCGTCAGCGGATTGGGGTTACCGGCCATCGAGCGGCTGCACAGCAGGCCGGGAAGGCCAAACAGATGGTCGCCATGCAGATGGGTGATAAAAATTTTATCCAGCTTGCCGGGATGGTAAGCGGTATGCAGCAGCTGATGCTGCGTCCCTTCACCGCAGTCAAACAGCCACAGCCCGCCGCGGGTAGGGTGCTTAAGATCCAGCAGGATCGCCGTCACGTTTCGTGAGCGGGTTGGCACGCCAGCGGACGTACCCAGAAAAATCAGTTCCATAACGCAATCAGCCCTTTGCCGAACGGGGAGGGGTTTAGTATAACGTCATGAACCCCAGGAAGGAGACTGACATGATCCAGTGGCAAGATTTACATCATAGTGACCTTACCGTCCATTCACTCTACGCCCTGCTGAAGCTGCGCTGCGAGGTATTTATTGTAGAGCAGACCTGCCCGTATCAGGACATCGACGGCGACGATCTGGTCGGCGAGAACCGCCATATCCTCGGCTGGCGGAATAACGAGCTGGTGGCGTATGCGAGGATTCTGAAAAGCGAAGACGAATTCGAGCCCGTCGTGATTGGTCGGGTCATCATCAGCGGCAGCGCGCGCGGTGAAAAGCTGGGCTATCAGCTAATGGAGAAAACGCTGGAAGCGTGCCAAAAACGGTGGCCGGACAAGGCGTTATACCTGGGCGCGCAGGCGCATCTGCAGTCGTTCTATGCGCACTTTGGCTTCACGCCGGTAACGGAAGTGTATGACGAAGATGGCATTCCCCACATCGGCATGGCGCGGGAAACGAAACAGGCATAATGGCGGCGCGTTGGCTATAGTTAGCGGACTGGTGCACTAACATGGAGAAAAATATGTCATTTCAATCCTGGGATACCCGAATCGACGACGACCTGGCCTTGCTGAGCGAAACGCTGGAAGAGGTGCTACGCTCCTCGGGCGACCCTGCCGATCAGAAATATATTGAGCTAAAAGCCCGTGCGGAACAGGCGCTGCATGAAGTGAAAAACCGCGTCAGCCATGCGTCGGACACCTACTACTACCGCGCTAAAAAAGCGGTGTATCGTGCCGATGACTACGTGCATGAGAAACCGTGGCAGGGTATTGGCGTGGGGGCTGCCGTAGGGCTGGTGCTGGGTCTGCTCTTAGCCCGTCGTTAACAGCGTTTTGAACGCTTAACCACTCCCTATACGTGGGTACTGATATTTCTTATGGTACCCCGTATAATATGCGGTTTTAACAGGGAGAGGTTCGCGTGAATTCGATTTTCCTCGCGCTGGAGCAGCTGCGTACCCAGCTTACGCAGGCGTTACCCGCAGCACCCGGCCTGCGTCATTTCGACGTTACTTTCCCGTTAAACGACGCCTTCGATCCCCTTGCCTGGCTGGGGGCGCAGCAGTGCTATCCCCAGTTTTACTGGCAGCAGCGTAACGGCGACGAAGAGCTGGCCGCGCTGGGGGCCGTTGCCCACTTTTCCTCTCTGGCATTAGCCTCGCAGTTTCTGCGTGACCAACGTGCGCCTGGCGATACCCGTATCTGCGGCCTGAACGCCTTTAACCCGGAGCAGGGCAGCCTCTTTTTGCCGCGCCTGCTCTGGCGACGCACCGCCGGTAACGCTACGCTGCGCCTGCAGCTGTGGGGCGATAGCTCGCTTCAGGATGATGCCCGCGCCGCGCAGGTATTCTTACAGGCGCTGCTTGCGGCCAAACCGATCCGTCCGCTGTCCGTGCAGGTAGAGCATGAAACGCATCTGCCGCAAAAATCGGCGTGGCTGAGCCTTATCAACAAGGCGACAGAGACTATCGCGCACGGCGATTTCGAAAAGGTGGTCCTCGCCCGGGCCACCGATCTGCAGTGTAAACAGCGGGTTAACCCTGTCGCGCTGATGGCCGCCAGCCGCGCCCTGAATCTCAATTGCTATCATTTCTGCATGGTTTTCGATGCCCGCAACGCGTTTCTCGGCTCTACGCCCGAGCGCCTCTGGCGGCGGCGCGGCGCGCTGCTGCGCACGGAAGCGCTGGCGGGTACCGTTGCCAGCCACGCGGACGATAGCCAGGCGCAGCGCCTGGGCGAGTGGCTGCTGAACGATGATAAAAACCAGCGTGAAAATATGCTGGTGGTGGAGGATATCTGCCAGCGTCTTCAGCACCATACGCAGACGCTTGAGGTGTTGCCTGCCCAGGTCGTCCGCCTGCGTAAAGTCCAGCACTTACGACGCTGTATCTGGACCGAGCTAAAACAGCCAGACGACGCGCTGTGCCTGCACGTACTCCAGCCGACAGCCGCCGTTGCCGGGCTCCCGCGCCAGCCAGCGCGCGAGTTTATCCAGACCGTAGAACCGTTCAACCGCGAATGGTACGCCGGTTCGGCCGGGTATTTATCGCCCGATCAAAGCGAATTCTGTGTGGCGTTGCGCTCGGCTCGGGTCCAGGATGACGCCCTGCGGCTCTACGCCGGGGCGGGCATCGTCAGCGGATCTGACCCGGAGCAGGAGTGGCAGGAGATTGAAAATAAGGCGGCCGGATTGCGCTCCCTGCTCCTAAGGGATTAATACTGAATCGCGCAATCCCGATTCATATCAAAATTCCATTTTTTTCTATTCTTTATACTGTGTCGCATTCTTGATACCGGACAATCTCATGTCAGTAAGTTCTTTTAACCGACGCTGGGCGGCGGTGATCCTTGAAGCTCTGACCCGCCACGGCGTCAGGCACGTGTGTATTGCACCGGGTTCGCGTTCAACGCCGCTGACGCTGGCGGCCGCCGAAAACCGGGCGTTGATTCACCACACCCACTTTGATGAGCGCGGTCTCGGCCATCTGGCGCTCGGGCTGGCGAAGGTCAGCAAAGAGCCCGTGGCGGTGATCGTCACCTCCGGTACCGCCGTGGCGAACCTCTATCCGGCCCTGATTGAAGCCGGTTTAACCGGTGAAAAACTGATCTTACTGACGGCCGACCGTCCTCCTGAACTGATCGACTGCGGCGCCAATCAAGCCATTCGCCAGCCGGGGATCTTTTCTTCTCACCCTTCGCAGACGGTTTCGCTCCCGCGCCCCACCCAGGATATTCCGGCAAGCTGGCTGGTCTCCACCGTCGATCACGCGATGGAGACGTTGCGCGGCGGGGCGCTGCACATCAACTGCCCGTTTGCCGAACCGCTCTACGGTGAGCTGGACGACACGGGTTATGACTGGCAGCAGACGCTCGGCGACTGGTGGCAGAGTGAAAAACCGTGGCTGCGCGAGCAAACGCATCTTGAGAGCGCGAAGCAGCGCGACTGGTTCTTCTGGCGGCAGAAGCGCGGCGTGGTTATCGCCGGGCGCATGAGCGCCGCCGAAGGCAAGCGGGTCGCCGAGTGGGCGCAAACCCTGGGCTGGCCGCTGATAGGCGACGTGCTTTCCCAGACCGGGCAGCCGCTGCCGTGCGCGGATCTCTGGCTGGGTAATGCCAAAGCGGTCACCGAGCTGTCGCAGGCGCAGATTGTGGTCCAGCTTGGATCGAGTTTAACCGGCAAACGGTTACTGCAGTGGCAGGCCACCTGCACGCCGGAAGAGTACTGGCTGGTCGACCCGCTGGAAGGGCGGCTTGACCCGGCGCACCATCGCGGTCGTCGTCTGGTGAGCGACATTGAGAGCTGGCTGGAACTGCATCCGGCGGAAAAACGTCAACCCTGGGCGGTGGCGATCCCGGACCTGTCGCGCCGGGCCTGGGAAATCACCAAAGCGCACTGTGAGGCCTTCAGCGAAGCCGGGCTGGCGCACCGAATTCGCCAGTATCTGCCTGAACAGGGGCAGCTGTTTGTCGGCAACAGCCTGGTCGTGCGTCTGATAGACGCCTTTTCGCAGCTGCCCGCGGGCTACCCGGTTTACAGCAACCGCGGCGCCAGCGGCATCGACGGGCTGATCTCCACGGCGGCGGGCGTGCAGCGCGCCAGCGCGAAATCGACGCTGGCTATCGTGGGCGATCTCTCCGCGCTCTACGATCTCAACGCGCTGGCGCTGCTGCGCCAGGCTTCCGCACCGTTTGTGCTGATTGTCGTGAATAACAACGGCGGACAGATTTTCTCCCTGCTGCCAACGCCCCAGAGCGAGCGCGAGCGCTTCTATCTGATGCCGCAGAACGTGCAGTTCGAACACGCCGCGGCGATGTTCAGCCTGAAATACCATCGTCCGGAGAGCTGGGAACAGCTGGACGCGGCGCTAAGCAGCGCCTGGAAGCAGCCGGGCGCGACGCTGATCGAGCTGGTGGTGAACGATGCCGACGGGGCGCATGCCCTGCAAAGCCTGCTGGCGCAGGTGAGCCAGCTGTGATCCTCTCGGGCGTGCAGCAGGCCGGAAAGCCAGGCTACCCCTGGCTGGTTTTTTTGCACGGTTTTTCCGGAGATTGCCGCGAGTGGCAGCCTGTTGGCAAGACGCTGAGCGATTACCCCCGGCTGTATCTGGATCTGCCGGGGCACGGTGGATCCCAAAATCTGGACGTGGCGGGCTTTGACGAGATGAGCGCGCTGCTCGCCCATACCCTTATTAGTTACAACATACTGAACTTCTGGCTCGTCGGGTACTCCCTCGGCGGCCGCATTGCGATGTTCCATGCCTGCCAGCGGCCAAAGGGGCTGCTGGGCGTGGCGGTAGAAGGCGGACATCCGGGCCTGCAGGATGCCGGGGCGCGACAGGCGCGGCGGGCATCCGACCGCCGCTGGGCAGCGCGTTTTCGCCGCGAACCGCTGGAGAACGTGTTCAGTGACTGGTATCGCCAGCCCGTGTTCGCCTCACTCACGGACGCCCAGCGCGACGCGCTGATTACCCTGCGCAGCCAGAACAGCGGCGTAGCGCTGGCAAAGATGCTTGAGGCGACCTCGCTGGCCGTGCAGCCCGACCTGCGTGCCGCGCTCGGCGAACGCGATTTCTCTTTGGATTATCTCTATGGCGAACGTGATGAGAAGTTCGCGGCCCTTGCCGCTGAGCTGAACGCCGCTCGCCATGCAATTCCCAACGCCGGACACAACGCCCACCGGGAAAACCCCGATGCGGTTGCGGCGAGTCTGGCTCAGATACTGCGTCTTCGTATAAAGGACACTCTATGATCTATCCTGATGAAAACATGCTTTATGCCCCGGTTGAATGGCAAGATTGCTCCGAAGGTTACACCGACATTCGTTACCACAAATCCACCGACGGCATTGCCAAAATCACCATTAACCGTCCGCAGGTGCGTAACGCCTTCCGCCCGCTGACGGTGAAAGAGATGATTCAGGCCCTGGCGGATGCGCGCTACGACGACAACATCGGGGTGATTGTCCTGACCGGCGAAGGCGATAAAGCGTTCTGCTCCGGCGGGGATCAGAAGGTGCGCGGCGACTACGGCGGATACCAGGACGATGCGGGCACGCACCATCTGAACGTCCTTGATTTCCAGCGTCAAATCCGCACCTGTCCAAAACCGGTGGTGGCGATGGTAGCGGGCTACTCCATCGGCGGCGGCCACGTGCTGCACATGATGTGCGATCTGACCATTGCCGCTGAGAACGCCATCTTTGGCCAGACGGGTCCGAAAGTGGGATCCTTCGACGGCGGCTGGGGTGCTTCCTACATGGCGCGCATCGTCGGGCAGAAAAAAGCGCGTGAAATCTGGTTCCTGTGCCGTCAGTACAACGCCCAGGAAGCGCTGGATATGGGCCTGGTGAATACAGTGGTCCCGATTGCCGATCTCGAAAAAGAGACCGTCCGCTGGTGCCGTGAAATGCTGCAAAACAGCCCGATGGCGCTGCGCTGCCTGAAGGCCGCGCTCAACGCCGACTGCGACGGCCAGGCGGGTCTGCAGGAGCTGGCGGGTAACGCCACCATGCTGTTCTACATGACCGAAGAGGGTCAGGAAGGGCGCAACGCGTTTAACGAAAAACGCCAGCCGGACTTCAGCAAATACAAACGGAACCCGTAATGCGTCGCGCGCAGGTTTACCGCTGGCAGATACCGATGGACGCGGGCGTGGTGCTGCGTGAACGGCGGTTAAAAACCCGTGACGGCTTCTTCGTGCATTTGCAACTGGGCGAGCGGGAAGGCTGGGGCGAGATTTCACCGCTGCCGGGCTTTAGCCTGGAGTCGCTGGAAGACGCGCAGGCTGCGGTGCTGGCGTGGGCAGACGCGTGGCGCGAAGGTGCGGATCCGGCTTTGCCGGACGTGCCGTCCGCGGCTTTTGGCATCAGCTGCGCGCTGGCGGAGCTGGACGGTAGCCTGCCCGAAGAGGCTAACTACCGCGCGGCACCGCTCTGCACGGGCGATCCTGACGAGCTGTTCGCGTTGCTCTCCGCCATGCAGGGCGAGAAGGTGGCGAAAATTAAGGTCGGCCTCTACGAAGCGGTGCGCGACGGCATGGTCGCTAACCTGCTGCTGGAGGCGATCCCCGACCTTCATCTCCGTCTGGACGCCAACCGCGCCTGGACGCCGCTTAAGGCGCAGCAGTTTGCGAAATACGTCAATCCGGCGTACCGCAGCCGCATTGCCTTTCTCGAAGAGCCGTGTAAAACCCGCGATGATTCGCGCGCGTTTGCCCGCGAAACGGGGATCGCCATTGCCTGGGATGAAAGCCTGCGCGAGGACGATTTTGAATTTGTCGCCGAGCCGGGCGTCAGCGCGGTGGTGATTAAACCGACGCTGACCGGCAGCCTGGCGAAAGTACGCGAGCAGGTCGCGGCGGCGCACGCCTCGGGGCTGACGGCGGTGATCAGCTCGTCGATCGAGTCCAGCCTTGGGCTGACCCAGCTGGCGCGCATTGCCGCCTGGCTAACGCCGGATACCATTCCCGGCCTCGACACGCTGAACCTGATGCAGGCCCAGCTTATCCGCCCGTGGCCGGGCAGCGCGCTGCCGTGCCTCGACGTCGCGGCGCTGGAGCCGCTGCAATGAGCTTTACCGACTGGCCGTGGCGGCACTGGCGCGCGCAGTGTGCTGATAAACCGGCCCTGAGGCTGAACGACGAGGTGCTCAGCTGGCAGCAATTGTGCGACCGTATCGACCGCCTTGCGGCAGCATTTCACCAGCAGGGCGTGACGGAGGGCAACGGCGTGCTGCTGCTGGCCCACAATCATCCGCAAACCGTGCTGGCGTGGCTGGCGCTGCTCCAGTGCGGGGCACGGATTCTTCCCGTGAATCCCCAGCTGCCGCGTCCGCTGCTGGACGTGTTGCTCCCGCAGATGACGCTGCGCTTCGCGCTGGTGCTGGACGGCAGCTACGACGGACTTCCTGCCCTGAACATGCGCGAGTCAGCCGATGCGTATTGCGCGGTATGGCAACCGGCGCGGCTGGCCTCCATGACGCTGACCTCCGGCTCCACCGGGCTGCCGAAAGCGGCGGTGCATACCTGCGAGGCCCATCTTGCCAGCGCGCGCGGCGTGTTGTCGCTGATGCCCTACGGTGAAGACGACGACTGGCTGCTTTCGCTGCCGCTGTTTCACGTTTCCGGCCAGGGGATTTTATGGCGCTGGCTGCAGGCCGGCGCGCGGTTAACCGTGCGCGAGAAGCAGCCTCTGGAACAGGCGCTGTGTGGCTGCACCCACGCCTCGCTGGTGCCGACCCAGCTCTGGCGTCTGCTTCATGCCCACCAGCCCGTCGCACTAAAAGCGGTGCTGCTGGGCGGGGCCGCCATCCCTGTCGAGTTGACGCAGCAGGCGCGCGAGCAGGGGATTCGCACCTTCTGCGGCTACGGTCTGACCGAGTTTGCCTCTACCGTCTGCGCGAAAGAGGCGGACGGCGAGCCGGACGTGGGCCATGCGCTGCCGGGCAGAGAGGTGCGAGTCGTCGACGGGGAAGTGTGGATCAGGGCGCAGTGCATGGCCTCAGGCTACTGGCGAGAGGGCGAACTGATTCCGCTGACCAACGCTCAGGGCTGGTTCGCCACCCGCGACCGCGGCGAATGGCATGAAGGCCGCCTGACGATCCTGGGCCGCATGGACAACCTCTTTTTTAGCGGCGGCGAAGGGATCCAGCCGGAATCGCTGGAGCGCGTTATCGCCACGCACCCGCAGGTTAACCAGGCGTTTATCGTCCCGCTGGACGACGCCGAGTTTGGCCAACGGCCGGTGGCGGTGGTGGAGTGCGAGCCGGGAGCGGATATCACCTGCTTGCCTGACTGGGTGAGGGATAAGCTGGCGCGTTTTGAGCAGCCCGTCCGCTGGCTGCTGTTGCCGACCGAACTCAAAAATGGCGGCATTAAAGTCTCGCGCCGCGCGCTGCAGGCGTGGGTGAACGCAACGCTGAAGGGATAATAGCGGTTTCAAATAGTTACAATCTACCGACCTGCCGCACGCAGAGTGCTTGATCCTCGGGAGACTCCGGTTAAAATCTCGCGGTTTTGGGACTTCTCTACAAAAATTGTGTGGGATCACGACAATGAAAAAAGTGGCATTACTGGGCTTAGGCCTGATGGTTGTATCTGCGGCGGCTAACGCCATCAGCTTTAACGGCTCAGCGGGTCAGGATTATACCCACCTGGGCTTCGGCATGGGGACCGAGACCGCCGGTCTGGCGATGACCGGCGGCTGGACGCATAACGATGACGACGGCGACGCGGCCAGCCTTGGCCTCGGCCTGAACGTGCCCCTGGGCCCATTCCTGGCCACCGTCGGCGGTAAAGGGGTTTATACCAACCCTAACGACGGCAGCGAAGGCTACGCGGCGGCCGTGGGCGGCGGCCTGCAGTGGAAAATTGGCGACAGCTTCGGCCTGTTTGGCGAGTACTACTACTCTCCGGACTCCCTCTCCAGCGGTATTGAAAGCTACGAAGAAGCCAACGCGGGCGCGCGCTGGACCATCATGCGTCCCGTTACTATCGAAGCAGGCTATCGCTATCTGAACCTGGCGGGCAAAGACGGCAACCGCGACAACGCGCTGGCCGATGGCCCGTACGTGGGCGTGAGCGCAGGCTTCTAATCCTGTCGGCGCGGCGTTCCGTCGCGCCAGTTTCTCTCTTCTCCCTTCCGCGTTTGCGCTATAGTGTTTTCACCAAATAAGCGGGAGAACACAATGATTAACGTGGAGATGTTATCCACCGGCGACGAAGTGCTGCATGGACAAATTATTGATACCAATGCGGCCTGGCTTGCCGATCTTTTCTTTGAGCAAGGATTACCGTTAACGCGCCGCAATACGGTGGGCGACAATCTTGAGTCGCTGGTCAGCGTGCTGCGCGAGCGGAGCGAACAGTGCGACGTGCTGATTGTGAACGGCGGGCTTGGCCCCACCGGTGACGATCTCAGCGCGCTGGCCGCCGCAACCGCAAAAGGCGAAGAGCTGGTGCTGCATGAGGCCTGGCTTTCGCAGATGGAACGCTTTTTCTCCGAACGTGGCCGCGTTATGGCCCCCAGCAACCGCAAGCAGGCTGAAATTCCCGCCAGCGCCGAGCTGGTCGATAACCCGGTCGGTACCGCGTGCGGATTTGCCATGCAGCTGAACCGCTGCCTGATGTTCTTTACCCCGGGCGTGCCCTCAGAATTTAAGGTGATGGTCGAGCAGCAGATCCTGCCGCGCCTTCGCGATCGTTTTACCCTGCCGGAGCCGCCGCTGTGCCTGCGTCTGACCACCTTTGGCCGCTCGGAAAGCGATCTGGCCCAGAGCCTCGATCATCTCCCGCTGCCGCCGGGCGTCTCTATGGGCTACCGCTCCTCCATGCCGATCATTGAGCTTAAGCTGACGGGCCCGGCCGAGCAGAAAGCGGCTATGCTGGCCCTGTGGCCCGAGGTGCAGCGCGTGGCGGGCGAAAGCCTGATTTTCGAAGGGACGGAAGGGTTGCCCGCGCAGATTGCGACGCATCTCCAGACTCGCCAGCTGAGCGTGACCTTAAGCGAGCAGTTCACCGGTGGCCTGCTGGCGCTGCAGCTGTCGCGCGTCAACGCGCCGCTGCTGGCAAGCGAGGTGGTGCCGTTCCAGCAGGAGACCCTCGCGCAGACCGCCCGCTGGGCCTCCGAGAGAAGGGTGAAGCATTTTGCCGGTCTGGCGCTGTTTGTCGGCGGGCTGGACGAGGAATACCTCAATTTCGCACTGGCCACGCCGGAAGGCACCTGGGCGCTGCGGGTAAAAATGAGCATTACCCGCCACAGCCTGGCGGTGCGTCAGGAGGTGTGCGCCATGATGGCGCTGAACATGCTGCGCCGCTGGCTGAACGGCAAAGAGGTGGCCAGCGAGCACGGCTGGATCCATGTGGTCGAGTCGCTGTTCATCGAGTAAAACCTGTGCCGGGGCCTTGCGCCCCGGCCATCTTTACCCCAGCGCCTTTGCCAGCAGGGTAATCGGATGCTCGCAGCGCTTGCTGGTGGACATCTCAATCTGCCACCTGCAGGTTTCACAGTCGGTCACCACGATATCCGCGCCGCTCTCTTCAATCTGACGGAACAGCGGGGCGCCGATCGCCTGTGACGTTTCGTAGTTTTCACGCTTAAAGCCGTAGGTCCCCGCAATCCCGCAGCAGCGTGAATCCAGCACCGTCAGCTCCAGGCCCGGGATTAGCCGCAGCAGCTCAAGCGTATAGAGCGACCAGCCCATCTTCTCCATGTGACACGGGGTGTGATACACCACTTTCAGCGGTAATCTCCCCAGCGGCAACGTCTGCCCGCTATCGAGCTTGCGCCACAGGAAGCGCGTCGCCAGCTCGATGTGCTCGCGCAGGCCGGTATTATCTACGTCCAGCAGATGCGGGTACTCATCGCGCAGGGTGAAGGTACAGGTTGACGAGGTCGCCAGCACCGGAATACCTTTATCGATAATCGCTTCGCGCAGGGAGGTGACATTGCTTTGAGCCTGCCTGCGCGCTTTATCGGTAAACCCGTTGGCAATCAGCGGTACGCCGCAGCACTTCTCTTTATTCAGTAGCTGAACGCCCGTTCCCATGGCGTTCAGCACCTTCAGCAGATCTTTTCCCAACTGCGGGTGGTTGTAATTCACGTAGCAGCCGTGGAAAAAGGCCACCTGGTCGGCATACTGTGCCTGCTGTGCTGCGACGGATTTATACCAGCGGCGGAAGGTACCGTGAGAATATTTCGGCAGGCTGCGGTGATGGTCTATCTTCAGCGTGGCATCCAGCAGCTGGCGCACCGGCCTGAGTGCGGTGGCGGCATTCACCAGCGGGGCAAACGGCGTCGAGACGCTGCCCATCAGATCGGTATGGCTCAGGATCGCGTCCCGCAGCGTCGGCTTTTGCGTGCCGTAGCGCGCCCGGGCGCGCTGGATGATATCGCCGATTTTCACATCCGACGGGCAGGCGACTTCGCAGCGTTTGCAGTTGATGCAGTATTTCAGCGCCTCGTCGTACAGCTTGCCGTCCTTCAGACGCAGACGCTCGCCGTCCGGGCCAGCCTGCTTTGGTCCCGGATAGCGCGGGTTCACGCCGCTGACCGGGCAGACGGTGGTACAGACCGTGCATTTAATGCAGCTTTCAAATCGGGTGTCGTTCATTGTTCAGCCTCCATGCGCTGGCTAATCTGCTCTGCCACATACAGCGCCGTGACGGCGCAGACCCCGCCACCGCATCCCTGAGCAATGGGATCGTACCCGCCCAGCAGCGAGCCGATGGCAAAGAGATCCCTGACGGGCTTGCCGGAAAGCTGCGGATGCAGCTGGCTGTCGACAATCACGCCAAACTGCTGCCACGGCTGCGGCGAGAAGAAATCGCTCTGATACCAGTCCGCGCGGGAGGAACGCTGGCGGACATCCAGCCCCATAATGGCTTCCCGGATGCCCTCCCGGCTGCTCAGCAGCCCGTTGCTGAAGAAGCTGCCGCTTGCCAGCACCGTATAGCGGGCGCGCAGCGGAATATCGTCGTGGTTGCGTGTCCAGATTTCGCTTACCTTGCCGTCGGTCAGGGTGATTTTTTTCACCTCGTCACCCGCCATCCACACGCCGCCCTGTGCCACAAACTGACGCTGAAGCTGAGTATGCAGGCGAATGCCGGGGACGGAAGGGGGCAGCGTAGGCAGCAGGTAGAGCGAGCAGGGAAGACGGTCCGACAGCCAGCGCCAGAGCCGGTTGTCGCGTAAGCCGAAGCAGGCGGGCATCAGCAGGGCGTCGCACGTCTCGCCGATCGGCCTGAGCGCGTCGTACAGCAGCGGCCATTTGTCCTCGTTATCCAGAAAGCGGGCGATATTCACCGCGCGAAACTCGCTCGGATTATCGCGCAGGACATCAAGCTCGGGCAGCTCTATCTCTGCCGTTTCGGCGTTAACGCCCTGTCGAGAGAGCGACGCCGCCGCGAGATGGGGCTGAAAATCCAGAAAGCCGCTAATGCCCACCACCCGCACACGGGCGGCAGTGAAGGGGGCAACGGGCACTTCTTCCGGGCTGAGCCAGGCGGAACGCAGGGTGCCCAGCGGCGTGACGCGCTGATGATTGAGCCGGGCGCTCCCCTTCAGGCGCGCGCCGCAGTCTGCCAGCAGCGCTTCGGTTTCCAGCGCAAAGCGGTCAATATGCTGCGCGCCGATCAGGTGATACGGGTGCTCCGGCGGCAGTTTGTCGCGGTACGCTTCGTCCACCAGATCCAGCGATCCGGACGAAAAGTGCAGGGCGCTCTGGCCCCGGGTGATAATGGCGCAGCGCAGACCCTGCTTCGTGAGCCTGATGCCACAAAGCAGGCCCGACAGCCCGCCGCCGACAATCACGGTGTCAAATTTCATCGCGCTGCTCCTTCTCAAGACCGCAAAGCCCCTGATAGACCCAGCGGGTAAATTCGCTTTCGCGCAGGGCGTCGCCCCAGGCGACAGGCTGAATGCCTTTCCAGCGCTCGTTTAAAAAGGCGCTGAGCTGATCGAGCGACTGGGTGGCGGTGGTGGTGTGAAAACGCTGCAGTAGCCCGGCGGCACGGCAGGCGCAGAGCTCGCCCTGGCAGGTGCCCATGCCGACGCGGGTGCGGCGGCGAAGATCGAGCAGGCTGGTGACCGTCAGGTTCTCTACCGCATACTGCACCTCACCGGCGGTGACGGCTTCGCACTCGCACACCAGGCTGCGGCTCAGCCGGCCTTCTCCAAGCCAGACCGGCGTTCTGTCGCCGTGGCGGTAAATCGCGGATCCGCGCAGCGGCGCGGGCAGGGAGATAATTTTTTGCAGCGTTTTTTCGGTGGACTGACGCGAGCCGGGCAGGGGCTGTTCTGCCGTGACGCACGGCTCGGTATTGCCCAGCTTGCGGCAGACGGCATCGGTCGCCCATTCGGCCATCAGGCGGTAGGTCATCAGCTTGCCGCCGGTGATGGTGATAAACCCGTCCATGCCGTCGCGCTCGGCGTGATCGAGCAGTACGATGCCCCGGCTGACGTTACGTCCGCTCGGATCGTTGTCGCTGGCGACCAGCGGACGCACGCCCGCATAGGCGCGCAGAATGCGCGTCTGGGCCATCACCGGGGCCAGCTTCTCGCCTTCACGCAGCAGAATATCTACCTCTTCGGCGGTCACGCGGTTGTAGTCAATCTCGCTGTAGTCCACGTGGGTGGAGGTCGTGCCGATCAGCGAAATGGTATCGCCCGGAACGAGAATATCGGCGTCGGACGGTTTGCGGCAGCGGTTGATGACATGGTTATTGATGCGGTGATCGAGGATCAGCAGCGAGCCTTTCGCCGGGAACATGCGCACCTGCAGGTCGGCGTATTCCACGATGCGCTGCCCCCAGATCCCCGCGGCATTAATGACCACGGAGGCATACAGCTCGCTGTGTTCATGGTATTGCGTATCAAACACCCGTACGCCGCAGACGCGATGGCCTTCGCGGATTAGCCCGGTCACTTCGTGCCCGGTCAGGATGTGCGCGCCGTGCTCGCGGGCGTCCAGCATATTGGCGGCCGTCAGGCGGAACGGATCGACGGTGCCGTCAGGGACTTTCACCGCGCCGATAAGCGCAGGGTTAACCGACGGTTCCAGCCGCCGCGCCAGCGCCGGATCCATGGCCTCAGCCTGAATGCCCGCTGCAGTGCAGGCGGTGATAAAGGTGTCCTGAAAGGCGAGGTCATCTTCAGGAAGGGTAATAAAGAGGCCGTCGGTCGGCTCAATGCAGTGGCGGGCGATACGCTTGAGGATCTGATTTTCAGCAATACATTCGCGCGCGGATTCACCGTCGGTGACCGCATACCGCGCGCCGCTGTGCAGCAGGCCGTGGTTACGTCCGGTTGCGCCCGTGGCAATATCGTGGCGTTCCAGCAGCGTGACGCTTAAGCCGCGAAGGGCGCAGTCGCGCGCGATCCCGGCACCGGTGGCGCCACCACCAATGATTATCACATCGCTGTAACGAGGATCGTGACTGGTCATTGTTTATCCTCTATGTTCGTTTTTTATCATTTAGCCATATTAATTTTGTGGTTTGTTTGATTTCGAACATAAACGCGCGGAATTCGAAAGTGAAACGTGATTTCATGCGCTTTTTTGCGCATTCTGTCATATTTCTGTAACAATCTGTGCGTTGATTCACAGTAACAATCACCGTGATTTCTTAACATCCCCGCCTCTGGAATCCAGGTGCGAGCCACCTGCTCATTCATTTCAAGGCCACGGAGGCTGTTATGCTCAGTATCTTCAAACCTGCGCCGCACAGGGCGCGTCTGCCAGAGGCAGAAATAGATCCGCTCTATCGCCGTCTGCGTTGGCAAATTTTCCTGGGGATCTTCTTCGGGTACGCGGCGTACTACCTTGTACGTAAAAACTTCGCGCTCGCCATGCCGTACCTGGTGGAGCAGGGCTTTTCTCGCGGCGATCTGGGGTTCGCGCTGTCGGGGATCTCCATCGCCTACGGTTTTTCCAAATTCATTATGGGTTCCGTGTCGGATCGCTCGAATCCGCGCGTGTTCCTGCCCGCCGGCCTGATCCTGGCGGCCGCGGTCATGCTGTTCATGGGCTTTGTGCCGTGGGCAACCTCCAGCATTGCCGTCATGTTTGTGCTGCTGTTCCTCTGCGGCTGGTTCCAGGGGATGGGGTGGCCGCCGTGCGGGCGTACCATGGTGCACTGGTGGTCGCAGAAGGAACGCGGCGGCATCGTCTCGGTGTGGAACTGTGCGCATAACGTGGGTGGCGGTATTCCGCCGCTGCTGTTCCTGCTGGGGATGGCCTGGTTCAACGACTGGCACGCGGCGCTCTACATGCCTGCGTTTGGCGCCATTCTGGTGGCGATTATTGCCTTCGCGCTGATGCGCGATACGCCGCAGTCCTGCGGCCTGCCGCCGATTGAAGAGTACAAAAATGACTACCCGGACGATTACAGCAAGGAGCATGAAGAAGAGCTGACCGCGAAACAGATCTTCATGAAGTACGTGCTGCCGAACAAGCTGCTGTGGTACATCGCGGTGGCGAACGTGTTTGTATACCTGCTGCGCTACGGCATTCTGGACTGGTCTCCGACCTACCTGAAAGAGGTGAAGCACTTCGCGCTGGATAAATCGTCCTGGGCCTACTTCCTGTATGAGTACGCGGGGATCCCGGGCACGCTGCTGTGCGGCTGGATGTCGGACAAGGTGTTTAAAGGTAACCGCGGGGCGACGGGCGTCTTCTTTATGACCCTGGTGACCATCGCCACCGTGGTGTACTGGCTTAACCCGCCGGGTAACCCATCAGTAGATATGGCCTGCATGATCGTCATCGGCTTCCTGATTTATGGGCCGGTGATGCTGATCGGTCTGCACGCCCTGGAGCTGGCGCCGAAAAAAGCGGCGGGCACGGCGGCAGGCTTTACCGGCCTGTTCGGCTACCTGGGCGGTTCGGTCGCGGCGAGCGCCATCGTGGGCTACACCGTTGACTTCTTCGGCTGGGACGGCGGCTTTATGGTGATGATCGGCGGTAGCGTGCTGGCGGTACTGCTGCTGATTGTCGTGATGATCGGGGAAAAACGTCACCACGCTGAAGTGCTGGCACGTCGTCAATAAGGAACATTACGATGAAATTAACTCAGTTAGCGACGGGCCTGCTGCTGGCGGGCCTGATGACCGGATCCGCGCTGGCGGCGGATAAAATCGTGATTGCCCACCGCGGCGCCAGCGGCTATCTGCCGGAACATACCCTGCCGGCAAAAGCGATGGCCTATGCGCAGGGTGCGGATTACCTGGAGCAGGATCTGGTGATGACGAAGGACGACCAGCTGGTCGTCCTGCACGACCACTATCTTGACCGCGTGACGGACGTGGCGGAACGTTTCCCGGACCGCGCGCGTAAAGATGGCCGCTTCTACGCCATCGACTTCACCCTGGCGGAGATCCGCTCCCTGAAGTTTACCGAAGGCTTCGAAATTGAGAACGGTAAAAAGGTGCAGGTCTATCCGGGGCGCTTCCCGATGGGCAAATCTGACTTCCGGATCCATACCTTCCAGGAGGAGATTGAGTTTGTTCAGGGGTTGAATCACTCAACCGGCAAAAACATCGGCATCTACCCGGAAATCAAAGCGCCGTGGTTCCACCATCAGGAAGGGAAAGACATTGCCGCGAAGACGCTGGAGGTGCTGAAACAGTACGGCTACACCAGCAAGAAGGACAAGGTTTACCTGCAGTGTTTTGACGCCGCCGAGCTGAAGCGCATCAAAACCGAGCTGGAGCCGAAGATGGGGATGGATCTCAATCTGGTACAGCTGATTGCCTATACCGACTGGAATGAAACCCAGGAGAAGCAGCCTGACGGGAAGTGGGTGAACTATAGCTACGACTGGATGTTCAAGCCGGGCGCGATGAAGCAGATTGCGCAGTACGCCGACGGCATCGGGCCGGATTACCACATGCTGGTGGCGGAAGGCTCAGCGCCGGGTCACGTGAAGCTGACGGCGATGGTGAAAGAGGCGCATGAGAGCAAGATGCAGGTCCATCCGTATACCGTGCGAGCAGACCAGCTGCCGCCGTATGCCGCGGACGTGAATCAGCTTTATGAGGTGCTGTACAATCAGACGGGCGTGGACGGGCTGTTTACGGATTTCCCGGATAAAGCGGTGAGCTTTTTGAAGGATTAACGCTGAAATTGCCGGGTGGCGGCTGCGCCTTACCCGGCCTACGAACTGCGGTTTTGTAGGTCGGGTAAGCGAAGCGCCACCCGACACAATCACATCTCGATTTCGATATCGCCTTTTGCCCGGCAGCAGCAGGGCAAAATTTCCCCTTCGTTGATAAAGGCCAGCGGCTCGGTCAGCCAGTCTACCTGGCCTGTGACCAGACGGCAGCGGCAGGAGCCGCAGTAGCCGGAACGACACTGGTACTCTACTTCTACCTGATGCGCCTCAAGCGCCACCAGCAGAGAAGGGTGCTCCTCCCGACACAGTACCTCGGTGCCGGAAAGACTTAGCGTGACGCGTGACATCAGAGCTGGAAGTCGCTCAGGTCGTCGGTGTTGACTTCAGAATCAATCTGACCGACCAGGTAAGAACTCACTTCCACTTCCTGCGGCGCGACCTGGACGTTATCGGACACCAGCCAGGTGTTGATCCACGGGATCGGGTTAGAGCGCGTCTGGAACGGCAGATCGAGACCGACAGCCTGCATGCGGATGTTGGTAATGTACTCAACGTACTGGCACAGAATGTCTTTGTTCAGGCCGATCATGGAACCGTCGCGGAACAGATAGTCTGCCCACTCTTTCTCCTGCTGCGCGGCCAGCACGAACAGGTCGTAGCACTCCTGCTTGCACTCTTCGGCGATCTCCGCCATCTCCGGGTCATCCGTGCCGCTGCGCAGCAGGTTCAGCATGTGCTGGGTGCCGGTCAGGTGCAGGGCCTCGTCGCGGGCGATCAGGCGGATGATTTTGGCGTTGCCTTCCATCAGCTTGCGCTCGGCAAAGGCGAAGGAGCAGGCGAAGCTCACGTAGAAGCGGATCGCCTCCAGCGCGTTGACGCTCATCAGGCACAGGTACAGCTGTTTTTTCAGCGCGCGCAGATTCACGGTAATGGTTTTACCGTTCACGCTGTGGGTGCCTTCGCCCAGCAGATGCCAGTAGCTGGTCATCTCGATCAGCTCGTCGTAGTAATGGGCAATGCCTTCCGCGCGCTTCTGGATCTGTTCGTTGGTGACGATATCGTCAAACACCACCGCCGGATCGTTCACGATGTTGCGAATGATGTGGGTGTAAGAGCGGGAGTGGATCGTCTCGGAGAACGCCCAGGTTTCCACCCAGGTTTCCAGCTCCGGAATGGAGATCAGCGGCAGCAGCGCCACGTTCGGGCTGCGGCCCTGAATGGAGTCCAGCAGCGTCTGGTACTTCAGGTTGCTGATGAAGATATGCTTTTCGTGATCCGGCAGCGACTGGTAGTCAATACGGTCGCGGGAGACGTCCACTTCTTCCGGGCGCCAGAAGAAGGAGAGTTGCTTTTCGATCAGCTTTTCGAAGATGTCATATTTTTGCTGGTCGTAGCGTGCCACGTTGACCGGCTGGCCGAAGAACATCGGCTCTTTGAGCTGGTCGTTTTTCGTCTGTGAAAAGGTGGTATATGCCATGAGTGTGTCCTGTGAGAGATTTTGTCGGTTGGGCAAACAAAATCGTAGGCCGGGTAAGCGGAGCGCCACCCGGCATTTACATTAGATCTTACATGCGCCGCTTTCGCAGCCATCGTCCTGAATGGACGGAGCCAGGTCGTCCTGGGCATCTTCCGCGCCATCACGGGTGTTGTGATAGTACAGCGTTTTCACGCCAAATTTATAGGCGGTCAGCAGGTCTTTCAACAGCTGCTGCATTGGCACCTTGCCGGACGGGAAGCGCGTCGGGTCGTAGTTGGTATTAGCAGAGATCGACTGGTCGATAAACTTCTGCATGATACCCACCAGCTGCAGGTAGCCGTCGTTGTTTGGCATTTCCCACAGCAGCTCGTACTTGTCACCCAGGGTCTCGTAATCCGGCACCACCTGACGCAGCACGCCGTCTTTCGACGCTTTAATGCTCACGTGGCCGCGCGGCGGTTCAATGCCGTTGGTGGCGTTAGAGATCTGCGAAGAGGTCTCGGACGGCATCAGGGCAGAGAGCGTGGAGTTACGCAGGCCGTGCGTTTTAATGGACTCGCGCAGGCCTTCCCAGTCGAGGTGCAGCGGCTCGCTGACGATCGCATCCAGGTCTTTCTTGTAGGTGTCGATCGGCAGAATGCCTTTCGCGTAGGTGGTTTCGTTGAACCACGGGCACGCGCCTTGCTCTTTCGCCAGCTCGTTAGAGGCTTTCATCAGGTAATACTGAATCGCTTCGAACGTCTGGTGCGTCAGGTTGTTGGCGCTGCCGTCGGAGTAACGCTTGCCGTTTTTCGCCAGCCAGTAGGCGAAGTTGATCACGCCGATACCCAGGGTACGGCGGCCCATTGCGCCGCGTTTAGCGGCCGGGATTGGGTAATCCTGGTAGTCCAGCAGGGCGTCGAGGGCACGAACCGCCAGCACGGCCAGCTCTTCCAGCTCGTCGAGGCTCTTAATCGCGCCGAGGTTGAACGCGGACAGCGTGCACAGCGCGATTTCGCCGTTTTCGTCGTTCACGTCTTCCAGCGGTTTGGTCGGCAGGGCGATCTCCAGGCACAGGTTAGACTGGCGCACTGGCGCAACCACCGGATCGAACGGGCTGTGAGTGTTGCAGTGGTCAACGTTCTGGATGTAAATACGACCGGTAGAGGCACGTTCCTGCATCATCAGGGAGAACAGGTCTACCGCCTTCACGCGCTGCTTGCGGATGCTGTCGTCTTTTTCGTATTTGGTGTACAGACGCTCAAACTCGTCCTGATCGGCGAAGAACGCGTCATACAGGCCCGGGACGTCGGACGGGCTGAACAGCGTAATGTCTTCGCCTTTCAGCAGACGGGTGTACATCAGCTTGTTGATCTGCACGCCGTAGTCCATGTGGCGCACGCGGTTGCCTTCGACGCCACGGTTGTTTTTCAGGACCAGCAGGCTTTCTACTTCCAGGTGCCACATCGGGTAGAACAGGGTCGCTGCACCGCCGCGCACGCCGCCCTGAGAGCAGGATTTTACCGCCGTCTGGAAGTGCTTATAGAACGGGATACAGCCGGTGTGGAACGCTTCGCCGCCGCGGATCGGGCTGCCCAGCGCGCGAATACGACCGGCGTTGATGCCGATACCGGCACGCTGGGAAACGTATTTCACGATGGCGCTGGAGGTGGCGTTGATGGAATCCAGGCTGTCACCACATTCGATCAGCACGCAGGAGCTGAACTGACGGGTAGGGGTACGCACGCCGGACATGATTGGCGTCGGCAGAGAAATCTTGAACGTGGATACCGCATCGTAGAAACGCTTCACGTAGTCCAGACGGGTGTCACGCGGGTAGTTCGAGAACAGGCAGGCGGCCACCAGAATATAGAGGAACTGGGCGCTTTCGTAGATCTCACCGGTTACGCGGTTCTGAACCAAATATTTGCCTTCGAGCTGCTTCACCGCCGCGTAGGAGAAGTTCATGTCGCGCCAGTGATCGATAAACCCGTTCATCTGCTCGAACTCTTCTTCCGTATAGTCTTCCAGCAGATGCGTGTCGTATTTGCCCAGCTCAACCATTTTCACCACGTGATCGTAAAGCTTCGGCGGCTCAAACTGGCCGTAGGCTTTTTTACGCAGGTGGAAAATCGCCAGACGTGCAGCCAGGTACTGATAATCCGGTGCTTCGCGGGAGATCAGGTCTGCCGCTGCTTTAATAATCGTTTCGTGGATATCAGACGTTTTGATGCCGTCGTAGAACTGAATGTGGGAACGCAGTTCAACCTGGGAGATAGATACGTTGTTCAGTCCTTCTGCTGCCCAGTCGAGAACTCGATGGATTTTGTCCAGATTGATACGCTCGGTAGTACCGTCGCGCTTTGTCACCAGCAGACTCTGATTCATGTGGGGTTTACCTGTCCGTGAAATAAAAAATATCCCCCGCTTATCCACAGATCCGTCTTGTGACTAACTCTGTGGATAAATACTACATATAGGGGGTTTGCGATAAGAAAAACGCTATATGGTGAGTATTCTAGTATCGAATCTTTTCAGCACAAGGGTTGATTTTGACGTTAAATTGAGGTTGTGAAAGGGTAAAAAAGGCTAAGTCCTCGTGCCGTAAGGCCTGGAAGACATGTCAATAATTAAGAAAAAAAATTCAAAATTTGATCGAGTGCTGATTTCTTCAACGGGAGGTCAGAATTGCGCAACATGATGTCGCGCAATCTTTATAAGAATAACGAATGACGTTAGTCGTTTTTGGCGGTTGTGTGCAACATATAGTTAACATCCACGCCCGGCGCGAGCTTGAATTTATCGGTCAGCGGATTGTAGTGCAGACCGGTGATGTGCTGCTCTTTGAGCCACGTCTGGTCAACCCAGCTCAATAGCTCCGCAGGCTTGATGAATTTCTTCACGTCGTGCGTGCCTTTCGGCACCATGCGCAGCACATACTCCGCGCCGACGACGGCCATCAGCCAGGCTTTACCGTTGCGGTTGATGGTGGAGAAGAAGACCTGGCCGCCCGGTTTCACCAGTTTTGCACAGGCGTGCACCACCGACTGCGGATCGGGAACGTGCTCCAGCATCTCCATGCAGGTCACCACGTCGTACTGGTGGGCGTGTTTTGCCGCGTGCTCTTCTACGGTTTCCTGCACGTAGTCGACCTGAATGCCGGACTCCAGGGCGTGAAGGCGGGCAACCTGCAGCGGTTCAAAGCCCATATCCAGGCCCGTCACATTCGCCCCTTCGCGCGCCATGCTCTCTGCCAGGATACCGCCGCCGCAGCCGACGTCGAGCACTTTCTTACCGAACAGACCGCCGGAACGTTCCGCGATATAGCCCAGACGCAGCGGGTTAATGCGATGCAGCGGTTTGAACTCACCTTCGAGATCCCACCAGCGGGACGCCACCGCTTCAAATTTGGCAATCTCTTCGTGGTCAACGTTGTGGGCCACCGGGGATTTTTCGGCATTCATGGGCGCTTTTACTCCTTATTTAGCAAGACAAAGGAGTATATCAGGCAATCCCCGTGAATAAAGCGTATAGGTTTACCTCAATCACCTCGGCTGTGTTATAATTTGCGACCTTTGAATCCGGGATACAGTAGAGGGATAGCGGTTAGATGAGCGACCTTGCGAGAGAAATTACACCGGTTAACATCGAGGAAGAGCTGAAGAGCTCCTATCTGGATTATGCGATGTCGGTCATTGTTGGCCGTGCGCTGCCGGACGTCCGCGATGGCCTGAAGCCGGTACACCGTCGCGTACTATACGCCATGAACGTATTGGGCAATGACTGGAATAAAGCCTATAAAAAATCTGCCCGCGTCGTCGGTGACGTCATCGGTAAATATCACCCGCATGGTGATACCGCCGTGTATGACACCATCGTTCGTATGGCGCAGCCATTCTCCTTGCGTTACATGCTGGTAGATGGTCAGGGTAACTTTGGTTCAGTCGACGGCGACTCCGCTGCGGCGATGCGTTATACGGAAATCCGTATGTCGAAAATCGCTCATGAGCTGATGGCCGACCTGGAAAAAGAGACCGTTGATTTCGTCGATAACTACGACGGCACCGAGCGCATCCCAGATGTGATGCCAACCAAGATCCCGAACCTGCTGGTTAACGGTTCGTCCGGTATCGCGGTCGGTATGGCAACCAACATTCCGCCGCACAATATCACCGAGGTGATCAACGGCTGCCTGGCCTATATCGACGATGAAGACATCAGCATTGAAGGGCTGATGACCCACATCCCGGGCCCGGACTTCCCGACGGCGGCGATCATCAACGGTCGTCGCGGTATTGAAGAAGCGTACCGTACCGGCCGCGGCAAGATTTACATCCGTGCCCGCGCCGAAGTGGAAGCGGACGCCAAAACCGGCCGTGAAACCATCATTGTTCACGAGATCCCGTATCAGGTGAACAAAGCGCGTCTGATTGAAAAAATCGCCGAGCTGGTAAAAGAAAAACGTGTTGAAGGCATCAGCGCGCTGCGTGACGAGTCTGACAAAGACGGCATGCGCATCGTGATTGAGATCAAACGCGACGCGGTGGGCGAGGTTGTCCTGAACAACCTGTACTCCCAGACTCAGCTTCAGGTCTCCTTCGGTATCAACATGGTTGCGCTGCACCATGGTCAGCCGAAGATCATGAACCTGAAAGAGATCCTGAGCGCGTTCGTGCGTCACCGCCGTGAAGTGGTGACCCGCCGTACCATCTTTGAACTGCGTAAAGCCCGCGACCGTGCGCATATCCTGGAAGCGCTGGCGGTTGCGCTGGCCAACATCGACCCGATCATCGAGCTGATCCGCCGTGCGCCAACGCCTGCAGAAGCGAAAGCCGCGCTGATTTCCCGTCCGTGGGATCTGGGCAACGTTGCCGCGATGCTGGAACGTGCGGGTGATGACGCGGCGCGTCCTGAGTGGCTGGAACCGGAATTCGGCGTGCGTGACGGTCAGTACTACCTGACTGAACAGCAGGCCCAGGCGATTCTGGATCTGCGTCTGCAGAAACTGACCGGCCTTGAGCACGAAAAACTGCTCGACGAATACAAAGAGCTGCTGGAACAGATTGCCGAGCTGCTGCACATTCTGGGTAGCGCAGAGCGTCTGATGGAAGTGATCCGTGAAGAGCTGGAACTGGTCCGCGATCAGTTCGGCGACGAGCGTCGCACCGAAATCACCGCGAACAGCTCTGATATCAACATTGAAGATCTGATCAACCGCGAAGACGTGGTGGTCACCCTGTCTCACCAGGGCTATGTGAAGTATCAGCCGCTGACCGACTACGAAGCACAGCGTCGTGGCGGTAAAGGTAAATCTGCAGCACGTATTAAAGAAGAAGACTTTATTGACCGCCTGCTGGTGGCCAACACCCATGATACGATCCTCTGCTTCTCCAGCCGCGGTCGTCTGTACTGGATGAAAGTCTATCAGCTGCCGGAAGCGAGCCGCGGTGCGCGTGGTCGTCCAATCGTCAACCTGCTGCCGCTGGAAGCGAATGAACGTATTACCGCCATCCTGCCGGTACGCGAGTACGAAGAGGGCGTGAACGTCTTTATGGCGACCGCCAGCGGTACCGTGAAGAAAACCGCGCTGACCGAGTTCAGCCGTCCACGTTCTGCCGGTATCATTGCCGTCAACCTGAACGAAGGCGACGAGCTGATCGGCGTGGATCTGACCTCCGGTTCTGACGAAGTGATGCTGTTCTCTGCGGCCGGTAAAGTGGTGCGCTTTAAGGAGAACGCGGTGCGCGCCATGGGTCGTACGGCGACCGGCGTTCGCGGCATCAAGCTGGCGGGTGAAGATTCCGTGGTTTCCCTGATCGTTCCGCGCGGCGAAGGTGCAATCCTGACCGTCACCCAGAACGGTTACGGTAAACGCACCGCGGAAAGCGAGTACCCGACCAAGTCTCGCGGCACGCAGGGCGTTATCTCTATCAAAGTGACCGAGCGCAACGGTTCCGTTGTCGGCGCGGTGCAGGTGGACGATGCCGACCAAATCATGATGATTACCGATGCCGGTACGCTGGTGCGTACCCGCGTGTCTGAGATCAGCGTGGTGGGTCGTAACACCCAGGGCGTGATCCTCATCCGTACAGCGGAAGATGAAAACGTGGTGGGTCTGCAGCGCGTGGCCGAGCCGGTGGATGACGAAGAGCTCGATTCCATCGACGGCAGCGTCGCGGAAGGTGACGATGAAATCGCGCCGGAAGCGGACACCGACGATGACGCAGCGGATGACGCTGACGAGTAATGTCTCCTGATGCAAAAAGGGCCGGATTCCGGCCCTTTTCTTTTGCACAACCAGATAAGTCAACGTTGCGACCTGGCGCGTTTACCGCTACCTTAACCACATTCTTTTGACCCCGACGGCGGAGCCTCGCCCCCTTGAAATACCTCGTCTCCTTTCGTAATACGCTGAAAGTCTCTCGCTATCTGTTCCGGGCGCTGGCGCTCCTGCTTTGGCTGCTGGTGGCCCTGTTGTCGGTGTTTTACATCGTTAACGCCCTGCACCAGAAAGAAGCGGAGATCCGCCAGGAGTTTAACTCAAGCTCCGACCAGGCCCAGCGCTACATTCAGCGAACGTCTGACGTGATGAAGGAGCTGAAGTATATTGCCGAAAATCGCCTCACGGCGGAAAACGGCATCCTTGCGCTTCGCGGGCGTAACGACAAAACCGAAGTCCCTGATTTTCAGCCGCTGTTCCCGGACTCCGATTGCTCCACCATGAGCAATACCTGGCGCGGGTCGCTGGAGTCTCTTGCCTGGTTTATGCGCTACTGGCGCGATAATTTCTCCGCCGCTTATGACCTGAACCGCGTATTCCTGATTGGCAGTGAAAATCTCTGCATGGCTGACTTTGGCCTGCGCGACGCGCCCGTTGAGCGTGACGATGCGCTGAAAAGCCTGCATGAACGTATTGTGAAATACCGCAATGCGCCGCAGGACGAGCGTGGAAATAACATCTTCTGGGTGAGCCAGGGGCCGCGTCCGGGCGTGGGCTATTTCTATGCCCTGACGCCGGTCTATCTCGGCAATCGCCTGCAGGCGCTGCTGGGGATTGAGCAGACCATTCGTATGGAAAACTTTTTCACCCCGGGCAGCCTGCCCATGGCGGTGACCATTCTGGATGAAAACGGCCATCAGCTGATCTCGCTTGCCGGGCCGGATAACCGGTTAAACGTCGAACCGCACTGGATGCAGGAGCGGTCGTGGTTTGGCTATACCTCAGGCTTCCGCGAGCTGGTGCTGAAGAAGAGCCTGCCGCCTTCGTCGCTGAGCATTGTCTATTCGCTGCCGGTGGATATGGTGCTTGAGCGGATCCGTATTCTCATCATGAATGCCATTCTGCTGAACCTGATCGCGGGTGGGGCGCTGTTTACGCTGGCGCGCATGTACGAGCGGAAAATCTTTATTCCCGCCGAAAGCGACGCCCAGCGGCTGGAAGAGCACGAGCAGTTTAACCGGAAGATTGTCGCGTCGGCACCGGTGGGGATCTGTATTCTGCGTACCCAGGACGGGACCAATATCCTCAGTAACGAACTGGCGCATAACTACCTGAACATGCTGACGCACGAGGACCGGCAGAGGCTAACGCAAATTATCTGCGGCCAGCAGGTTAACTTTGTCGACGTGCTCACCAGCACGCACACCAACCTGCAGATCAGCTTTGTCCATTCCCGCTATCGTAACGAAAACGTGGCGATTTGCGTGCTGGTGGATGTTTCCGCGCGCGTGAAGATGGAAGAGTCGCTGCAGGAGATGGCGCAGGCCGCAGAGCAGGCCAGCCAGTCCAAATCTATGTTCCTTGCGACGGTCAGCCACGAGCTGCGTACGCCGCTGTACGGGATCATCGGTAACCTCGATCTGCTGCAGACCAAAGAGTTGCCGAAAGGGGTCGACAGGCTGGTGACGGCAATGAACAACTCTTCCAGCCTGCTGCTGAAGATCATCAGCGATATTCTCGACTTCTCGAAAATTGAGTCTGAGCAACTGAAAATCGAGCCGCGCGAGTTCTCCCCGCGCGAGGTAATGAACCATATCAGCGCCAACTATCTGCCGCTGGTGGTGCGTAAACAGCTCGGGCTCTACTGCTTTATCGAGCCGGACGTGCCGCTGACGCTGCATGGCGATCCGATGCGCCTGCAGCAGGTCATCTCTAACCTGCTCAGCAACGCCATCAAATTCACCGACGTGGGCTGTATTGTGCTGCACGTCTGCCGGGCGGGAGATTACCTGAGCATTCGCGTGCGCGACACGGGCGTTGGCATCCCGGCGAAGGAAGTCGTTCGTCTGTTCGACCCGTTCTTCCAGGTCGGGACCGGCGTGCAGCGTAACTTCCAGGGGACCGGACTGGGGCTGGCGATCTGTGAGAAGCTCGTCAGCATGATGGACGGTGATATTTCCGTCGATACCGAACCCGGCATGGGCAGCCAGTTCACTATCCGTATTCCGCTCTATTCCGCGCAGTATCCGGCAAAAGCGACGGTGGACGGGCTGAGCGACAAGCGCTGCTGGCTGGCGGTGCATAACGCCTCGCTGAATGACTACCTGACGGCGCTGCTCACCCGCAGCGGCGTGAGGGTGTGTCGCTATGAAGGCCAGATGCCGGATGTGGACGATGTGCTGATCGCTGACGAGGCGCTGGAAGAGCCGTGGCAGGGGAGAGGGTCGGTGCTCTTCTGCCGTCGCCACATCGGTATTCCTGTCGAGCGTGCGCCTGGGGAATGGGTACACAGCGTCGCCACGCCGCACGAGCTGTTAAGCCTGCTGGCGCGCATCTACAAAGTGGAGCTGGAAGAGCGTGACGGCGCGGGCGGATTGCCGTCACCGGAGTCTCTGGCGTCGGTGAATGACGATATGATGATTCTGGTGGTGGATGACCATCCGATAAACCGTCGCCTGCTGGCTGACCAGCTTGGATCGCTGGGCTACCAGTGCAAAACGGCCAATGACGGCGTGGATGCGCTGAATGTGCTCAGTAAAAACCATATTGATATCGTGCTGAGCGACGTCAACATGCCGAACATGGACGGCTACCGTCTGACGCAGCGCATCCGCCAGCTTGGCCTGACGCTGCCGGTAGTGGGCGTCACGGCGAACGCCCTGGCGGAAGAGAAGCAGCGCTGTCTGGAATCGGGCATGGACAGCTGTCTGTCGAAACCGGTCACGCTGGACGTGCTGAAGCAGACTCTGTCGATTTACGCCGAGCGCGTGAGAAAAACGCGAATATAAAAAAGGCCCGGAAGGGCCGTTTTTATTTGCCCGGCGGCGCTGCGCTTGCGCGGGCCTACGGGATCTGTAGGCCGGGTAAGCGCGAGCGCCACCCGGCATAAACAGCGGAGATCAATCCTTATCCGTTGCGCTCAGCGTGACGGAGGAGAGATAGTTCAGCAGAGCAATATCGTTGTCCACGCCCAGCTTCATCATCGCGGATTTCTTCTGGCTGCTGATGGTTTTAATACTGCGGTTCAGCTTCTTGGCAATCTCGGTCACCAGGAAACCTTCTGCGAACAGGCGCAGAACTTCACTCTCTTTCGGCGACAGGCGTTTATCACCGTAGCCACCCGCGCTGATTTTTTCCAGCAGACGGGAGACGCTCTCAGGCGTGAATTTCTTGCCTTTCTGCAGCGCCGCAAGCGCTTTTGGCAGATCGGTCGGGGCGCCCTGTTTCAGCACAATCCCTTCGATGTCCAGATCCAGCACGGCGCTCAGGATCGCCGGGTTGTTGTTCATGGTCAGAACGATGATCGAGATATCCGGGAAGTGGCGTTTAATGTATTTGATGAGCGTGATCCCATCACCGTACTTGTCTCCTGGCATGGAGAGATCGGTAATGAGCACGTGCGCATCAAGCTTTGGGAGGTTATTGATCAGTGCTGTAGAGTCTTCAAATTCACCGACTACATTCACCCACTCGATCTGTTCAAGTGATTTGCGAATACCGAACAGTACAATCGGATGGTCATCGGCAATAATTACGTTCATATTGTTCATGTATAAGGCTACCTTGCTACAGCAAGCTTTTGACGTAGTCGTCAATGTCGCTGATGTATTTTTCAATGCCAGAGGCATCTTTCTCACGAATAAGATGTTCCAGCGTTTCACATAACTGCTTGCCGGGAACCAGATTAAGCATGGCAAACACCCCTTTAAGCCGGTGTGCTGTCTGCGCCAGCGCTGCAAAGTCATTCGCAGCGGACTCAGTATACAACCGCTTAACATCATCTGGTACTGTATCAACAAAGAGTGAATAGTATCCGCTGGCGTGAAGCTCGGCATTTTCATTGCCGCCTAACGGCGATTCCGCTATCTCTTCCTGTGCCAGCTGCTCTTCTATGAGTTGTAGTACAGCTTCCTGCATCGCATTGCTGATATTAAAGTTGACGCGCAGCTGGCCAGGGCCGATTTTCCGCACGCCTGACTCATCATCGCTTAAAAGCAAGCCGGAGGCAGTAAGATTAGACGGATTATCAGTTAAAAACAGATCAAATTCTTGACTTGAAAGTCTTTCATCCGGCGTGATGCAGGCCGCACCCCAGTTTTCTAACTGACGAACGACAATATTGCGGATCTCGTTCGAGGTCACATCGACCATTACCACGACATCATCCAGCAGACGTTCTTCATCTTCTTCCTGCGGATTAGCCGCCATTTTCACGTGCAGAGAATAGCGGGTGCCAAGGGATTCACGGGCTTTGATATTCAAATGGCCGCCGAGCTTACGCGCCAGCTGATCGCACAGCCAGAAGGTGAGCGCATTGGCCTTGCCGTAGCGATCGCTTTGCGTGTCATTCAGGAACGGGAAGTGGAGATTATCAATTTCACTCGTGGTAACGCCTTCCCCGGTGTCGAGGATGCGGAACGTCAGGCGGTCTTCAGCGGACTCCTCCGTACTGACTTCGAGCGTGATCTTGCCGATCTGCGTGGTGGTAACGGCGTACTGGATAATCATCAGCAGAATACGGCGCAGCGCTTCGCGATCGCCGTGGCGTTCATCGTTCGCCGGAAGATTGTTATTGATCAGCAGCTGCAGCCCTTTGCGCTTAATCACGGGCAGCACCTCCGGCACCACTTCATCGATCAGGTTCTGAATGGAGAAGAGGGTTGGCGTTCCCTTCCAGAAATCATTCTCCAGCATGTTTGCCAGCTGGATCTCATCAACCATTCTGACCAGCGAGTCGGCCTGGCTGGCAAGCTGGTGGCTTTCAGGGGCGTTTAACGCCGCCGCCTGGGTTGCCAGGGTTCTTAACGGCTGCTTGAAGGCATCGCCAATGTTCTGCATGAATGCGGCGCGCCCCTGCTGGTTTTTCTCATACAGCCTTTGCGCCTGCTTGAGCTTTTTATTGACCAGCACTTCGCGATCCTGATCGCGGATAATGAAGATTTGCGTACGGGGAGCCACCTGGCTGCGGAACTGACGGATCTCGTACAGCTCATTGTTGATGGTGGCCTGAATCACCCCCTGGTGCTGATCCGCCATGGTGGTGATGTTCTGCAGGTTAAGATGCGGCAGCAGATGGTCGGCGATTTTGTTGCTCATCACCGTGCGATTCGCCTCCTGATCATGAACTAAGACCCCCAGCGGCAGCACGGAAACAATCTCTTCATTCAGCGCACGTAGTACCCGCAGCTCATTGCTGGTGCCGGCCGGAACCGCAGAAGTGTCGCTTTGACGCCCCGACTGGAAACGGAAGGTGCTGTAGCCAAACAGGGCCAGCGCCAGCAGGCCGATATTCAGCAGCAGGGGCAGCAGGATATTTTGCAGCGTGTCGAGCAGCAGCGTGCCAAACGGCACCTGCCACACCAGGCGCATACCGGTCGAGTTCAGCGATGAGGCAATTTCGATTTTCGAGCCGTTAAAGGAGATTGAAACGCTCTCAGCAGCCTCTTTGTCTGACGCCGCACGCAGGTTCTGGGTGCTGCTGTCGGGCTCCAGGCGGAAGCTATCGAGCGGCATGTCCGGCGGGATTAAATCATTAATCGGTAAATCGAAGGCCACTACCGTCGCCAGGTGTCCTGGCTGGTTGAAGGTGGTGCGCAGGGTAAAATAATGGCCGTTTTGCCAGGCCAGGCGACGCAGGGAAGAGAAGCTTTCGCGTTCATCAAGGGCGTTCGCCTGCTGCAGCATCTCTGCCCGGCGGGAGTCGACGATGCTGCCCACGGTGGTCTCTTTGAAACCGGAAGAGAGATCTTTTAGCGGCAGCGTGGAGATCAGGATCATGCTGTTGTCCTGACCGTTCAGATAGTACATCGACCACGGCACCGTTTCGGCACCCCAGAGGGTATCGAGATAGGCCGACATACGCTGCGTCATCTCAAGCGTCGCGCTGTCGTGAGAGCCAAAGATAAGCGCTTCGGTCTTACGCTGCGGTTTTTCGAGATAGTAGACATCCTGCTTAAGCCGCGTCTCCTGAAGCCCATCCCCGGAAGAGGAGGTTGGCGACGCCGCGATATTGTCGTAAATCTGCCAGGTGGCGTAGCGCCAGGTATCTATGCGCTTGTGCACGGCATGGGTGATATCGACGACCTGATAGCTTTTATCCTTCAGCCAGGCGTTAACCGCGCTTTGTACCATTACCCCCATGGTGACTAACAGCACAACGATCAAAAGAAGAAAGAAACGGGTAATGCTCCCGGGAAGGAGAGAGAATTTGCTCGGGGCGGTAGTTTCAGTCTGACTCATTGATATCTTTAACCCGTTATGGTCGTGCTCTGTGGCGATAGGGCAGTATAAAGGGTAATAACTGAATTTCCAGCGCCACTGACCGGGAAGAGGCGACTTTTTCACGGGACATTATCGGCGGTGAGGCGTGCGGTAAATATGTACAAACGCGCCGTGCGCGTACAAATAATCGCCCAGCGCAGCCAGTAAATAGCACGAATTAACAAGAAATTAAGAATTGCATCAACTTGAGAATTTCGCCGGAACCTGTCGGGAATTTAGTTAATAGTCGTTACAATTTCGGTGCGGTAGCACAAAAAATGACAAGTTACGTAAAGAAAGGTAAAAAAAACCGAATGCGAAGCATCCGGCTCAATTAGGGATAAACAGACATTCAAAACTGAATGACGGTAATAAATAAAGTTAATGATGATAGCGAGAGTTATTTTAGAGATTCGGTGCGATCTTGTTTTGTCATTCAGTGCGGTAACGTTTTTTATTGTAAGGTATTGATATTAATATGGTGGTTTTTTCTTTTGATTATAAGTGCTAATTTTCTAAGCTATTTGTGCTTTGTAAAAGTTCCTTGATATTTACATTTTGAAACATGTTGATAGGTAAATGAAACATCTTCAAAGTTTTAGTATCATATTCGCATTGGATTATTCTGTAATTTTGCGGAGAATGAAATTGCCGACTGGTTAATGAGGGTTAGCCAGTAAGCAGTGGCAATTATAAGGCATATAACAGAGGGTTAATAAAATGAAAGTTAAAGTACTGTCCCTCCTGGTACCAGCACTCCTGGTGGCAGGCGCAGCGAATGCGGCCGAAATTTATAACAAAGATGGCAACAAATTAGATCTGTACGGCAAAGTTGATGGTCTGCACTATTTCTCTGACGACAAGAGTGCCGACGGTGACCAGACCTACATGCGTCTGGGCTTCAAAGGCGAAACCCAGGTTAACGATCAGCTGACCGGTTACGGCCAGTGGGAATACCAGATCCAGGGCAACACCTCTGAAAGCGACAACCAGGCCTGGACGCGTGTGGCGTTCGCGGGTCTCAAGTTCGCTGAAGCAGGTTCTTTCGATTACGGTCGTAACTACGGCGTAATCTACGACGTAACCTCCTGGACCGACGTGCTGCCAGAATTTGGCGGCGATACCTACGGTGCAGACAACTTCCTGCAGTCCCGTGCTAACGGCGTGGCTACCTACCGTAACCAGGACTTCTTTGGTCTGGTTGACGGCCTGAACTTTGCTCTGCAGTATCAGGGTAAAAACGGCAGCGTAAGCGGTGAAAACGAGACCGGTCGCAGCACCCTGAAACAGAACGGTGACGGCTACGGTGCGTCCCTGACCTATAATCTGGGCGAAGGGTTCAGCATCGGCGGTGCAATGTCTTCTTCGAAGCGTACTGCTGACCAGAACAACACGGCTAACCAGGCGCTGAAAGGCGAAGGTGACCACGCTGAAGTGTATACCGGTGGCCTGAAATATGACGCCAACAACATCTACCTGGCGGCACAGTACTCTCAGACCTATAACGCAACGCGCTTCGGCAACTCTCAGAGCAGCAGCCAGATTTACGGCTTCGCTAACAAAGCGCAGAACTTCGAAGTGGTTGCTCAGTACCAGTTCGACTTCGGCCTGCGTCCATCCGTGGCTTACCTGCAGTCTAAAGGCAAGGACATCGAAGGTTACGGCGACCAGGATCTGCTGAAATATGTTGATGTGGGTGCGACTTACTACTTCAACAAAAACATGTCCACCTACGTGGATTACAAAATCAACCTGGTTGATGAAAATGAATTCACCCGTCAGGCGGGTATCGGTACTGACGATATCGTCGCGCTGGGCCTGGTTTACCAGTTCTAATCGCGCGATCGTGTGACGTAAGGGGCCTGATGGCCCCTTTTTTGTGCCTCTCCGGTTCTCACAACTTACCCGTTTTGGTGTACTCTTGCCGCCCTGGCATGAGGATAATAATGAATGGACATGACTTTTTTACGCGCCAGCTTTCTGGCTATGCTTTTTTTCCTGACCGCGTGTAACGATCCCGCCCCCGTAGCGAAGACCGATGCACCTGCCGCGACGGTGCTCGAAGGCAAAACGATGGGGACCTTCTGGCGCGTCAGCGTGATGAACCTCGATAAAACGCGCGCAGATGAACTTCGCGGTAAAATCCAGTCACAGCTGGATGCCGACGACCAGCTGCTGTCGACCTATAAAAATGACTCGGCGCTGATGCGCTTCAACCTCTCAACCAGCACCTCCCTGTGGCCGGTGAGCGAGGCGATGGCCGATATCGTGACCGAGGCCATGCGCGTAGGCTACAAAACCAACGGGGCGATGGATGTGACCGTCGGCCCGCTGGTGAACCTCTGGGGTTTTGGCCCGAATAAACAGCCGGTGAAGACGCCCGAACAGGCGGCCATTGATGACGCCCGCGCCCGGACGGGGCTTAAGCATCTGACCGTGATCAACCAGTACGGACAGCAGTACCTGCAAAAAGATATCCCCGATCTGTTTGTCGATCTGTCGACGGTCGGGGAAGGCTATGCGGCGGATCATCTTGCGGCGCTGATGGCGCAGGAAGGGATTTCCCGTTATCTGGTCTCCGTGGGCGGCGCGCTGGTCAGCCGCGGCATGAACGCCAGCGATAAGCCGTGGCGCGTTGCGATTCAAAAACCGACCGATCGGCAAAATGCCGTACAGGCAATCGTGGACATCAACGGACACGGCATCAGCACCTCCGGAAGCTACCGCAACTACTACGAGCTCGACGGGAAGCGTATTTCGCACGTTATCGATCCGCAGACCGGACGTCCTATCTCCCATAACCTGGTCTCGGTGACGGTGATTGCTCCCACCGCGCTGGAAGCCGATGCCTGGGATACCGGATTAATGGTTCTCGGCCCGGAAAAAGCCAAAGAGGTGGTGCGTCAGGAAGGGCTGGCCGTTTATATGATCACCAAAGAGGGCGACGGGTTCAAAACCTGGCATTCACCGCAGTTCGACAGCTTCCTGGTGCGCGACAAAAATTAAAAAGCAAGGTTGCGGGTTTTTTATCAGTGGCGCTCAGGCACGCTCTATGTATGCTTACAAGAGGAGCCGATAATGAAAAACCTCACCTTTATTACCGATGAGGATCGCTGGCAGGCGGTGATGGCCCGCGATCCGCGCGCTGACGAGCAGTTTGTCTTCGCCGTGCAGACAACGGGTATTTTCTGCCGCCCGTCATGCCGCGCCCGCCACGCGCTGCGTAAAAATGTCCGTTTCTATCCCGATGCCCACCATGCCGCGCAGGCTGGCTTTCGTCCCTGCAAGCGCTGCATGCCGGACAGGCGCGATCCGCAGGCGCAAAAGCTGGAAAAAGTGGAACAGGCCTGCCGGCTGCTGGAACAGGATCCTGCGTTAACGCTGGAGGGGCTGGCGCTGCAGGTCGCCATGAGTCCTTTCCATTTCCACCGTCTGTTTAAGTCCGTGACCGGCATGACGCCAAAAGCCTGGCAGCAGGCGGCGCGAAGCCAGCGTCTGCGAACCGCGCTTGCAGAGGGAGAGAAAATTACCGACGCCGTGCTGGCGGCGGGGTTTCCCGACAGCAGCAGCTATTACCGTAAAGCCGACAATGCGCTGGGCATGACGGCGAAGCAGTACCGTAAAGGTGAGGTGGCGGTGCGCTATGCCATCGATGACTGTTCGTTAGGGCGCTGTCTGGTTGCAGAAAGCGAGCGGGGGATCTGCGCGATCCTGCTGGGGGACACCGATGCTGAGCTAACCGCAGAGCTTGCCGCACAATTTCCAAAAGCCACGCACGCGCCGCTGGACGACGCTTTCGTTCGGCGGATCCATCAGGTGATTGCCAGTATTGATGACCGCGACCTACCGCTTGCGCTGCCGCTGGATATCCGCGGTACCGCGTTCCAGCAGCGCGTCTGGCAGGCCCTTCGCAACATTCCCTGCGGCGAAACGGCAAGCTACCGGCAGGTGGCGCTGGCGATTGGTAAGCCCAATGCGGTACGCGCCGTTGCCGGAGCCTGTGCGGCCAACACGCTGGCCATTGTGATCCCCTGTCATCGCGTGGTGCGTCACGACGGCGCGCTGTCCGGTTACCGATGGGGAACGGCGCGAAAAGCGCTGTTACTAAAACGTGAGGCGAAACGCCGGGAGGGATAATGCTCGATCTTTTTGCGGATGCTGAACCCTGGCAGGAGCCGCTGGCCCCGGGGGCGGCGGTCCTGCGCCGCTTTGCGCTCTCCCGCGCGGCGGAACTGCTTGCCGGTATCGAAGCGGTGACGGCGGTTTCGCCGTTTCGCCATATGGTCACGCCGGGTGGCTACACGATGTCGGTGGCCATGGCCAACTGCGGTGAACTGGGCTGGTCGACAAACGAACGTGGGTATGTGTATGCCCCGCACGATCCCACGACCGGGCAGCCGTGGCCCCCGATGCCTGATGTTTTTCAGGCACTTTGTCACGAGGCGGCGGTGGCGGCGGAGTACCCTGACTTTCGGCCGGATGCCTGCCTGATTAACCGCTACGCCGTCGGTGCGAAGCTCTCCCTGCACCAGGACAAGGACGAGCCCGACCTGCGCGCGCCTATCGTTTCGGTATCGTTAGGGCTGCCCGCCGTCTTCCAGTTTGGCGGATTGCGCCGCAACGACCCGCTCAAGCGCATCATGCTGGAACATGGCGATGTGGTGGTGTGGGGCAGGGCGTCGCGGCTGTATTACCACGGTATTCAGCCGCTGAAGCCCGGGGTTCACCCGCTCACGGGTGAGTACCGTTACAACCTGACCTTCCGTCAGGCGGGGCACAATAAACTAAAATAAGAATTATTCTTGATGTCCGCGCAGGGCAGTTTACACTGCTGGCTGATTTTTATTGTCCGGATTGCCTGCATGCAACTACTTCTCCTCGTATGGCGTCAGTATCGCTGGCCCTTCATCGCCGTCATGGCGTTAAGCCTTGCCAGCGCCGCATTGGGCATTGGCCTGATCGCCTTTATCAACGTGCGGTTGATCGAAATGGTCGACACCTCGCTCTCCGTATTGCCGGAGTTTCTTGGCCTGCTGCTGCTGCTGATGGCGGTGACGCTCGGTTCCCAGCTGGCGCTCACCGCGCTCGGCCACCATTTCGTTTTCCGCCTGCGCAGCGAGTTTATCAAGCGCATCCTGGACACCCAGATAGAGCGCGTTGAGCAGATCGGCAGCGCCTCTCTGCTGGCGGGGCTGACCAGCGACGTGCGCGCCATTACCATTGCGTTCGTTCGCCTGCCGGAGCTGGTGCAGGGGATCATTCTCACCTTTGGCTCGGCAGCCTATCTCGCCTGGCTCTCCAGCAAAATGCTGGCGGTGACCGCGCTGTGGATTGTCATCACTATCTGGGGCGGCTTTGTGCTGGTGTCCCGCGTCTATAAGCACATGGCGGTGCTGCGCGAAACGGAAGATAAGCTCTATAACGATTACCAGACGGTGCTGGAAGGGCGCAAAGAACTCACCCTGAACCGCGAGCGCGCCGAGTATATCTTTAACCATCTCTATATCCCGGACGCGCAAGAGTACCGGCACCACATCATTCGCGCCGACACGTTCCACCTGAGCGCGGTGAACTGGTCAAACATCATGATGCTGGGCGCCATTGGCCTGGTGTTCTGGATGGCAAACAGCCTGGGCTGGGCGGACACCAACGTCGCGGCAACCTACTCGCTGACGCTGCTGTTTTTGCGCACGCCGCTGCTCTCGGCGGTTGGCGCGTTGCCCACCTTGCTGAGCGCGCAGGTGGCCTTCAATAAGCTCAAAAAATTCGATCTTGCGCCGTTTAAGGCCGAATTCCCGCGCCCGAAAGCCTTCCCGAACTGGCAGACGCTGGAGCTGCGTAACGTCACGTTTCGCTATCAGGACAGCGCCTTCTCCGTGGGGCCGGTCAACCTGACGATCCGCCGCGGCGAGCTGCTGTTCCTGATTGGCGGCAACGGCAGCGGTAAATCGACGCTGGCGATGCTGCTTACCGGGCTTTATCAGCCGCAGTCGGGCGAGATTTTGCTGGACGGCACGCCGCTGAGCGCCGAGAAGCCCGAAGATTACCGCAAGCTGTTCTCGGCGGTGTTCACCGACGTCTGGCTATTCGATCGGCTGCTGGGGCCGGAAGGGCAGCAGGCCAATCCTGCGCTGGTGGAGAAATGGCTGGCGCAGCTGCAGATGTCGCACAAGCTGGAACTTCAGGATGGGAAGATCCTCAACCTGAAGCTCTCCAAAGGGCAGAAGAAGCGCGTGGCGCTGCTGCTGGCGCTGGCGGAAGAGCGCGACATCATTCTGCTGGACGAGTGGGCGGCCGATCAGGACCCGCATTTCCGCCGCGAGTTTTATCAGGTGCTGCTGCCGCTGGTGCAGGCGATGGGCAAAACCATTTTCGCCATCAGCCACGACGATCACTACTTCATACATGCCGATCGCCTGCTGGAGATGCGCGACGGCAGGCTGAGCGAGCTGACCGGCGAAGAGCGCGATGCAGCCTCGCGTGACGCGGTGGCGCGCACGGCCTGATGCCCATGTGCCGGGTGGCGGCTTCGCCTTACCCGGCCTACGATTTTGTCGGCCCGTGCAGGCGGAGCGCCGCCGGGCATGCCGTTTATTTCTCCATCCCGCCTCGTTGTTTATTCTTATTTACATATCCCCGCGCTATGCTTAATACCAACTTATTTCATGGATTTATGATTAATGTCGGTATTAAAGAAAAACAGCGCCAGGCAGCGTGACCAGGAGCGCGCGCGCCTCATCTGGCTTCTCACGACGGATAAGGCCGTCACGTCTACGCTATTAGGCAAACTGACCCTGGCTGAGCAATATGATGTCGGCACCCTTGCCGACGATATTGCTGAGGTAGGTGCGCTGGTTGCTCACTTACCCCCGCCGGACCTGGCGGATACCCTCGAAGCGCTTCCCTCGGAAGAGCGTCACGCCCTGTGGCGCCTGGTGCAGGATCACGAGCGCGGGCAGGTGCTGCTTGAGGCCTCCGAAAACGTCTGGGACGACCTGATCGACGAGATGAGCGACCGGGACATTCTCGATGCTCTGCAAACCCTGGATATCGACGAGCAGATTTACCTCGTTCAGCACCTGCCGCGAAACCTGACCGGTCGCCTGCTCGCGTCACTGCCTGCCGATGAACGCGCGCGCGTGCGTCAGGTGATGCACTACGAGAAAAACAGCGTCGGCGCAATCATGGAGTTCGGCGTTATCACGGTGCGCCCGGACGTGACGCTCGGCACCGTGCAGCGCTATCTGCGCCGCCTGGGCAAAATGCCGGATAACACCGATAAGCTGTTTGTCACCTCCCGGGATAAAACCCTGCTCGGCGAGCTGGAGCTGAAAACCATCCTGCTCAACAGCACCCAGCGGCGGGTGAGCGAGGTGATGGAAAACGAGCCGATGGTCTTTTCCCCGGAAGACGATGCGGAAAAAGCGGCGCGTACCTTCGAACGTGACGACCTCGTGAGTGCGGCGGTCGTGGATTCCGTCGGCAAGCTGATGGGGCGTCTGACCATCGATGAGATCGTTGACGTGGTCTATGAAGAAACCGACAACGACCTGCGCGCGCTCGGCGGGATCAGCGCCGAAGATGACGTCCATGCCTCCGTCGGCAAGGCGGTGAAAACGCGCTGGGCGTGGCTGGCCATTAACCTGTGCACCGCCTTTATCGCCTCCCGCGTGATTGACGGCTTTGAACACACCATTTCGCAGCTGGTGGCGCTGGCCTCGCTGATGCCGATTGTGGCCGGCATTGGCGGCAACACCGGGAACCAGACCATCACCATGATCGTTCGCGCGCTGGCGTTGGAAAATATTCAGCCCGGCAACTTTGCCTTTCTGATCTTCAGGGAGATGGGCGTGGCGCTGATCAACGGCCTGGTGTGGGGCGGTATTATGGGCGGCATCACCTGGTGGCTGTATGACGATATGGCCTTAGGCGGGGTGATGATGCTGGCGATGGTGCTGAATTTGCTGGTGGCCTCGATGATGGGCGTTATTATCCCGTTGACCATGACCAAGCTGGGGCGCGACCCCGCGGTGGGGTCGAGCGTGATGATTACCGCCATCACCGATACCGGCGGTTTCTTTATTTTTCTTGGGCTGGCGACGCTTTTTCTGCTTTAAGTCGTCGCATGATGCGGGCGGGGAGCAGGGCCATGACGATAATCCCGCCCAGCACGCCAATCGCCAGATTGCCGGTTGATACCGTGGCGGCAACGGTGACCAGCATGACTAGCGTTTCGGTAATCGGGGCTGTTTTTACCGTAGCCGGTTTTATGCTGTGCCAGCTGAAGGTTTTGACGGCAACAATCGCCATGATCCCGGCCAGCACCGCCATCGGAATTTTAGCCATCACGTCGCTGAGCGCCGTCACCAGGATCAGCAGCACGATGCCCGCCGCAAGGGTTGAAATGCGGCTTCGGCCTTTACCCATCTCCACGTTGACGATGGTTTGTCCGATCATCGCGCAGCCCGCAATGCCGCCGTAAAAACCGGCCAGAATATTGCCGACGCCCAGCCCGATGCTCTCACGGCGTTTACCTGACGGCGTCGCGGTCAGCTCATCCACCAGCTGTGCCGTCAGCAGGGATTCCAGCAGGCCGACAAACGCGATGCTTAACGCGCACGGCCAGATAATGCTCAGCGTCTGTAAATTGAGGGGGACCAGAAGTTCGGTAAGACCCGGCAAACCGCCGCTCATGGCGCCTTCATCGCCCACGGTCGGCAGGGTTTGACCGGTGGAAACGGTGAACACGGTAAGCACCACAATCGCAATCAGCGGGGAAGGAATACTTTTGATATAGCGCGGCACCCACAGCACGATCGGCAGCGTCAGGACGAACAGGCCCACAATCAGCGGGCTTCGGCTCCAGAAATGCGGCACCTGCGCGAAGAAGATCAAAATACCCAGGGCGTTCACAAACCCGGTCATGACCGACTGGGGAATAAAGCGCATCAGCCTTGCCATGCCCAGAACGCCAAACAGAATCTGAATCACGCCAGCCATCAGCACGGCGGGCAGAATGTACTGTACGCCGTGCTGATGCACCATGGGTCCAATTACCAGCGCCACGGAACCGGCCGCTGCCGTCACCATCGCCGGACGACCGCCCAGTACGGACAGGGCGAGACACAGCACCACGGAGGCGATCAGGCTGACTTTTGGGTCAACGCCCGCCACCACGGAAAATGAGATGACCTCGGGGATCAGCGCCAGGGCGGTAATGACGCCTGCCAGCGTTTCACGCGCCAGCAGCTGAGGGGAACGCAGCACGTTGGCTACGCGGTCTTCGGGGGAGACAGCAGAATGGGATAAGGACATAACGGTTCGCTGGTTAGGGCAGGCTTCCGTGCGCGCGATCACAAAACGCAACATACTAGCCAGTAAAACCGCGCTTTACCAGACGCTTCGATAATCCCTTACAAACAACCCATCATTAAATTTCACAATTACAATAATTTCTTAACCTTTAAACAATATTTAAAAGTTGTTACCGTGCCCCCGCAGCTTTTTTCACCTGCAATTTCCACGCATCAAGCACTTTTACACTAAGGCATAAATTATGAAAAAAATGACTGCCATGCTCTTTTCTCTGGCCGTGGGGCTTAACACCGTCTCCATGGCGGCGAAAGCTGACGCACCAAAAGAGCAGGAAACGGACGTCCTTTTAATTGGTGGCGGTATCATGAGCGCCACGCTGGGAACCTATCTGCAAGAACTGCAGCCGGACTGGTCCATGACCATGGTCGAGCGCCTTGATGGCGTGGCGCAGGAGAGTTCGAACGGCTGGAACAACGCCGGTACCGGACATTCGGCACTCATGGAACTGAACTATACGCCGCAGAAAAAGGACGGTTCCATTAGTATCGAGAAGGCGGTCGAGATCAACGAGGCATTCCAGATTTCTCGCCAGTTCTGGTCTCACCAGGTTAACAGCGGCGTGCTGCATGACCCGCACTCCTTCATCAACACCGTACCGCACATGAGCTTCGTGTGGGGCGAGCAGAACGTCAACTTCCTGCGCGCGCGCTACGCTGCGCTGCAGCAGAGCACGCTGTTCCGCGGGATGAAATACTCTGAAGACCACGCGCAGATCAAAGAGTGGGCACCGCTGGTCATGGAAGGGCGTGACCCGAACCAGAAAGTGGCGGCGACCCGTACCGAAATTGGTACCGACGTTAACTACGGTGAAATTACCCGTCAGCTGGTGACGTCGCTGAAGAAAAAAGAGAACTTCAACCTCCAGCTCAGCACCGAAGTGCGCGGCTTCAAGCGCAACGCGGATAACAGCTGGAGCGTGACCGTTGCCGATCTGAAAAACAACGAAGCCGAGCACGTCATCAAGGCGAAGTTTGTCTTTATCGGCGCGGGCGGGGCGGCGCTGAAGCTGCTGCAGGAGTCCGGTATTCCGGAAGCGGACGACTACGCGGGCTTCCCGGTGGGCGGTCAGTTCCTGGTATCCGATAACCCGGAAGTGGTGAATCGCCATCTGGCGAAAGTGTACGGCCAGGCTTCCGTGGGCGCACCGCCGATGTCTGTTCCGCATATCGACACCCGTATGCTTGATGGCAAACGCGTGGTGCTGTTTGGGCCGTTCGCGACCTTCTCCACTAAGTTCCTGAAAAATGGCTCACTGTGGGATCTGCTGAGCGCCACCACCACCTCTAACGTCAAGCCGATGATGGACGTGGGTCTGGATAACTTCGACCTGGTGAAATACCTGATTAGCCAGGTGATGCTCTCTGACGACGATCGTTTCGAGGCGCTGAAAGAGTACTATCCGCAGGCGAAGAAAGAAGACTGGCGTCTCTGGCAGGCGGGCCAGCGCGTACAGATCATCAAACGCGATCCGAAAGAGGGTGGCGTGCTGCGTCTGGGTACCGAAGTGGTGAGCGATAAGGATGGCACCATCGCCGCGCTGCTGGGTGCGTCACCGGGTGCGTCTACCGCTGCGCCAATCATGCTGCACCTGATGGAAAAAGTGTTTAAAGATAAAGTCGCCAGCCCGGAATGGCAGGCGAAGCTGAAAACCATTATTCCATCCTACGGCACGAAGCTGAACGGTAACGTGGACGCGACGGAGCAGGAGCTGGAATACACCAGCCGCGTACTTCAGCTGCAGTACATTAAACCGCAGGCTGCAGATGCTGCGCCTAAAGCGGAGCTGAAGCCTCAGCCGGAAAACAAACCGGTCGCGGATATCGCGCTGTAATGTAAAAAAGCCGGGTGGCGCTGACGCTTACCCGGCCTACGTTCGATATTATTTTGTAGGTCGGGTAAGGCGAAGCCGCCACCCGACTTATTTTTACCGTACTACCGCTTGTCCGACGTTCTCGTCCGCCTTCCACACGCGATACTTCACTTCCACGTTTTCAGGCGTATACACCACGATCGGCAGCTTGCTGTTGTAGCGCAGCAGAGCGTTGTCGCCCAGATACGCGGTCACAAATTTCTTCTCTTTCTTGCCGTCCGGGCAGGCCATCATGGTGGAGACCGGCGAGGTGACTTTATCAAAGACGTAGTAGTCGTAGCCCCAGCCTTCCAGGGTTTTGCTTTCCAGCTGGCCGCCCAGACGATGCTGGTTGCAGTCCACTTCCAGCGTCTTGCCAATCAACAGCTCCACTTTGAAATTCGCTTCATCCTGCTGCGCCGGCAGCTGAATGACCTGACGCTTCATCCCTTTGTCCGCTTTCGGATACGGGGCGACTTTTTCCAGCGGCTGCTCTTTTGGGGTTTCGCTGGCGAAAGCCGTGCCGCTGACACACGCGGCGGCGATGAGTGCGAGGGCAAATTTAGGTGCGTTTTTCATTGTCATTCCTTTATGTCAAAACGATCCTGCGCAGGTTAACATAACAACTATGAATAACTGGTGTTATTTACTTACATTTTCAGTATGAATAGCGTTATGCGCTTTTAATTGTCCAGTTTATTGGTTGTTTGTGCTGGTGTGGAGTCAGGTGTCAGTTCGTGTTATTTTAGGCTGTATATAATGTTATTCATCTGTAAAAGGGAAGAGAGATGGTTCGTGCAAAACTGAAAACGCCTGAAGGCCGCAAATTCCTCCTGGCGCTGCTGGTCGTGTTTATGATTGCTGCCGCGTGCGTGGGGCGCGCAACCATTGTGGGCGTTATCGAACAGTACAATATCCCCCTCTCTGCCTGGACAATCAGCATGTATGTCCTGCAATCGGCAATGATCTTCGTCTACAGCCTGGTGTTCACCGTTCTGCTGGCCATCCCGCTGGGCATTTTCTTCCTGGGTGGGCGTGAAAAGCACTAATCACTCACCGGGTAGAATCAAGCCAGCCTGCGGGCTGGCTTTTTTTATGTCAGATGATTTTTATTCGCATTTCCAGGATATTCTGTTCCGAACAAGATTGTTCGACATAAAGCAGGAGATGCGCAATGTTATCCCGGTTTGCAACGCTCAGCCGGATCCCGAAAGGCGTCTGGGTGGTGGGCGGCGTCAGCATGTGGATGGATATCTCCTCGGAAATCATTCACAGCCTGCTGCCGTTATTTATGGTCACGACGCTGGGTGCCAGCGTGATTTTCATTGGATTGATTGAAGGCCTGGCCGAGGCCACCGCGCTGTTTATCAAAGTGTTTTCCGGTGCCATCAGCGACTATCTGGGCAAACGTAAAGGACTGGCGGTTCTGGGCTACGGTCTGGGCGCGTTAAGTAAACCGTTGTTCGCTATCGCCTCATCCTCCGGCATGATTCTTGGGGCACGCTTAATCGATCGGGTAGGGAAGGGGATCCGCGGTGCGCCGCGCGATGCGCTGGTTGCCGATGTGACGCCGCCGGAACTCCGCGGCGCGGCCTTTGGACTGCGTCAGTCGATGGACACTATCGGCGCATTTCTCGGTCCGCTGCTGGCCGTAGGCCTAATGCTGCTGTGGAACGATGATTTTCGTACCATTTTCTGGATTGCGGTGATTCCCGGCGTACTCGCCGTAGCGCTGCTTTTCTTCGGCCTGCATGAGCCGAAAGCGCCCGTCGAGCATAAACGCACGAATCCCATCAAAAAAGAGAACCTCAGGCGTCTCGGAAAAGGCTGCTGGTGGGTTATTGGACTCGGGGCCATCTTCACGCTCGCACGTTTCAGTGAAGCATTTCTGGTGCTGCGCGCTCAGCAGTCGGGGGTGCCGCTGGCGCTCATCCCGCTGGTGATGGTGGCCATGAATCTGCTCTATTTCCTTTCTGCCTACCCGTTTGGAAAGTTATCCGACGCGATGAGCCACACCCGATTATTGCAGTGGGGTCTGGTGATGCTGATTGGGGCGGACATTGTGCTGGCGCTGAGCACCCACTGGGCGGGAATGCTGCTGGGCGTTGCGCTTTGGGGAGTGCATATGGGGATGACGCAGGGGCTGCTGGCGGCAATGATTGCGAAAACCGCGCCTGCGGATCTGCGCGGTACGGCTTTTGGTATTTTTAGTCTGGTCAGCGGGGTGGGGTTGTTAGTTGCCAGCCTGGGGGCTGGAGCCATCTGGGAAACGTTTGGCGCGGAATATACGTTTTATGCCGGAGCGGTGATTTGTCTGGTTACGCTGGTGTATCTGCGCAAAACGCCGGACGAGGCGAAATAAAAAACCAGCCGTAAAAGGCTGGTTTTCAAAGTATTTTTGGTCGGCACGAGAGGATTTGAACCTCCGACCCCCGACACCCCATGACGGTGCGCTACCAGGCTGCGCTACGTGCCGACGCATAGAAAGAATAGTACTCGATTCCGCTTTGAATGCAAGGGAATCCGTCGCTAACTGGTTTATTATTAATCAGTTAGCGATGAAGCGCTTCTCATCCGTCAGGACCTGCAGCAGCAGGCTCAGCTGCGGTTTCTGGTCTTTCAGCCGTTCACCCTGCAGGTTATACGTCTGGTAATTCCCGTTGTTGTTCAGCACCAGCGTTAGCTTCGGCGTGGTCACCGCCAGCGTATTATTTCCCGCCGCCGTGACCCAGTTATGGCGGCGTGCGGCGCTGAAGAGATCCTGGCCCTGGGAATACTCGTTTGCAGGCGTGCTGACGTGCAGCAGGCGTTGCATCAGGGTCGTCATGACATCTTTATGCTCGGTAAGCATATTGATGCGCTGTGCCGGCGTGCCCGGCCAGTGGACGATCAGCGGAACCTGAAGGTTCGGGCGTGACCAGCTCATACTCTTCGTCTCATTACCTAACGGGATGCCATGCCCTGCGGTGACGATCACCACGGTGTTGTCCAGCTTGCCTGACGCGCGTAACGCATCAAGCACGCGGCCAATCTGTGCATCAACATCGCCCGCCGCGCGGCCATAGCGGCGCGCGAAATCATTCTGGTTGCTGTTCGCAAGCGTTGTGCCGTTAAAGGCAACCCACGAGAACCAGCGGTTATCTTCCTGGGCGTAGCGCTGGAGCCAGTTTATCCACTGGCTGGCGGTCTGCGCATCGGACTGATTCTGTGCCGCCGGCAGAGAGAAATCGGACAGCAGCGCCTGGCGGTAGAGCGGGCTGTTGAAGCCATCGGAGGAGAACAACCCAAGCTGATAGCCTTGCTGATTCAGCCCGGTGATCAGCGCCGCAGGCGTGCGGGTAGACAGAACGCCGTCCATATAGCCGGCTGAAATGCCATAGAAGAGGCCAAAGATGCCCGCATCGGTTGTGTTACCGGAGCTCATATGCTGAGTAAACGAGACGTTTTGACTCGCGAAATCGGCGAGCACCGGCATCTGCTTCTCGTAACGGGAATAGTTCAGACCATCCACGGTGATCAGCAGGACGTTTTGTCCGCGGCCCATATCGCGATAGCGCAGGTCGCTCAGCGGATACTGCACGCTGACGGCTTCCGGATTACCCTGTTCGACCAGGCGGCGCTGGTACTCCTGCGCATCAAGCAGGCCGTGTTTCTCAAGGAAGCGACGGGCCGTCATCGGATAGGAGAGCGGCAGGTTGGCGCGCTGCATGGTAATCGGGCGATAGAAGTTCGCATCCGCCCAGATGTACATGATGTGCGAACTGATAAAGGAGACGAAAAAGAGCGCGGCGACGGGCTTCGCGTAGTGGCGTCGACGGGTCAGGCTGCGCAGTTTTTGCCAGCTCCAGGTGGCAAACAGCATCTCAATCAGCAGGATCGCCGGAACGCTGATAAACATCAGCTGCCAGTCGCGTGCCGTTTCGTTCTGGTCGGGGTTAATCACCAGTTCCCAGACGATGGGGTTGAGATGGAGATGGAAGCGGGTGAAGACTTCACTGTCGATAAGCAGCAGCGTCATCCCCACCGTCGCAAGGATGACGGACAAGAACCGCATCAGACGCTGCGACATGACGATAAACGTCAGAGGGAACAGGATCAGCAGATAGGTGGCGAAAACCAAAAAGCTAAAGTGTCCGACAACGCTTATCCAGGAGTAGATACGCCCGGTTAGCGTGGTTGGCCAGTCTGCGACAAACAGATAGCGACAGCCAATGACCGCCGCCAGCAGAATGTTGAACAGGGCAAACCAGTGCCCCCAGCTGACCATCTGGGAGACTTTTTCACGATAGCGCTGACGATTCGTCACCATAAACTGTTGTTCGTATCCCTTAATGGGCCGGGTCGTTGCTGACGGACGATTGTAAAGCCTGGGCGAAAGATTTTGCGATCGCCTGACGCTGAGCCGGAGCAACGCTGGTGTTAATCAGGTTGGTGACCATATTTCCCAAAACCATCAGGGAGAGATCGGTCGGCGTTTTATGTTTTTCCAGTACGTTGACCAGCTCACTGAGCAGTTGTTCAACGTGTTCATCACTGTAGCGGGAATGTTGTGGCATAAATCAAAATCAGTTTGTTGATGAAAGGGCAACATATTACCGTAGCAACAGCTTTTTTTCCCCTTTTTTATCTGTTGTTGCACACATGTCCTGGTGGTGGTTGAATACCGCCCGGTCTAAAAGGAGAGTTTATCATGAGTCTGGAAATCAACCAGATTGCCTTGCACCAGCTTATCAAGCGTGATGAGCAAACCCTTGAAGTGGTGCTGCGCGATTCGTTACTGGAACCCACGGCGACCGTGGTGGAGATGATGGCAGAGCTGCATCGCGTCTACAGCGCCAAAAATAAAGCCTATGGTCTGTTCAGCGAAGAGAGTGAACTGGCTGATAGCCTGCGCCTGCAGCGTCAGGGCGAGGAGGATTTCCTGGCGTTTAGCCGCGCCGCAACCGGGCGTCTGCGCGACGAGCTGGCGAAATATCCCTTCGCCGACGGCGGGATCGTGCTGTTCTGCCACTACCGCTATCTGGCGGTCGAGTATCTGCTGGTTTCCGTGCTGAACAACTTAAGCAGCATGCGCGTGAACGAGCAGCTGGACATTAGCTCAACGCATTATCTGGATATCAACCATGCGGATATCGTGGCGCGTATTGATTTGACCGAATGGGAAACCAACCCGGAGTCGACTCGCTACCTGACTTTTCTGAAGGGGCGCGTGGGCCGCAAAGTGGCGGATTTCTTTATGGATTTCCTGGGTGCCAGCGAAGGTCTCAACGCCAAAGCGCAGAACAAAGGGCTGCTCCAGGCGGTAGACGACTTCACGGCTGAAGCGCAGCTCGATAAATCTGAGCGCCAGACGGTGCGCCAGCAGGTTTACAGCTACTGCAACGAACAGCTGCAGGCAGGGGAAGAGATTGAGCTGGAGTCGCTGTCAAAAGAGCTGGCGGGCGTCAGCGAAGTCAGCTTCCAGGAATTTACCGCAGAAAAGGGCTATGAGCTCGAAGAGAGCTTCCCGGCGGATCGCAGCACGCTGCGTCAGCTAACCAAGTTTGCCGGTAGCGGCGGTGGGTTAACCATCAACTTTGACGCGATGCTGCTGGGGGAACGTATCTTCTGGGATCCGGCCACCGACACGCTGACCATCAAAGGCACGCCGCCGAACCTGCGCGATCAGCTTCAGCGCCGCACGTCGGGCGGTAAATAGCAGGCACAAAAAACCCCGCAGAAGCGGGGTTTTTTTCGACGTGTTTGCGATTACGCGCGAACGAAGTCGATGTGAGTCAGTTTTGGCTTGAACGCGTGACGCTGAACAGCCTGAACTTTCACTTTTTCTTCTTTACCGCCAACAACGATGGTCAGAACTTCGCTGTAGAATTCAGCTTTGGTCTGCAGGTTCCACAGTTTGTCGTGATCCAGTTCGATTGCAACTGGAGCAGCTTCGCCACCGTAAACGATAGCCGGGAACTTGTTAGCGGTACGCAGGCGGCGGCTCGCACCCTTACCCTGCACGTTACGTACTTCTGCTTCGATAGTAAACATTGATTTCTCTCTGTATTTAAAACCCTACTACAGGCGACCCAGCAGCAGGCGAGTGTTCTGCCTCACGGATGTGAAGCGGGCGGCATTTTATACTCAAATGCCCCTCACATCAATGAAAAGTCCCGCTACCCGCGCAATTCGTTGGCGCGACGGAAGCGCCCTTCGTAGTCAAAGACCTTCTCACGTATCTGCCAGAACTGACCTTTTTTGCGGGCGACCACGAAATCGGGGTGGCGCAGCAGCACCTGCTGATGCACGATATCGGCCACGGTGATCCAGCGCAGGGGCACGCCCGGCGTGCGGGTGTGCGGGCGGATAAACAGCTGTTCGAAGGCCATTCGCTGGGCGGGCGTCTGCACCCGGAAGCGCTCGCTGACGTCCGCCCCGTCTTCATCGTAATAGGTGATTTTCAACCATTCGCCTTTTTCATCGGCACCGGGCTGTAAGGCCATGCCGGAACAGCGTAGCACCAGCGCGTCCTTCAGCTTTAATGCCGCTTTCAGCATATCGTCCGGATCAACCAGCACCGTGTCGCACTCGCGGCAGCGGCGAGCGGCAATGTCGTTTTCGGCGTTGCACTGCGGGCAGTTTTTAAAGCGGAAACGAAAATCGCACTGCTCGCGATGCCCGTCATCATCTTCAAACCAGCCCTGACAGCGGCGGCCAAAGTGTTCGATGAGCGTGCCGTCGGCGGTGGTTTTGCCCCAGAAGGTGTTGGCAAACCCGCAGGCAGGGCAAAAGACCTGCACGGGCACGTTGTCGCTTTTCCCTTTTGGCGCGCCGACCTCTGGCGTATAGAGATCGTGCGGGTTACCGGCATAATCCAGAATCAGGCAGTCGGTTTTTCCCGGGGCCAGACGCAGGCCGCGACCAACAATCTGCTGATACAGGCTGACGGATTCGGTCGGGCGCAAAATGGCAATCAGATCGACGTGCGGGGCGTCAAAGCCGGTGGTCAATACCGAGACGTTGACCAGATAGCGGAACCGCTGGGCCTTAAACGCGTTAATCAGGCTGTCGCGCTCCGCACCGGGCGTCTCACCGGTGATTAACGCCGCGTCGCCGGAGGGCAGCAAGCCGGTGATTTCGCGCGCGTGCTCAACGGTGGCGGCAAAGATCATCACCCCTTTGCGCGTCGCGGCGAACTCCTCTATCTGGCTGACGATATGCGGCGTAATGCGCTTTTGCTTTTTCAGCTCCTGGTTGAGTTCGGCTTCGCTGAATAACCCGTTGCTCTGCGCCTGCAGGCGGCTGAAATCGTACTGCACCACCGGCATATCCAGCCGCTCGGGCGGCGTCAGGTAGCCATGTTTAATCATGTAGCGCAGCGGAAGTTCGTAGATACAGTCGCTGAACAGCGCTTTTTCATCGCCACGCACCATGCCGTGATAATGGTAGCGATAGATCCAGCCTTTCCCCAGGCGAAACGGGGTTGCCGTCAGGCCGAGCAGGCGCAGGTGAGGGTTCACCGCTTTAAGGTGAGTCAGGATTTGCTGATACTGGCTGTCGTCGTCATCGCTGATGCGGTGGCATTCGTCGACAATCAGCAGCGAAAATTCGCTGCGAAACCGATCCAGATTGCGGGCCACCGACTGCACGCTGCCAAAGACCACTTTGCCGTGGCTCTCTTTGCGCTTCAGCCCGGCCGCGAAAATATCGGCTTCCAGCCCAAGCGCACGGTACTTGGCATGGTTTTGCTCGACAAGCTCTTTGACGTGCGCCAGCACCAGCACGCGGCCGCGGGCCAGGCGCGCCAGTTCGGCGATGACCAGGCTTTTGCCTGCGCCGGTCGGGAGCACAATCGCCGCCGGCTCGCGATGTTTACGGAACCAGGCGAGGGTGGCGTCAACGGCTTCCTGCTGATAGGGACGAAGTGTAAAAGTCATAGGGTCTCGGTTTCGTTATTCCGCACATATACCCGTCATACTTCAAGTTGCCTGTGCGTTGGCTGCACTCGTTCACCCCGGTCACTTACTTATGTAAGCTCCCGGGGATTCACTCCTTTGCCGCCTGCATGCAACTCGAATTATTTAGGGTATAGATAGTATGCCACGAAACTTTTTCCCTTGAGTGGCGCAACCAGACCATTATACTGAACCGTTCCAGACTGCTTCTTTTTTCGGACCCGTTGTCCGACTTCCAGCACCATTAAGGCTAAAAAGATTTCATGCGACTTGATAAGTTTATCGCTCAGCAACTCGGCGTAAGCCGCGCTATTGCCGGGCGCGAAATTCGCGCCAGCCGCGTTACCGTGGATGGCGACATTGTGAGAGACAGCGCGTTCAAACTGCAACCTGACCATCAGGTGGCGTATGACGGCAATCCGCTGACCCAGCAGCACGGTCCGCGCTACTTCATGCTCAACAAGCCGGAAGGATACGTCTGCTCAACGGACGATCCGGATCACCCGACGGTGCTCTATTTCCTCGATGAACCGGTGGCGCACAAGCTGCACGCCGCAGGCCGTCTCGATATCGACACCACCGGGCTGGTGCTGATGACCGACGACGGGCAGTGGTCGCACCGCATCACCTCTCCGCGCCATCACTGCGAGAAAACCTATCTGGTCACGCTGGAGTCGCCGGTTGCGGATGACACGGCAGAGCACTTTGCGAAAGGCGTTCAGCTGCATAATGAAAAAGACCTGACCAAACCGGCGGTGCTTGAGGTGATCACGCCGACGGAAGTTCGCCTGACCATCAGTGAAGGGCGCTACCATCAGGTGAAACGCATGTTTGCCGCGGTGGGGAACCACGTTGTTGGCCTGCACCGCGAGCGGATTGGTGCGATTGAACTCGATCCCGACCTGGCGCCAGGCGAATATCGCCCGTTAACGGAAGAAGAGATCGCCAGCGTCGGTCTGCCTTCGCACTAATTTCAGGAGAGCTCTGTGACCACCAGGCCACACTCGTCGTTCAAAATCGTCTTCATTCTTGGCCTGCTGGCCATGCTGATGCCGCTGTCTATTGATATGTACCTGCCCGCGCTGCCGGTGATTTCCGCGCAGTTTGGCGTCCCGGCGGGCAGCGCACAGATGACGCTCAGCACCTATATTCTCGGCTTTGCCCTCGGCCAGCTGTTTTATGGCCCGATGGCGGACAGCCTTGGACGCAAGCCCGTCATTCTGGGCGGGACGCTGGTCTTTGCGGCCGCGGCGGTTGCCTGTGCGCTGGCGCAGAGTATTGACCAGCTCATCGTCATGCGCTTCCTGCACGGACTGGCCGCTGCTGCTGCGAGCGTGGTGATCAACGCCCTGATGCGCGATATCTACCCGAAAGAAGAGTTCTCCCGCATGATGTCGTTTGTCATGCTGGTGACGACGATTGCGCCGCTGGTGGCGCCGATGGCAGGTGGTGCGGTGCTGGCGTGGTTTAGCTGGCATGTCATTTTCTGGATCCTGGCCCTGGCCGCGCTGCTGGCTTCGGCGATGATTTTCTTCTTTATTGATGAAACGCTTCCCGTCGAGCGCCGCCAGACGTTCCACATTCGCACCACAATGGGCAACTTCGCCTCGCTGTTTCGCCACAAGCGCGTGCTGAGCTATATGCTGGCGAGCGGGTTCAGCTTTGCCGGGATGTTCTCCTTTCTGAGCGCCGGGCCGTTTGTCTACATCGAGCTGAACCACGTTTCGCCGCAGCACTTCGGCTATTACTTTGCGCTGAACATCGTCTTCCTGTTCATCATGACCATCATCAACAGCCGCTTTGTCCGGCGGGTGGGGGCGCTGAATATGTTCCGCGCCGGGCTGTGGATCCAGTTTGTGATGGCTATCTGGCTGGTGGCGAGCGCGTTTCTCGGCGTGGGCTTCTGGGCGCTGGTGGTCGGCGTGGCGGCCTTTGTCGGCTGCGTGTCGATGGTGTCATCCAACGCGATGGCGGTGATCCTGGATGAGTTTCCGCACATGGCGGGAACCGCATCATCCCTGGCGGGGACGTTCCGCTTCGGCATCGGCGCTATTGTTGGCGCGTTGCTGTCGATGGCCACCTTTACGACGGCATGGCCCATGCTGTGGGCGATGGCGTTTTGCGCAACCGGCTCGATACTCTTCTATCTCTACGCCAGTCGACCGCGAAAAGCGGCGCACTAAAATACAGAGAAGGCCCGGCAGGGCCTTTTTTGTTGACGCATATCAACCAAACCCCGTTCGTTTATGCTGTGTTTGTTTATTTTATGTAAAATCTATTTGTGTAAAAAGTCACATCATTGTATTCAAAAAGGTTGAGTTAGATCGCAGAAACGGGTACATATAGCGCCGACGCGAGCCTGGATACCGATAAAAAAGCGCTGAATAGTGCAGGCTGGCAATGATGTGTTACTATAAATGTAAATAAATTGTGAAGTAAATTTTGCTTCCGGGGAACGAACGTGAATACATTACAACTTTCTATTGTCCATCGCTTGCCCCAGAGCTATCGCTGGTCGGCGGGTTTTGCTGGTTCGAAAGTTGAACCGATTCCGCAAAACGTCGCGGGCTGTGACAACTGCCTGGTGGCGCTCAAGCTGCTGAGCCCGAGCGACGAAAATGCATGGCGGGTGATGGAGCGTCTCAGCCAGGCCCTGACGGATATCGAAGTGGACAGCTCCGTGCTGGAGTGCGAAGGTGAGCCGTGCCTGTTTGTGAAAAGCCAGGACGAGTTTGCCGCCACCTGCCGCCTGAAGAATTTTGGCGTTGCGATTGCCGAGCCTTTTTCCGGCCAGTACCCGTTCTGACCGCTAGTCCGCCGACAACAGCTGGCGCGTGTAGCGCTGCGTTGGCGCGCTGAACACGCGCTGGCACTCGCCCTGCTCGACCACCTCTCCCTGACGCAACACAATCACCTGATGGCATAGCGCCCGCACCACCTGTAGATCATGGCTGATAAAAATATAGGCCAGCCGGTGCTTTTCCTGAAGCCCTTTCAGCAGCGCCAGGATCTGCGCCTGAACGGTTCTGTCCAGCGACGACGTCGGTTCATCCAGAATAATCAGCTCCGGTTTGAGGATCAGCGCGCGGGCGATGGCGATACGCTGGCGCTGCCCGCCGGAGAACTCAGCCGGATAGCGGTGGCGCGTCTCGGCATCTAAACCCACTTCGGCCATGACCCGCATGACCTCCTGCTCGCGCTGCTGCGCGCTCAGGCCAGGCTGGTGCACGCGCAGGCCCTCTTCGATAATCTGTAACACGCTGAGCCGCGGGTTAAGCGAGGAGTTGGGATCCTGAAACACCACCTGCATGCGGGGCCGCACGGGCAGCATCTGGCGGCGGCTCCAGCGGTGCAGCGGCATGTCGTCAAAGAGGATCTCGCCCTCGGAGGCAATCAGGCGCAGCAGCGCCAGACCGGTGGTGCTTTTACCCGACCCGGATTCGCCCACCAGCCCCAGGGATTCCCCCGGGCGCAGCGAGAAGCGGATGTTTTTCAGCACCAAGTTGCGATCGACAACGCGCCGCAGAATACCTTTGCGGATCGGGAACGAAACGGAGAGATCCTCAACGCGCAGCAATGGCGTGCTGTCGGCCGTGAGGGGAACCGGGTCGCCTGAGGGTTCGCTGTCGAGCAGCCGCTGCGTATAGGGGTGCTGCGGCGCGCTCAGCAGCGTGGAGGCGCTGTTCTGTTCCACACAGCGTCCGTTTTGCATCACCGCGATGCTGTCGGCCAGCTTTCTCACAATGCTCAGGTTGTGCGTGATAAACAGCAGGCTCATGTTCAGCTCGTCGCGCAGCTCCCGCAGCAGCGTCAGTATTTGCGCCTGTACCGTCACGTCCAGCGCCGTTGTGGGTTCGTCGGCAATCAACAGCTCGGGGCGCGTGAGCAGGGCCATGGCGATCATCACCCGCTGGCGCTCGCCGCCGGAAAGCTGATGCGGGAAATCATTCAGCCGTTTGGCCGCGTTGCGGATGCCGGTGCGTTCCAGACAGTCCAGAATTTCGCCCCGCGCGGCCTCTTTGCGCATCCCCCTGTGCAGGGAGAGCACTTCATAGAGCTGTTTTTCCAGGCTGTGCAGGGGGTTAAGTGAAACCATCGGCTCCTGGAAGATCATCGCGATTTTATTGCCGCGAATGCCGCGCAGGGTAGGTTCGTCGGCGTGCAGCAGCGAACGGCCGTGGAACAGAATATCCCCCTGCGGGTAGCTGACCGGCGGAGAAGGCAGTAGCCGCAGGATGGAGAGCGCCGAGACGCTCTTGCCTGAACCCGACTCACCCACCAGGGCGAGCGTTTCACCGGGCTGGATCTGCAGCGACAGGTCGCTGACCACGGTGCGCGTCTCGCCCTGCGTGGAAAAAGCAATCGACAGGTTATCAATGCTGAGAAGAGGCTGGGTCATCTTATACCGCCTTGTTCGGATCGAAGGCATCGCGCACGGCTTCGCCGATAAAAATCAGCAGCGACAGCAGCACGGCGACGGAAAGAAAGGCGGCGATGCCTAACCACGGCGCCTGCAGGTTGTTCTTGCCCTGCAGCAGCAGTTCGCCGAGCGACGGAGAGCCCAGCGGCAGGCCGAAGCCCAGAAAATCCAGCGAGGTGAGGGTGGTGATGGAGCTGCAGAGAATAAACGGCAGGAAGGTAAGCGTGGCCACCACGGCGTTGGGCAGCATATGGCGGAAGATGATCCCCCGGTCGCTCACGCCAAGCGCCTGCGCGGCGCGAATGTAGTCGAAATTGCGGGTACGCAGAAACTCGGCCCGCACCACGCCCACCAGCGCCATCCAGCCGAACAGGACGGTGATGCCTAACAGCCACCAGAAGTTGGGCTGCACCACGCTGGAAAGCAGGATGATCAAAAACAGCGTCGGCATGCCTGACCAGACTTCAATCACCCGCTGGCCCCACAGGTCAATTTTCCCGCCGTAGTAGCCCTGAACGGCGCCCGCTACCACGCCCATCACGCTGGAAAAGAGCGTCAGCATCAGCCCAAAGAGCAGCGAAATGCGCGTGCCGTAAAGGATGCGCGCCAGCACGTCACCGCCGTTGGCATCCGTTCCCAGCCAGTTTTGCGCGGAGGGCGGGGAAGGGAAGGGAGTTGTGGTAGCAAAGTTAATGCTGTTTGCGCCAAAGCGTATCGGCGCCCAGAGCGCCCAGCCGTGCTGCTCAATCTGCTGGCGAAGCCACGGATCCTGATACTCCGCCGGCGTCGCAAACGGGCCGCCAAAGTCGCTTTCGCTGTAGTTGGCGATCGCCGGCACGTACCAGCGGTCGTTAAAATGCACCAGCAGCGGCTTGTCGTTAGCGATCAGCTCCGAACACATGCTCAAGGCAAACAGGACGGCAAAAATCCACAGCGACCAGTAGCCTCGGCGGTTGTGGCGAAAGCGGGCCCAGCGGGCCTGGTTGACGGGGCTTAAACGCGGCATCAGCGGCCCTCAAAATCAATTCGGGGATCGACCAGCGTATAGCTGATATCGCTGATGATATTCAGCAGCAGGCCAATCAGGGTAAAAATATAGAGCGTGCCGAACATGACCGGATAGTCACGCGATACGGTAGCCTCATAGCCCAGCAGCCCCAGACCGTTGAGCGAGAACATCACCTCGATCAGCAGCGAGCCGGTAAAAAACATGCCGATAAACGTGGCCGGGAATCCGGCGATCACCAGCAGCATGGCGTTGCGAAACACGTGTTTCCACATGATCTGCTTCTCGCTCACGCCCTTGGCGCGGGCAGTCACAACGTACTGCTTGCGAATTTCATCGAGAAAGGAATTTTTGGTCAACATGGTCAGGGCGGCAAACCCGCCAATGACCGTGGCCAGTACCGGCAGCGTGATATGCCAGAGGTAGTCGGTGATTTTCTGATACCACGGCAGGGAACTGAAATCGGCGGAGACCAGCCCCCGCAGCGGGAAGAGGTCGAAATAGCTGCCCCCGGCAAAAAAAACGATCAGCAGGACGGCAAACAGGAACGCCGGAATGGCATAGCCGATGATAATGAACGTGCTGCTCCAGATATCAAACCGGCTGCCGTTATGTACCGCTTTGCGGATCCCGAGCGGTATAGAGACCAGATAGATAATCAGCGTTCCCCACAGCCCCAGCGTGATCGAAACCGGCAGGCTTTGCTTAATCAACGTTAACACTGACGCGCTGCGAAACAAGCTGTCGCCAAAATCAAAGCGGATGTAATCCCAGAGCATTTTGAAATAGCGCTCGTGAATAGGTTTGTCAAAGCCGTAGCGGTGGGTGATCTCGGCGATCACCTCCGGATCCAGCCCGCGTCCGCCGCGATAATGGCTTTCACTGATATTGCCAACCCCGGTTCGCGCATGGCTCGCGCCCATGCCTTCACCGCCGCCGCCCGGCATGCCGCCGCTGTTGCCAAATTCAATGGCGGCAATGGCCTGATCGACCGGGCCGCCAGGGGCGATTTGCACGATAAAAAAGTTAATCGTGATGATGGCCCACAGGGTGGGGATGACCAGCAGGAGACGACGGATAAGATAGGCGCCCATAATGATTCCTCATCGCCGCTCAGCGGGAAGTCTGGCGGCTTTGTTAACGTCATACCACCAGGTATCAAAACCCAGGGAATAGACGGGGCGCACGGCAGGCACGGAGAACTTATCCCAGCGCGCAAGGCGGTCTTCGCCCATGTACCACATCGGCAGCATGTAGTAGTTCCAGGTTAAGACCCTGTCGAGCGCGCGCCCGAGCGGCAGGAGCTTTTCTTTATCCCCCTGCGCCGCCACGATTTTCGCAATCAGCGCGTCAACCGCCGGGCTTTTTACCCCCGGCGCATTGTACGAGGAGTCGATGTAGCTGGAGGCCCAGGAGATTTGCAGGTCCGAGCTGGGCCAGGGCTGCGCGGGCCACAGGCGCTGCATCATGTCGTAATCACGGCTGCGCATGCGGCTGGTGATCTGGGCGTTATCGACCTGACGAATGTTCATGGTCACGCCCAGCCGCTCAAGGTTATGCTTAAACGGCAGTACCCACTGATCGTTGCCCCCGGACGAGAGCAGCAGCTCAAAGCTGAGAGGCTTACCCGTTTTGTCGTCCACGCGCTTTTGATTTTTCAGGTGCCAGCCTGCGTCATCCAGCAGCCTGCTGGCTTTCAGGAGGTTGTCGCGATCGTAACCGTCTCCCTTCGACGCGGGCGGCTGAAACACGGTGGTGAACACCTGCGGCGGTACCTCTGATTTCAGCGGCGCCAGCAGGACCAGCTCGTCGGCTTTCGGATAATCCCGCGCGGCGTACTCTGTGTTCTGGAAATAGCTGTCGGCACGGCTGTAGGCCCCGTAAAACAGCGCTTTGTTCATCCATTCAAAATCAAAGGCCAGAGATATCGCTTCCCGCACCCGACGGTCGGTAAATACCGGGCGCTGAATATTAAACGCCAGCCAGCGGGTGTCCTGAGCAGACTCATTTTTGTGCTCGTCTTTGACGATATAGCCTTTGGCAAAATTTTTACCGATATAGCGGGTCGCCCAGTTTTTGGCGCTGCTCTCGATGCGCAAATCGAAGGCTCCGGCTTTGAAGGCTTCAAACGCCACGTTATCGTCGAGGTAGTAATCATAGCGAAGGGTGTCGAAGTTCCAGCGCCCGCGGTTTACCGGCAGATTGGCCGCCCAGTAGTCTTTAACGCGCGAGTAAACGACATATTGCCCCATGCGCCAGTCGGTAATGCGGTAGGGGCCGCCTGCCAGGGGCGGCGTGGAGAGCGGGTCGCTTAGCTTATGATTTTTCCAGAACGATTCCGGCATCACCGGCAGCGAGAACAGGCTGAGCATATTCTCTTTGTTGGGTTCGCTCAGCGCGATGCGCACGGTAAGCGGCGCAATGGCGCTGACGGATGCGCCTTTGTACACGATGCGAAACTGAGGTACGCCTTCGGTCATAAATTTATGGAAGGTGAACGCAACGTCGCTGGCCTTAACCGGCGTACCGTCGTGAAAACGCGCCCGCGGGTTCAGCGAGATCTCCGCCCAGGAAAAGTTATCGGCGTAACGCACGTTATCGGCAATCAGCGGATAGTAGCTGCCGGGTTCATCATCAGACGTCACGAAGAGCGTATCGTAAAGCGATTCCGTGCGCGCGGCCGCCACGCCGCGCAGGGCGAAGCGGTTGAAGTTATCGAACGTTCCCGTGGCGGAAAGCGTGACCTTACCGCCTTTCGGCGCGGCAGGGTTGACGTAATCAAAGTGCGTAAAATTGACCGCGTATTTCGGCTCGCCAATCACCGCGAAGGCGATATTTTCTTTGATGGCCTGCGCCCGGCTGGACAGGCTCGTTAATGCCAACATCAGCAACATGAAGCGCATAAGCATCTGGCGGCGGCTCCCTCTATGACAAACCGGCTCGGTTAAGCTGAATAATAAGTGACGTCACGGGCAATGTGAAATTAATCGTCCTCGGGCGAAATATCAGGCCGCCATTCGCGGAACTGCGCCAGCGGCATCGGGCGGCTAATCCAGTAGCCTTGCAGGTAGTTAACGCCGTGCTCGCGCAGCCATGCAGCCTGTTCCGGCGTTTCCACCCCTTCGGCGACGGTCAACATATTCATGCGTCTTGCCAGCGTCAGAACGGCATCCAGCACCGGCGAGGTCACGGTCTCCGTACCTATCGCATTAACAAAACCACGGTCGATCTTGAGATAGTCCATGGTGAAATGCTCAAGATAAATCAGCGCGCTGTGGCCGGTGCCAAAATCATCGATGGCTATCTCAAACCCTTCGTTATGCAGCCATTCGAAGAGGCTATTGGCCTCCCGATGGTTAAGCATGTCGCGCTCGGTAATTTCCAGCACGATCTGGAAATAATCCGGCGGCAGCAATGCTTTGAAGGTGCGCATATCGTCTTTGAAGCTTTCCGCATGCAGGTGCCCCGGCGCAATGTTGATGCCCACCTTCGCGCCCGGCGGTAGCAGCGTTTGCAACACGGGAGCATCGTGAATGATGAGGTCAAAGAGATGCAGCGTCAGCGGGACAATGAGCTTCTGCGCTTCAGCAAAGTTGATAAACGCGTCCGGCGGAATTTCCCCCATTGTCGGGTGCTTCCAGCGCATCAGGACTTCAAGCCCGGTCATCCGGAGCGATTTGGCATCGACGACGGGCTGATAAACCACGTAAAACTGGCCGCGCTTGATGGCGCTTAAAATCTCTTTACCCGGGTTGAGCCGAATACTCAGGATGTAGTAGTTGAGCGATCCGGCACAAATACCGCATACCAGCCCAAAGAAGAGGGCGTAGAGAATTTCATCGCTTGTCCAGGCATCCGCATACAGTTCGATCGTCAGAGGGACGTCTTTTAGCGTCGCGATGCGGGCCGGGATTTCATGCAGGTCGCTCGCCCTGACCAGCGTACTGGATCGCGTTGACAGCGCCTTATCGCCAATGATGAGGGCGATGCCGGCGAACTCGTCCTGACGCGCGGTGTAGAGCAGGTAGGGCGTGAGATTGATATTCACCGAGGTGAACACGCCGCCGTCCTTCACCAGCGGGTTACGATACCAGATGGCAATGGCGGGCTTATTGGGCAACATGGGGGTGCCCGGAAGCAACGCCATATCGATCTGCTTGTCGATGTGCAGCTCGGGTATCAGCTCCTGCATCGGGGCATTCATCGGACCGGTGGCAGAAGAGCAGAAGGCCATTTTGTCTCTGACCAGCAGGAACGCGCGAACGTTAATGCTAAAGGCGGCGCGCGAGGTGAGCTCCTGGTTGACGTCGTGACAGCTATTTAGCGTGAGCGGCTGGAGAACATCGATAGCGTTCTTTAGCTCGTCGAAATAGCTCTCCATGTAAATGCTAATGTCGTGGATCAGGCTGTCGAATTTGACTTCCCGCTTGTGGTAGCTCCAGAAAAATTGCAACGAACCCAGGAGCAGGGCGGCGATCAGGCCTGTGATAATGCTGAGGATCAGTATCTTGCGATTGCTGGAGAAGTAGCGGGTAAACATAGACGTCGTGATTCCTGAAATGCCGCTGGATGTATTCAGTGTAATGGGCAAAAAAAAACACTGCCTAAGCAGTGCTTTTTTTCATCATATCGTCAGCCAAGGGATAACCAACGATACAATTATCATATTAACTGCGGGTCAGTACGCGACGCGCTTCGTTGTAGCGCTTCTTCCAGTATGGTTCGTTCATGCTGGAAATGGTCACACCGCTGCTGGTGGAGGCATGGACGAACTGATCGTTACCAATGTAGATGCCAACATGTCGACCTGTAGAACCGGCACGGAACAGGACTAAATCACCGGTGCGCAGTTTGGTACGTGAAATCGACTTGCCCATCTCCTGCTGTTCATAAGTTGAACGCGGAAGATCTAACCCAAATTGCTCGCGGAACGTACGCTGTACAAAACCGGAACAATCAATACCCGTTTTCGTGCTGCCGCCAAGACGATAGCGCACGCCTTTCCAGTCAGCATACTGGTCCATAATGCGGGACTTCACGTCCAGATTACGTACCATATTTTCAAATTCATCCTGAGAGGCTTGCAGTGAAGAGGAATCTTCCATTCCCACAACACGCGTCTCAGGATGCATATTCTTTGCGGTGTTCGATGTACTACATGCAGATAACAGTACCGCGACTGCTATCGCCGGGATCCCCCGTAAGATATATCTCAGAAACGGTTGAGATTTGACCATGTTGTTTATTTTCCCTTGAAGTCCTTAACGACAAATATCGTTATAAAAATGCCAAACGTGACGAGACTAATTATCTGTTCACATTGAGACAATTGTTTCTGGTCACATTTGTGGCATAGCGCACAAAAATATTCGCCATCGAAATAATTATCTCTATGGGGCAAAACGAGTTCGAGATTAACCGATTGCCTGGGGTATTGCGAGTAAAAAAAGCCTTTTTTTTATAAGAAAATGTGATACAGAAAGTAAAAAACCGGAATTGCTCAAAATGCAGTCAGATCCGATGTTTTATCGTGCAATTGCTTAATTTCTATCATGAATATGATGACGAGAATATGACAGTGGGGAAAGTGCGTGGCGAGAACGCTATCAGGGATCATGTCGATCCCTGATAGTGCAGGTTAATTTAGGTTGGTTATTTGTTTAATTGTTGTTGCGTTTTGCCGGGAAGATAGCGATCGAACAGCGCTATTATCCCGTCGCTCAGCGGGGTCATTAAGCACCACGGCAGCGCAATCAGCGCCACGGAAAGCGAACCGACGACAATATCGGTGAACCAGTGAGCGCCAATCATGACGCGCGGGAAGGCAAAAACCACAAAAATAATCAGGGCTATGGCAAACGCTTTTCTGCCGAAATAGCGAAGCATGATAGCGGAAAAAATAAGCAGCATCATGCCGTGATCGCCGGGGAAACTGTCCTTCGACGCATCTTTCGTTGGAATATGCAGCAGTTCGCTGACGCGATGAATATCGGTGAAGAAGAGCGTGGGGCTGGAACGCTTAACCGGAATAATCGCGGTGGCCAGCTGGTTGATGACAACGGCAAACAGCAGCATCACCAGGCCGATTATCAGAATACGTCTGCGTCCCGCCTTATCTTCTTTCAGCCAGAAGGAGAGCATCAGGCAGCCCATCGCCAGCAGCGAGAAGCCGTCGAAGGCGCGGTTGTTGGTAATAGCCACCAGCCACAGGAATGCGTTGCTCTTCACCAGCTCCTGGTTGAAGAAGTGAAAAATGGCAGAGTCCAGCGGGAACCAGAAACCATGATCTGCCGGGATATACCAGGAGAAGAAAAGCGCCAGACCGGCGACATTAAGCAGTAATATCAGGGGAAATCGAGTTGTCATAACGTTCTGCATAGTGTGAAAACTGGGGCAACGTTAGCCGCCCGAACTTAAACGAATCCTCAACAGGCTGGACTGGAGGGCATTCCAGTCGGCGTTAACCGCACTAATTAACTCTATTCGGCTATCGGGCGGCGCCACATTTTGCGTTTCAATAAAGAAATCGTCGCCCTGACGGTTGATCCGCACCAGGCCGTCCGGCGTGCGCATGATCCCCTTCACGCGATCGACGGGAGCATGTCGGGCCCACTCCAGGATCCCGATGGTATCGAAAACGGTGTCAGCATCAAAAATCCACCCGCAGGCCTGGTATCCCTGACCGCTGTTCAGGTTACGACGCCAGCGCTGATGTTCGGGCAGGCTGAGGGCGGCTAGCCCCTGTTTCACCGGATGGCGATGAGCATGTTCCGCGCTGGCCGGAAGTTCAGCCAGGTTGAGACGTGGAAGGTCAAGCAGAGCGATATCAATATTTCCCTGAGTGGCCTGCACCCGCGTGCGATTGCCGCCGAAATGTTGCCACCACGCCTCCAGCGCGGCCTGGCTTTCAGCCGTGGCGCGATCTTCTTTATTAGCAACGATAACGTCTGCCGAGGCGAGCTGGTCGCGGAAGTTATCATTAGCTACCGCTTTCTCATCCAGAAGCTGACGCGGATCGAGCAGGCACAGGGTGGCGCGCAGGTCGATCCACGGCTCGTAAACCGGGGCGGTCAGTAAATCGAGGATCTGCTTCGGGTGACCCAGCCCGGTGGGTTCTATCAGCAGGCGGTCGGGTTTACCCTGACGCAGCAGCGTATTGAGCCCGACCTGCATCGGCAGGCCATTGACGCAGCACATGCATCCGCCGGGGATCTCTTTAATCATCGCGCCGCTGGATGACAGCAACGCGCCGTCGATGCCCACCTCGCCAAATTCATTAACCAGCACGGCCCACTTCTCGGCCGGATCTTTATTCGCCAGCAGGTGGAGAATTGAGGTGGTTTTACCGCTGCCGAGAAAACCGGTGATGAGGTTGGTTTTGGTCACGTGCGCTCCAGGTGAGAATTGTGATGCTATAACACTTCTCTCTATCCTGGCGAAAAACGTGACCGGTGAGAAGGGGAAGGGCGAACGGAGGCCACATCCGTTCACCTTAAGCGCAATAATCGTTAAATATTTAACGTTTCGATAACAGCCTGACGCGCGCCGTGGCGGATAATGCGCTGGTATGCCTGGCTGACAGCCTCTACAAAAACGTTGTTTTGGGCGAGATCGTGCCCAAAGACTTCACTCAGCCCCAGCAGCGCGTTGACGCGGTCGCTGTCGCCGCTGGCGCTGGCAAGCGCGCGGATTTTATCGTTAAGGGGATCGCGAACGTCAATCGCATTGCCACGTTCGTCGGTACCGCTGACGTAGCGCATCCAGCCGGCCACGCCCAGAGCCAGCAGCGGCCACGGCGTTTTTCGCTCAAGGTGGACGCGGATCCCGTCCAGCATTCTCTGGGGCAGTTTCTGGCTACCGTCCATCGCGATTTGCCAGGTTCGATGCTGGAGTGCCGGGTTGGCAAAGCGCTCCAGCAGGCTGTCGGCATAGGCGGTGAGGTCAACATCTTTGATGCGTAGGGTGGGCGCCTGCTCGTCCAGCATGAGGCGACGGGCGGCGTCACGGAACGCGCTGTCCTCCATGCATTCATTAATATGGGCGTAGCCCGCGAGATACCCGAGATAGGCCAGGAAAGAGTGGCTGCCGTTGAGCATGCGCAATTTCATCTGTTCCCACGGAAGAACATCCTGCACCATCTGAACGCCCGCGACTTCCCACGCCGGACGACCGGCGACAAAGTTATCTTCCACTACCCACTGAATAAACGGCTCGCAGCTGATGGCGCACGGATCGTCTACGCCCAGCGCGTCGGTAATTTCCGCCAGCGAGGCTTCCGTGGCGGCGGGCACAATCCTGTCGACCATCGTTCCGGGGAAGCTCACGTGGCGATCAATCCATTCAGACAGCTCCGCGGAACGCTTTTGCGCCATGCCCAGCACCGCGTTTTTCACCACGTGCCCGTTATCAGGGATGTTGTCGCAGGAGAGCACGGTAAAGGCAGGCAGGCCGCGCTCGCGGCGGCGGTGAAGCGCCTCGACCAGGATCCCGGGGGCGGAATGCGGCTCTGCCGGGTTCTCGAGGTCATGGATGATGCGCGCGTTGTGCAGATCGAGCTTTCCGGTGGCGGGGTCAATGCAGTAGCCTTTCTCCGTGATGGTAAGCGACACAATCGCGACCTGCGGCTCACAAAATTTCTCAATGATGGCGGGCAGAGAGTCCAGCTTTGCGTTCAGGCATTCATGGACGGCACCGACGATAATGGCCTCATTGCCTTCTGCACCTTTCTCCAGCACCGTGAACAGATGATCCTGCGCGCGCAGCTGGCTCATCAGCACGTCGCCGCTAAAGAGGCTAATCTCGCAAATGCCCCAGTCGCCGCCTTTTTCATTCAGCACCCGATTTGTTAACAATGCCTGGTGCGCACGGTGAAACGCGCCAAAGCCAAAATGTACGATGCGGGAGCGTAATTGCGCACGATCGTAGCGCGGTTGCTGAACCTGGGCAGGAAGGACGGCGGAGGCAATTGTCTTCATGAGATACACACCTGATTAACCATTAATTAACAATGCCAGTGTAAAGTTATATGACAGCAAATAAAATTGGTGAGCCGTAAATATCCCCGTTCTGTGAGTTTGATCAATCAATGTGTGGCGCTGTATTGACCCTTGACAGTAAACATGTATGGTAGTCGTCATTGCAGTAGCACATATTGGTATAACAACTTAAGAGGGTGAGGCAATGGAACAAACGTGGCGTTGGTACGGGCCGAACGATCCGGTTTCTCTTGATGATGTGCGTCAGGCTGGCGCAACGGGTGTGGTCACGGCGCTGCATCATATTCCTAACGGTCAGGTTTGGCCGGTAGAGGAAATTCAACAGCGTCAGGCGCTGCTGGCGGAGAAGGGGTTAACCTGGTCTGTCGTGGAAAGCATTCCGGTTCATGAGGATATCAAAACCCATTCCGGTGAATACCAGACCTGGATTGCGAACTACCAGCAGAGCATTCGCAACCTGGCGGCCTGCGGTATTGATACGGTCTGCTACAACTTCATGCCTATCCTCGACTGGACGCGAACCGACCTTGAATATCAGATGCCGGACGGTTCAAAAGCGCTGCGTTTCGACCAGATCGCCTTTGCGGCGTTTGAGCTGCACATTCTGAAACGCCCGGGCGCCGACGCGGACTATACCGCTGAAGAGCTGGAGCAGGCGCGCGCGTGGTTTAACGCCGCCAGCGACGCGGACATTGAAAAGCTGACCCGCAATATCATTGCTGGCCTGCCCGGCGCGGAAGAGGGCTATACGCTGGATCAGTTCCGCGCGCGCCTGGCGGAATATGGCGATATCGATAAGCAGCAGCTGCGGGAAAACATGGCGTATTTCCTGCGCGCTATCGTGCCGGTCGCGGAAGAGGTCGGCGTGCGCCTGGCGGTGCATCCGGACGATCCGCCGCGTCCTATCCTCGGCCTGCCGCGCATCGTGTCCACCATTGAAGATATGCAGTGGCTGAAAGAGACGGTCAACAGCATCTATAACGGTTTTACCATGTGTACGGGCTCCTACGGCGTGCGTGCGGATAACGACCTGGTGCAGATGATTGAAGCCTTTGGGGATCGTATCCACTTTACGCATCTGCGCGCGACCTGCCGTGAAGAGAATCCAAAGACCTTCCACGAGGCCGCGCATCTGGGCGGCGATGTGAATATGGTCGCGGTAGTAGACGCCATTCTGGCGGAAGAGGCGCGTCGTAAGCAGGCGGGCGATATGCGTCCTATTCCGTTCCGTCCGGATCACGGCCACCAGATGCTGGACGATCTGCGTAAGAAAACCAACCCGGGTTATTCAGCGATAGGCCGTCTTAAAGGGATGGCGGAAGTGCGCGGCGTTGAGCTGGCGCTGAAGATGACGAAGTATCCGGAGCTTCTGTAACCGGAATTGCCGGGTGGCGGCTTCGCCTTACCCAGTCTACAAAAACACAAAAACCGGCTTCTGGGCCGGTTTTTTCGTAGGTCGGGTAAGCGTAGCGCCACCCGACACATGCCGCACTCAGTCAGCGCGACCCATATAGCGTTTTTCTTCGATATGGATGCGGATTTTCTCGCCTGCGGAGAGGTATTCCGGCACCTGTACAACCAGGCCGGTGGTCAGGGTCGCCGGTTTGTTGCGGGCACTTGCGGACGCGCCTTTGATGCCTGGCGCGGTTTCAACGATTTCCAGATCGACGGTCTGCGGCAGTTCCAGCGCCAGCAGCACGCCGTCCCAGGTCAGAACCTGCATGTCAGGCATGCCGCCTTCAGGGATGAACAGCAGCTCTTCTTCAATCTGATCTTTGGTGAAGATGTACGGCGTGTAATCTTCTTTGTCCATGAACACGTATTCGTTGCCGTCGATGTAGGAGAAATCAACATAGCGACGGGTCAGGGTCACGGTATCGACGATATCGTCACCCTTAAAGCGCTCTTCTACCTTCAGGCCGGTACGCACATCGGCGAAACGCATTTTGTACAGCGTTGCTGCACCACGGGCGCTCGGGGCCTGAATATCGATATCTTTCACAATCAGCAGTTTGCCGTTGTAATTCAGCACCATACCTTTCTTAATTTCGTTCGCTCTTGGCATTGCAGTAATCCTGTTTACGGGAGGTAAAAAATATCGCGCCAAATTACTCGCGCGCGGCCTTTCAGGCAAGCGGAATTCGCGGCTTTTGCTATCAATACGCAAAAGGTGTTACTGTGCGCACGATGCCCGACTGCACGGGCATTCGTCCGCGAAAGAGAGCATTTATGGATTGCCGTCCCGATTGTGGCGCGTGCTGTACTGCACCGTCCATTTCAAGCCCGATTCCAGGAATGCCCGAGGGCAAGCCTGCCAACACCCGCTGCGTTCAGCTCTCTGAAGCCAACCTGTGTATGATCTTTGGTTCGCCGCTACGCCCGAAAGTCTGCTCCGGGCTTCAGCCCACGGCCGAAATGTGCGGCAGCACGCGCGAGCAGGCGATGACGTACCTTCTTGAGCTGGAAGCGCTCACCGCGCCTTAAACGTCTTTAATCTTCGCCAGACAGCCGAGCGTCAGGGTACACATCACCAGCGCAATCCAGAACACCGTGTGATAGTTCCAGATTTCAGCCACCACGCCGGCCAGGGAGCCAGCGATAATCCAGCCCACGCGGGTGGTATTAGTATAAAGGGTGGTGGCAGAGCCTGCCTGGCCCGGCATCAGATCCTGGAAATAGAGCATGCCTATCCCGGCGAGAATGCCAATATAGATGGCGTTCAGCAGCTGTAAAGCCAGCAGCAGCCCCGGCGTATGTACCGTCAGCATACCGATATAGAACAGCAGACCGGCGGCAGCGGCGATGCGCATTAAAAAACGCTTGCCGAAGCGCTTTGCGTAATAGCCCGCTATCAGCATCGTCGGGATCTCAAGCCCGGCCGCGGTGCCCATCATGATGCCCGCCAGCTTCTCCGGCAGGTGCAGTTCGTCAATAATAAACAGCGGCATATTGATGATATACAGGCTGTTAGTGCCCCACATCAGCGTGCAGATAACAAACAGGATCAGGGCGTCTCGGCGGTTGCGGCGCGGCGCTTCCAGCACGCCCGTTGCCACTTTCGGTTCTTTGCGCATGGACGGCAGGAAGAACCACACCAGCGCACCGCACGCCACAAACGCGACGGCCGCACTCAGGTACATCACCGTAAAGCCAAAACCCATCGCCAGCGCGTAGGCCAGCGGCGGGCCAATCACCCATGCCAGCGATACCTGAGCGCGCAGGACAGAGCTGAACATCACTGCTTCCCGTCCGGTATGGTCGGCGTGCTCGCGGGCCAGTGCGAAAAGCTGGGGGTTCGCCGTTGAGCCAAAGCTGCTCAGGAATACCCCGATGAAAAGCAGAATGAAGTAGTTGCGGTTCCAGGCAAACAGAACGCAGGCCATGACCCCCAGCAGACAGCAGAAAACGATCAGACTTTTGCGATCGCCTTTTCTGTCGGATCGCCCCGCCAGAAACTGGCTGACCAGGATACCGATGATGGCGCTTCCGGTAAAAAAGAAGCCGACCATCGCCGGACGGACGTGAACCTCGTTGGTCAGAAACAGGCTCAATGTCGGCGTCTGTAACGCACCGGCAATGCCCGTGAAGAAGGCAACAATCAGAAACGCCGCTGAGGTTAAATCAAAGGGCTTCGGCGAGACGGCCGCAGGGGTGTTATGCATGTTTTATAATTAGCGAGTAGCAGAGAGGGGCGGAGTTTACGCCGTTAGCTAAAAAATAAACAGTGGGTGGCGTCAAGGATGCCACGAAAAATCAAAATGGCATTTCAACTTCCTTCAGACCCGGCTGAACTTAGCTGAAACTGACGTGCTGAACTTCAGCAACATTCAGCTCAGCGAAGAAGAAATGTGCTGTATCTCTAAATTCTGACATCAGAAATACGAGTTTACTTGCAAGGTATTGCAGAAAGCGCAAGACTTTTTGAAACGTTTCAGCGCTATCTTGTTTTAACAAACGGAGCAGGCTAGCGCATTTTTTCTCATTAAAGCTGAAACGATTCAAGTTCAGCAGGAGTGGAGAACCATGTTCCAGTTATCTGTTCAGGATATCCACCCGGGCGCTCAGGCCGGGGATAAAGAAGAGGCTATTCGCCAGGTTGCCGCTGCGCTTGTGCAGGCGGGTAACGTCGCGGACGGCTATGTCAACGGCATGCTGGCCCGCGAGCAGCAGACCTCAACCTTCCTCGGCAACGGCATTGCCATTCCTCACGGCACAACCGACACCCGCGATCAGGTGCTGAAAACCGGCGTTAAGGTTTATCAGTTCCCGCAGGGCGTGCTCTGGGGCGACGGTCAGGTGGCGTATGTGGCTATCGGGATCGCGGCCAGCAGCGACGAACACTTAGGCCTGCTGCGTCAGCTGACGCATGTCCTGAGCGATGACGCGGTGGCGGAACAGCTGAAGTCCGCCACGACTGCCGAAGAGCTGCGCGCCTTGCTGATGGGCGAAAAACAGCGCGAAGCGCTGAAGCTCGATAATGAAACGCTGACCCTGGATGTGGTTGCCTCCGATCTGGTGACGCTGCAGGCGCTGAACGCGGGTCGTCTGAAAGAGGCCGGCGCGGCGGATGCCACGTTTGTGACGCGCGTGATTAACGATAAGCCGCTGAATCTCGGCCAGGGTATCTGGCTGAACGACAGTGCTGAAGGCAACCTGCGCAGCGCTATCGCCGTGAGCCGTGCGGCCACTGCGTTTGACGTCGAAGGCGAGCGCGCGGCCATGCTGGTGACCGTAGCGATGAACGATGAACAGCCGGTTTCCGTGCTGAAGCGTCTGGGCGATCTGCTGCTGAACAACCAGGCTGAAAAACTGCTGAACGCTGATGCCTCCACCGTGCTGGCACTGCTGACCAGTGATGATGCGCTGAAGGAAGACGTGCAGACCGCTGAGTTCGTGGTTCGCAATGAACACGGCCTGCATGCCCGTCCGGGCACCATGCTGGTAAATACCATTAAACAATTTGAAAGTGAGATCACCGTGGCGAATCTTGACGGTACGGGCAAACCGGCCAACGGCCGCAGCCTGATGAAAGTGGTCGCGCTGGGCGTGAAGAAAGGCCACCGTCTGCGCTTCACCGCGCAGGGTGCCGATGCTGAACAGGCGCTGAAAGCGATTGGCGACGCCATCGCGGCAGGTCTGGGGGAGGGCGCATAATGAGCAGACGTGTTGCGACTATTACGCTGAACCCGGCTTATGACCTGGTAGGATTTTGCCCGGAAATTGAGCGCGGCGAAGTCAACCTCGTGCGTACCACTGGCCTGCATGCTGCGGGCAAAGGGATCAACGTCGCGAAAGTGCTCAAGGATCTCGGTATCGACGTCACCGTGGGGGGATTCCTCGGTAAAGATAACCAGGATGGTTTTCAGCAGCTGTTCAGCGAGCTGGGCATTGCTAACCGTTTTCAGGTTGTGCAGGGCCGTACCCGTATCAACGTTAAGCTGACGGAGAAAGACGGTGAAGTGACCGACCTGAACTTCTCTGGCTTCGAGGTGACGCCGTCGGACTGGGAGCGTTTTGTGAACGACTCTCTGACCTGGCTGGGCCAGTTTGACATGGTCTGCGTCAGCGGCAGCCTGCCGTCCGGCGTGAGCCCGGAAGCCTTTACCGACTGGATGACGCGCCTGCGCAGCCAGTGCCCGTGCATCATTTTTGACAGCAGCCGCGACGCGCTGGTTGCGGGCCTGAAAGCCTCGCCGTGGCTGGTGAAGCCGAATCGCCGCGAGCTGGAGATCTGGGCGGGCCGTAAGCTGCCAGAATTAAAAGATGTGATTGACGCTGCCCATGCGCTGCGCGAGCAGGGGATCGCTCACGTGGTTATCTCGCTTGGTGCAGAAGGCGCGCTGTGGGTTAACGCGTCCGGCGAATGGATCGCCAAACCGCCGTCAATGGAAGTTGTGAGTACCGTTGGCGCGGGGGATTCCATGGTTGGCGGCCTGATTTACGGCCTGCTGATGCGTGAATCCAGTGAACATACCTTACGTCTTGCCACCGCCGTTGCTGCCCTGGCCGTCAGCCAGAGCAATGTCGGTATTACCGATCGTACCCAGTTAGCCGCGATGATGGCGCGCGTTGACTTAAAACCTTTTAACTAACAGCAGGAGAGGAATAATGAAAACGCTGCTGATCATTGACTCCGGTCTCGGACAGGCTCGCGCCTATATGGCGAAGACCTTGCTGGGCGCGGCGGCACAAAAAGCACATCTGGAGATTATCGATAATCCAGGTGATGCAGAACTGGCCATTGTCCTGGGCGACAAAATCCCGGCTGACAGTGCGCTGAACGGCAAAAAAGTGTGGCTCGGCGATATTAATCGCGCGGTGGCCCATCCGGAACTGTTCCTGAGCGAAGCGAAAGGTCACGCGTCTGTCTATAGCGCGCCGGTCGCGACGGCTCCGGCGGCGGGTCCGAAACGCATTGTTGCGGTGACGGCCTGCCCAACGGGCGTGGCGCACACCTTTATGGCGGCTGAAGCCATTGAAACCGAAGCGAAAAAACGCGGCTGGTGGGTAAAAGTTGAGACGCGCGGCTCCGTTGGCGCGGGTAATGCTATCACCCCGGAAGAAGTCGCTGAGGCCGATCTGGTGATTGTGGCGGCGGATATCGAAGTGGACCTGGCGAAATTCGCCGGTAAGCCAATGTACCGTACCTCCACTGGCCTGGCGCTGAAAAAGACCGCGCAGGAGTTTGATAAGGCGCTGGCGGAAGCCAAACCTTATCAGGCTACCGGTGCGGCTAAAACCGCCACCGAAGGTAAGAAAGAGTCCGCAGGCGCCTATCGCCACCTTCTGACCGGCGTGTCGTACATGCTGCCAATGGTGGTGGCGGGTGGTCTCTGTATCGCGCTCTCCTTTGCGTTCGGTATCACCGCGTTTAAAGAACAAGGCACGCTGGCCGCAGCGCTGATGCAGATCGGCGGGGGTTCAGCCTTCGCGCTGATGGTGCCGGTTCTGGCAGGCTTTATTGCCTTCTCCATCGCTGACCGTCCAGGCCTGACGCCGGGTCTTATCGGCGGTATGCTGGCCGTGAGCACCGGTTCCGGCTTTATCGGCGGCATCATCGCCGGTTTCCTGGCCGGTTACGTCGCGAAGCTGATCAGTTCGAAGCTGAAGCTGCCGCAGAGTATGGAAGCGCTGAAGCCGATTCTGATCATCCCGCTGATTTCCAGCCTGGTGGTCGGTCTGGCGATGATTTACCTGATTGGTAAGCCGGTTGCGGGCATCCTGGCGGGTCTGACCCACTGGCTGCAAACCATGGGTACTGCGAACGCGGTTCTGCTGGGCGCAATCCTCGGCGGCATGATGTGTACCGACATGGGCGGTCCGGTGAACAAGGCAGCGTACGCCTTTGGCGTGGGCCTGCTGAGTACCCAGACCTACGCGCCGATGGCGGCGATCATGGCGGCAGGTATGGTGCCTCCTCTGGCGCTCGGCCTGGCGACGATTATTGCCCGTCGTAAGTTCGATAAAGCGCAGCAGGAAGGCGGTAAAGCCGCGCTGGTGCTGGGTCTGTGCTTCATCACCGAAGGGGCGATTCCGTTTGCGGCGCGTGACCCAATGCGCGTGCTGCCGTGCTGTATCGTGGGCGGTGCGGTAACGGGAGCCATCTCCATGGCGATTGGCGCGAAGCTGATGGCACCGCACGGCGGTCTGTTCGTGCTGCTGATCCCTGGCGCCATTACCCCGGTACTGGGCTACCTGCTGGCAATTGTTGCCGGTACGCTGGTGGCGGGTCTCTCTTACGCGGTGCTGAAACGTCCTGAAGCGGAAGTTGTGGCAAAAGCCGCGTAAGCGATAAACAACAAAAAAGCCGGGTCGCATCGCGCACCCGGCTTTTTTTATGCCGCCTGTTCTGCGGTTTGCTGTGCCTTCAGCCAGGCAATCTCTTCTGCCCAGATGTCCGGATTAATGGTCTCCAGCACCATCGGAATTCCGTCGAAGCGGGCGTCCTGCATGATGAAGCGAAACGCATCGTGGCCGATGTTGCCTTCGCCCAGGCTGTGGTGGCGGTCAACGCGGCTGCCAAAGGCGCTTTTCGCATCGTTCAGGTGCATGCCGCGCAGGTACTGAAAGCCCACAATGCGCTCGAACTCATCAAACGTGTTTTTCGTCGCCTCGGTTGTGCGCAGGTCATAGCCGGCCGCAAACGCGTGGCAGGTATCAATGCACACGCCGACGCGGGATTTGTCCTCCACGCCGTCAATGATTGCCGCCAGATGTTCGAACTTAAAGCCCAGATTGCTGCCCTGACCGGCGGTATTCTCAATCACCGCGGTGACGCCTTTGGTTTTGTCCAGGGTGATGTTGATGGACTCGGCAATGCGCGCCAGACAGGCGTCTTCGTCGATCTGCATCAGATGGCTACCCGGATGGAAGTTCAGCAGCGTCAGCCCCAGCTGTTCGCAGCGCTGGACTTCATCAAGAAACGCCTCGCGGGATTTTTCCAGCGCCTCTTCAACCGGGTGACCGAGGTTGATCAGGTAGCTGTCGTGGGGAAGGATCTGGCCGGGCCCGTACCGGTATTTCTCACAGGCGGCTTTGAAATCATCAATCACCTCAGCGGTGAGCGGTGCGGCGCGCCACTGGCGCTGATTTTTGGTGAACAGGGCGAAAGCGGTCGCCTCAATTTCGGCGGCACGAATGGCGGCGTTTGCAAGACCACCGGCAGCGCTGACGTGCGCTCCAACATATTTCATAAAAAAACTCCTGCTAACCCGAAACGCTTATGATAGCGGGTTAGCAGGAGAAGGACGAGATGGTTTATGCCATCAGGCTATGGACCGCGAGGTTAATCGCGCCGCCGCCGACAATCAGCCAGATGAAGAGCACCAGCGCCATCAGCAGCGGTTTCGCCCCGGCTTTTTTCAGCGCGCTGACGTGCGTGGTCACCCCCAGCGCCGCCATAGCCATCGCCAGCAGCACGGTATCCAGCGTCACCAGCATATCCACGACCGCTTTAGGCAGCAGGTGGAAGGAGTTAAAGATCGCAACCACGATGAACAGGATCGCAAACCACGGAATGGTGATTTTACTCTTCTGATTGCTGTTCGCCGGCGCCAGCTGCTTAACCCGCGCCGCGAGGAAAATCAGGAACGGCGCCAGCATCATCACGCGCAGCATTTTGGCAATCACCGCCGCGTTTTCCGCTTCCGGGTTAATGGCGTGACCTGCCGCCACCACCTGGGCCACTTCGTGCATGGTCGAACCGATGTAGATGCCGTAGGTTTCCGGGCTAAACCAGTGGGCCACCAGCGGATACATGGCCGGGTAGAGGAAAATCGCCAGCGTACCGAAGATCACGACCGTCGCCACCGCCACGGTCACCTTGCTGGCTTCGGCCTTAACGACGGGCTCCGTTGCCAGCACCGCCGCTGCGCCGCAGATACTGCTCCCGGCGCCGATCAGCCAGCTGGTTTGCTTATCCAGGCCAAAGATTTTCTGGCCGATAAAGCAGGCCAGCAAAAAGGTGCTGGTCAGGGTCAGGACGTCGATGGCAATCCCGCTCACGCCCACGTCCGCAATCTGCGAAAAGGTGAGGCGGAAGCCGTAAAGAATGATCCCGAGACGCAGCAGGTGCTGCTTGGCAAAGATCACGCCGCCGTCGCAGGATTTCCAGATATGCGGGTAAACGGTATTACCCACGACCATGCCGAGCAAAATAGCCAGCGTCAGCGCGCTGAAACCTGCGCCTGCAATAGCCGGGATGCTGCCTCCCCATAGCGCGACGGCGGTGACTGCGGCGCTGAGGGCAAGACCCGGCACGAAGTGCCACACTGTACGATGATGTTGTAAGGTGATTTCTGACATAACCTTCTCCTTTGTCTGGCTAAAGGTTACGGCGCTCTGGCTTAAAAATAAAATTGATTATATACTTATAATCAATCTATATAAGTGGTAAGCAACCATGCACATTACTTTGCGTCAGCTGGAAGTGTTTGCCGAGGTGCTGAAAAGCGGCTCGACGACCCAGGCGTCACAAATGCTGGCGCTCTCACAGTCTGCGGTCAGCGCGGCGTTGACCGATCTTGAAGGGCAGCTGGGCGTACAGCTTTTCGACAGGGTAGGGAAGCGTCTGGTGGTCAACGAGCACGGTCGTCTTCTTTATCCACGCGCGCTGGCGCTGCTGGAGCAGGCTGTCGAAATCGAACAGCTGTTCCGTGAAGACAACGGCGCGATCCGCGTTTACGCCAGCAGCACCATCGGGAACTATATCCTTCCGGAGGTGATTGCCCGCTACCGCCGGGATTTCCCGACGCTTCCGCTCGAGATGAGCGTGGGCAACAGCCAGGACGTTATCAACGCGGTGATCGATTTCCGCGTGGATATCGGCCTTATTGAAGGTCCGTGTCATAACGTCGATATTATCGCCGAGCCCTGGCTGGAAGATGAGCTGGTGGTGTTTGCCTCCCCGGCCTCGTCGTTACTGCAGGGCGAGGTGACGCTGGAGCGCCTGGCGCAGGCGCAGTGGATCCTGCGCGAGCAGGGGTCCGGCACGCGTGAAATTGTCGATTACCTGCTGCTGTCTCATCTGCCGCATTTCCAGCTGGGGATGGAACTGGGGAACTCGGAGGCCATCAAGCACGCGGTGCGCCACGGTCTGGGGATCAGCTGTCTTTCCCCGGCGGGTCATTGCCGAACAGCTTGAGACCGGGTCGCTGGTTGAAATCCCGGTTCCATTGCCGAAGCTGGTGCGCACGCTGTGGTGCATTCACCATCGTCAGAAACACCTGTCCAGCTCGCTGCAGCGTTTTCTGCGCTACTGCGCTATTTAACACTCTCCCCAAAGGGGAGAGGGAAAAATGATGCTTTACTTATAATCCTGGCCGCGTCATGAAGCTCTCTTATAACAGGGTATTTCTGCCGGAAGGAACGGCGATCGTCTGCTACAATCGCGCCTCATTTATTGAATGGACAGCATTTTCACATGGTTTCAGAAATTAAAACCACAGAAGCGCCCACGCTACGTCGTGAACTCAAGGCGCGTCACCTGACGATGATCGCCATTGGCGGCTCAATCGGTACAGGTCTTTTCGTTGCCTCTGGCGCAACGATTTCGGCAGCCGGCCCGGGTGGGGCATTATTCTCTTATATTCTGATTGGCCTGATGGTGTACTTCCTGATGACCAGCCTCGGCGAACTGGCCGCGTATATGCCGGTATCCGGTTCGTTCTCGACCTACGGGCAAAAATACGTTGAGGAAGGCTTTGGCTTCGCGCTGGGCTGGAACTACTGGTACAACTGGGCGGTCACTATCGCCGTTGACCTCGTCGCCGCGCAGCTGGTGATGAACTGGTGGTTCCCGGATACGCCGGGCTGGATCTGGAGCGCCCTGTTCCTCGCCGTCATCTTCCTGCTGAACTACATCTCCGTGCGCGGTTTCGGCGAAGCGGAATACTGGTTCTCTTTGATCAAAGTGGCAACCGTCATCATCTTTATCGTCGTCGGTGTGGCGATGATCGTTGGTATTTTCAAAGGCGCAGAACCTGCGGGCTGGAGCAACTGGACAACAGGCGATGCGCCGTTTGCCGGTGGACTGTCGGCCATGATTGGCGTGGCAATGATTGTCGGCTTCTCCTTCCAGGGGACCGAACTGATCGGTATCGCCGCCGGTGAGTCAGAGAACCCGGAGAAAAACATTCCGCGCGCGGTTCGTCAGGTCTTCTGGCGTATCCTGCTGTTCTATGTCTTTGCGATCCTGATTATCAGCCTGATCATTCCGTATACCGATCCAAGCCTGCTGCGTAATGACGTCAAAGACATTAGCGTCAGCCCGTTCACGCTGGTCTTCCAGCACGCCGGTCTGCTTTCTGCTGCGGCAGTGATGAACGCCGTTATCCTGACCGCCGTCCTGTCAGCCGGTAACTCCGGGATGTACGCCTCTACCCGTATGCTCTACACGTTGGCCTGCGACGGTAAGGCGCCGCGAATCTTCGCCAAACTCTCCCGCGGCGGCGTACCGCGCAACGCGCTGTACGCCACAACGGTGATTGCCGGTCTGTGCTTCCTGACCTCTATGTTTGGCAACCAGACGGTGTACCTGTGGCTGCTGAACACCTCCGGGATGACGGGCTTTATCGCCTGGCTGGGGATTGCCATCAGCCACTACCGTTTCCGCCGCGGCTTCGTCAAGCAGGGTCACGATATTAACTCGCTGCCGTATCGCTCCGGCTTCTTCCCGCTGGGTCCCATTTTCGCCTTCATTCTGTGCCTGATCATTACGCTGGGACAGAACTATGAAGCGTTCCTGGCGGACACCATTGACTGGGGCGCCGTCACGGCAACCTACATTGGTATTCCGCTGTTCCTCGTCATCTGGTTTGGCTACAAGCTGACGAAAGGAACACACTTCGTTCGCTACAGTGAAATGGAATTCCCGGAACGATTTAAAAAATAACCGCACTTCCTCTCTTTTAGCCCGCTCGTTTGAGCGGGTTTTTTTATGCCCGCTCCGCAGAAACAAAGATATATTTCTTAACAATTTAATTGATAATAATTATCGTTTGCTTTATCGTTATCAAAAATAAGCGTGTCACCGACCCACCGCAGACGTGGGCGGCAAGGAAGACGCGTGAGCAATGATGATTTGATTGAGTTGTATTTACCTCATGGAGATATGGAATGTTTAGGTTGAATCCCTTCGTCAGGGGAGGACTTTGCGCGTCCGCAATGTCCCTGGCCCTGCCTGTTATCGCAGCGGAATCCGGCGACACAATGGTTGTCACGGCCTCCGCGACCGAGCAAAACCTGAAAGACGCGCCGGCAAGCATCAGCGTCATCACCCAGGAAGATTTGCAGCGCAAACCCGTTCAGAACCTGAAAGATGTGTTACGGGATGTGCCGGGCGTACAGCTCACCAGCGAAGGGGACAACCGTAAGGGGGTAAGCATTCGCGGCCTGGACAGCAGCTATACGCTGATCCTGATCGACGGCAAGCGCGTCAACTCGCGTAACGCGGTATTCCGCCATAATGATTTCGACCTCAACTGGGTGCCGGTTGACGCCATTGAACGCATCGAGGTGGTGCGCGGCCCGATGTCTTCGCTATACGGCTCCGATGCGCTCGGCGGCGTGGTGAACATCATCACCAAAAAAATCGGTCAGAAATGGACGGGCACCCTGAGCGCCGACTCCACCATTCAGGAACATCGCGACCGTGGAGACACGTACAACGGTCAGTTCTATACCAGCGGCCCGCTGGTGGACGGCCTGCTGGGGCTGAAAGCCTACGGTAGCCTCGCGAAGCGTGAGAAAGACGGTCAGCAGAAGTCCTCTACCACGGCGAGCGGTGAAACCCCGCGCATTGAGGGCTTTACCAGCCGCGATGCCAACGTGGAGTTCGCCTGGACGCCGTCAGAAAACCACGACTTTACGGCGGGCTACGGGTTCGACCGCCAGGATCGCGACTCGGATTCCCTCGACAAAAACCGCCTCGAGCGTCAGAACTACTCCCTTAGCCACAACGGCCGCTGGGGTGTGGGCAGCAGCGAGCTGAAGGTTTACGGCGAAAAGGTTGATAACAAAAACCCGGGCAACAGCAATCCGATCACCTCCGAGAGCAACGCGGTGGACGGAAAATACGTGCTGCCGCTCGGCGAAATCAACCAGCTGATGACCTTCGGCGGCGAATGGCGTCACGATAAGCTGAAAGATCCGGTCAACCTGACGGGCGGCTCCGGCAGCAGTACGTCGACAAGCCAGTACGCGCTGTTCCTTGAGGATGAGTGGCGCATCTTTGAACCTCTGGCGCTGACCACCGGCATCCGCATGGACGACCATGATACCTACGGCGACCACTGGAGCCCGAGGGCGTATCTGGTCTACAACGCGACCGATACCGTCACGGTGAAAGGGGGCTGGGCTACGGCGTTTAAAGCCCCGTCACTGCTCCAGCTGAGCCCGGACTGGGTCACCGGCTCGTGTCGCGGCGCCTGTGAGATTGTGGGTAACCCGGACCTGAAGCCGGAAACCAGCGAGAGCTTCGAATTCGGTCTTTACTACAGCGGGGAAGAGGGCTGGTTAGAGGGCGTACAGGCGAGTATTACCACCTTCCAGAATAATGTCGATGACCGTATCAGCATTAGCCGTACGGCGAACGTGAAGCAGGCGCAGAGCTACCCAAACTACGTTGGCCTGAACGCGGACGGCGAGCCGATTTTCCGCTACTACAACGTTAACAAGGCGCGCATCCGCGGGGTGGAGACCGAGCTGAAATTCCCGCTGGCGGACGACTGGAAGGTGACCCTGAACTACACCTACAACGACGGTCGTGATATCAGCAACGGCGGCAACAAGCCGCTGTCCGATCTGCCGTTCCATACCGCCAACGGAACCGTTGACTGGAAGGCGACGCAGGACTGGTCGTTCTATGTTCAGGGCAACTACACCGGTGAGAAACGCGCGCTGACCAGCAGTGCACCAACGCCGGGTGGCTACGTTATCTGGAATACCGGCGCCGCGTGGCAGGCGACGAAAAGCGTGAAGCTGCGCGCGGGCGTGCAGAACCTGCTGGACAAAGATCTGAGTCGGGACGATTACAGCTACACGGAAGATGGCCGTCGCTACTTTGTGGGCGTGGATTATAAGTTCTGATGGGGTAATGTGCCGGGTGGCGGCTGCGCCTTACCCGGCCTACATAAGGGCACAGGCCCGTAGGCCCGGTAAGCGAAGCGCCACCGGGCAAAACAGGCAGCGCTTATGCAAATAAATGCTCCGCATGGAAGCGGAGATGATCCTCAATAAAGGAGGCAATAAAGTAATAGCTGTGATCGTATCCCGGCTGAATGCGCAGCGTCAGCGGCCAGTCCTTCTGGCGCGCGGCTTCAGCAAACACCGCAGGCTGCAGCTGTCCGGCGAGGAACTGGTCCGCATCACCCTGATCGATAAGGGTGGGAATCGCCGCTTCCGCTTTGCAGGCCAGCATTAGCGCACAGCTGTCCCATTCCTGCCATTTCGCTTCATCGTTACCCAGATAGTGTGTGAAGGCTTTTTGCCCCCACGGCACCTGTGTGGGGTTCACAATCGGCGCAAAGGCAGAGACGCTGGTAAATTTATCCGGGTTTTTCAGGGCCAACACCAGCGCCCCGTGTCCGCCCATGGAATGTCCGCTAATGGCGCAGCGTTCGCTGACCGCAAATTCGGACTGAATCAGCGCAGGCAGCTCGCCGCGAATGTAATCATACATACGGTAGTGGCGCGCCCAGGGCTGCTCGGTGGCATTCAGATAAAACCCGGCGCCTTTGCCGAGGTCATATGCCGCATCGTCGGCCACCTCATCCCCGCGCGGGCTGGTGTCGGGCATTACCAGCGCAATGCCAAGCTCGGCGGCAATACGCTGCGCACCCGCTTTGGTGGTGAAGTTTTCGTCATTGCAGGTCAGGCCTGAAAGCCAGAACAGAACCGGTGGATTTTCCGCCGGGGGCAGGAAAATGCTGAACGTCATGGCACAGTTCAGGGTGGTGGAGTCGTGCCGCCAGCGCTGCTGTCGACCTTCAAAACAACGGTGCTCTTCGAGCAGTTCCATGCAGGGCTCCTTAATGAGAATGCGTATTCATAAAAACCATAATACAGCCTTTTCATTGACCTGTGAGTAACTTTCACTTTCGCCAGACCGCGAGATGCTGCATCATAAATTTACTTTTATTTAACAATTGGAGCGGTCATGGCGCTGCGTATTGCGCTCAGTGGGTTTGTCGTGCTGGTGGTGGCGATGGGGATAGGGCGATTTGCCTTTACGCCCCAGGTGCCGCTGATGATTGCTGCCGGGCAGCTTACGCTGACCAGCGCAGGTCTGGTGGCGGCGATGAACTATCTGGGCTATCTGGTGGGCGCGTGGGATGCGATGCGCGCGCACCGCTTCGTTGAAACGCGCCTCTGGCTTGGCATCACCGGCGCGGTTGCGCTGACGCTGCTCTCCGCGGCGGCGGATAACGCCGTCGTCCACGGCCTGCTGCGCTTTGTTATCGGCTGCATGAGCGGCTGGTCCATGGTGCTCATTGCCGCCTGGACCAACGAACGGCTGGGACAGCTGGGTAAACCGGGTCTGAGCGCCGCCGTGTTTGCCGGGCCGGGGGCGGGCATTGCCCTGAGCGGTCTGCTCGCCGTCTATATTCATGCGAAATCCCTGTCGGCCGGGGCGGCATGGCAAATCTACGGCGTGCTGGCGCTGGTGCTGATTGCGCTGGTGGCGCGCTATCTGCCGCGATCCGGTCAGCTCCATCGCCCCGGCACCGCGCCGGAGCCGCTGGTGCTGACGGCGGATTTAAAGCGCCTGGTCTGGAGCTACAGCCTGGCGGGGTTTGGCTATATCCTCCCGGCGACCTTCCTGTCGCAAATGGCGGCGGTGCGTTTTCCCGGCAGCCTGTTCGCCCAGTTCGTCTGGCCGATATTTGGCCTCGCCGCCGTGGTGGGCATTGCGCTGAGTATTCTTTTGCGCCATACCTCAACGGCTAACCGCAGACTGGCTATCGTTCTGTGGTTGCAGGGGGCAGGCGTGCTGGCGGCCTGGCTGCTGCCGGGGATTGGCGGGTTGCTGACGGGCGGGCTGCTGGTGGGCGGCGGCTTTTTGTGCGCCGTGCAGCTCTCTCTTTTATACGGTCGCGAGCTGGCGCCCAACCACACGCGCTATATGGCAGGCCTGCTCACCACCGGGTATGCGATTGGGCAACTGGTGGGTCCGGTCACCTCGGCGTTATCAACCTGGCTTACCCACCGCCTGGAGCCCGCGCTGGGGCTGGCGGGCGTGGCGCTGTTCGTCGGGGGAGCCCTGGTCTGGAATCGTCACGCTGAAAGGCAACAGCAATTGCAATAATTATCGTCGTGAATACTGGATTATGTGCGCCGCCTCACGCACAATGAGAGCATACTTTTGCCACAACGAGGGCAAAAGACGCCACACCTGCAGGAGAACAAAATGTCATCACTCAGTAAAGAAGCTGCCCTGGTCCACGAAGCTCTGGTCGCGCGCGGTCTTGAAACGCCCCTGCGTCCGCCCGTGCAGGATTTGGACAATGAAACCCGCAAGCGTCTGATTGCCGGTCACATGACCGATATCATGGAGCTGCTGAATCTCGATCTGAGTGACGACAGTCTGATGGAGACGCCGCACCGCATCGCGAAAATGTACGTCGACGAAATTTTCTCCGGCCTGGACTACGCCAACTTCCCGAAAATCACCGTCATTGAAAACAAGATGAAGGTGGATGAGATGGTGACGGTGCGCGACATCACGCTGACCAGCACCTGCGAACACCACTTCGTAACCATCGACGGGAAAGCGACCGTGGCGTATATCCCGAAAGACACGGTGATTGGCCTGTCGAAGATCAACCGCATCGTGCAGTTCTTCGCTCAGCGTCCGCAGGTGCAGGAGCGTCTGACGCAGCAAATCCTGACCGCGCTGCAAACGCTGCTGGGCACCAGTAACGTGGCTGTTTCTATCGACGCGGTTCACTACTGCGTGAAGGCGCGCGGCGTGCGCGATGCGACCAGCGCAACGACCACCACCTCGCTGGGCGGTCTGTTTAAATCGAGCCAGAATACCCGCCAGGAGTTCCTGCGCGCCGTACGTCACCACAATTAAGTTTTACAGGGCAGGGACCATGGAGCGAAACGTCACGCTCGATTTTGTTCGCGGCGTCGCCATTCTCGGTATCCTGCTGCTTAATATCAGCGCCTTCGGTTTGCCGAAGGCCGCTTATCTCAATCCTGCCTGGTATGGCGACATCACTCTCCGCGATGCCTGGACGTGGGCTATCCTCGACCTCTTCGCGCAGGTTAAATTTCTCACGCTTTTTGCCCTGCTGTTTGGCGCAGGTCTTCAGCTTCTCCTCAAACGCGGCACGCGCTGGATCCAGTCGCGGCTGACGCTGCTGGTTATCCTCGGCTTTGTTCACGGCCTGTTTTTCTGGGACGGCGATATCCTTCTCGCGTATGGGCTAGTCGGGCTCATCTGCTGGCGCCTCATTCGCGATGCCCAGAGCGTAAAAAGCCTGTTTAATACCGGCGTGATGCTCTATGTCATGGGGCTTGGAGTATTGCTGCTGCTGGGGACGATCTCCGGCGAGGCGACAAACCGTGCCTGGATCCCGGATGCGGCTAACCTGCAGTACGAGCAGTTCTGGAAGCTGAAAGGCGGTACGGAAGCGATAAGCAACCGCGCGGACATGCTGGGGGATAACCTCCTTGCGCTGGGGGCGCAATACGGCTGGCAGCTGGCGGGGATGATGCTGATGGGCGCGTCGCTGATGCGCACCGGCTGGCTGAAAGGTGAATTCAGCCTGCGGCACTATCGCCGCACCGGCGCCGGTCTGGTGCTGCTCGGCGTGCTGATTAACCTCCCGGCGGTGGTTGTGCAGTGGCACATCCACTGGGATTACCGCTGGTGCGCGTTCCTGCTCCAGGTGCCGCGCGAACTGAGCGCGCCGTTCCAGACCATCGGCTACGCGGCGCTGATCTACGGCTTCTGGCCTACGCTTTCTCGCCTGTGGATTGTCAGCGCTATCGCCTGCGTGGGCCGCACGGCGTTGAGTAATTACCTCCTGCAAACGCTTGTCTGCACCACGCTTTTCTATCGCTTTGGCCTGTTTATGAAATTCGACCGCCTCGCGCTGCTGGCGTTTGTTATTCCGGTCTGGGTGATTAACCTGGCGTTTTCTGTTCTCTGGCTACGCTATTTCCGCCAGGGGCCGCTGGAGTGGGTATGGCGTCAGTTAACCGCACATGCTTCAGGGGTATCATTGCGGAATACATCCAGATAACGATCTGGATCACAATCATTAACAAAACGGATGTAAGCGTTTTCATGAGTGTGAGCTTCTTCACGTAGTCCCCTTTCTCTCGCTGCCAAAATAGCCACCTTGCTAAACACAGGGGGTGTCTGTGAGTTGCTGCAATCCTTTGAAGGATGGTGAATATGATCACCATTCGTGACGTCGCCCGCCAGGCGGGCGTTTCCGTGGCCACCGTCTCACGCGTGCTGAATAACAGCGCGCTGGTTAGCCCTGAAACCCGTGAAACCGTAATGAAGGCTGTGACCCAGCTCGGGTACCGGCCAAATGCCAACGCCCAGGCGCTTGCGACGCAGGTCAGCGACACCATCGGCGTGGTGGTAATGGATGTATCAGATGCCTTTTTCGGCGCGCTGGTGAAAGCGGTCGATATGGTCGCCCAGCAGCATCAGAAATATGTCCTGATCGGCAATAGCTATCATGAGGCGGAAAAAGAGCGCCACGCCATCGAAGTGCTGATCCGCCAGCGCTGTAACGCCTTGATTGTCCATTCAAAAGCCCTGAGCGATGAAGAGCTCACCGGATTGATGGAGCAGATCCCTGGCATGGTGCTGATCAACCGCATCGTTCCCGGCTATGCCCATCGCTGCGTCGGGCTGGATAACGTCAGCGGCGCCATGATGGCCACGAAAATGCTCATCAACAACGGGCACCAGCGGATTGGCTATCTGGCCTCCAGCCACCGGATCGAAGATGACGAGCTGCGGCGCGAGGGGTGGCAAAACGCCCTGAAAGAGCACGGTATTACGCCATCGGAAAGCTGGATAGGGACCGGCACGCCGGACATGCAGGGCGGTGAGGCGGCGATGGTAGAGCTGCTGGGCCGCAATCTTCAGCTGTCTGCGGTATTTGCCTATAACGACAGCATGGCGGCAGGCGCCCTGACGGCGCTGAAGGATAACGGCATTGCGGTGCCACAGCATTTGTCACTCATCGGTTTCGATGATATCCCCATTGCGCGTTACACCGACCCGCAGCTGACAACGGTGCGCTATCCCATTGCCTCTATGGCGAAACTGGCAACGGAGCTGGCGTTACAGGGGGCGGCAGGGCTGCTGGATCCGGGTGCAACACATTGTTTCATGCCGACTTTAGTGCGTCGCCACTCGGTCGCCGCCCGGCAAATTGTGGTTCCGATCACTAACTGATTACATGAGGTGATGTAACCGTTTTCAATCTGTGAGTAAATTCACAGTATCTTAACAAGGCGCTGTCTATGATGTCAGCGTTTTAGGGGCTGAAACGCTATGTAACGGTGATTATTCACTTTCACTATAGCCAATGTGCCGCAAACAACGAATAAAACGCATTTCTGGAGCGTTACCGAACACGGAAGAAAGAAATTTTATAAGTGAACTTCGGCTGTCAGTAACGTTTTATTAACACCTGCCCGCCGATCGTTATTCACCAGAACTACCCTGCATAAAAAACCGGAGATACCATGAATAAGAAGGTGTTGACCCTGTCTGCTGTAATGGCAAGCATGCTTTTTGGTGCAGCAGCGCACGCTGCGGATACCCGTATTGGTGTGACCATCTATAAATACGACGACAACTTCATGTCTGTTGTGCGTAAAGCGATTGAGAAAGATGCGAAAGCCGCGCCAGACGTTCAGCTGCTGATGAACGACTCCCAGAACGACCAGTCCAAACAGAACGACCAGATCGACGTTCTGCTGGCGAAAGGCGTGAAAGCCCTGGCCATCAACCTGGTTGACCCGGCTGCAGCAGGCACGGTAATTGAAAAAGCGCGCGGCCAGAACGTGCCGATCGTCTTCTTCAACAAAGAACCTTCCCGTAAGGCGCTGGATAGCTACGACAAAGCGTATTACGTCGGTACCGACTCCAAAGAGTCCGGCATTATTCAGGGAGATCTGATCGCGAAACACTGGGCGGCGAACCCGAACTGGGACCTGAACAAAGACGGTCAGATCCAGTTCGTGCTGCTGAAAGGCGAACCAGGCCACCCGGATGCTGAAGCGCGTACCACCTACGTCATCAAAGAGCTGAACGACAAGGGTCTGAAAACCCAGCAGCTGGCGTTAGATACCGCGATGTGGGATACCGCTCAGGCGAAAGATAAGATGGACGCATGGCTGTCCGGCCCGAATGCCAACAAAATCGAAGTGGTTATCGCCAACAACGATGCGATGGCAATGGGCGCGGTAGAAGCGCTGAAAGCACACAACAAATCTTCTATCCCGGTATTCGGCGTCGATGCGCTGCCAGAAGCGCTGGCGCTGGTTAAATCCGGCGCGATGGCCGGTACCGTGCTGAACGATGCCAACAACCAGGCGAAAGCCACCTTCGATCTGGCGAAAAACCTCGCCGATGGCAAAGGCGCGGCAGATGGCACCAGCTGGAAAATTGACAACAAAATCGTTCGCGTACCTTACGTGGGCGTAGACCAGTCCAACCTGGCTGAGTTTATCGGTAAATAAGTGATTTGAAATGTCTTCACTGGGCGCAATTCGTTGCGCCCTTTTATAACGCGATATGCGAGGCCAACAAGGTATAATTATGGTCAGCACAACTACTCAGTCATCCGGTGAATACCTGTTGGAAATGAGCGGTATCAACAAGTCATTTCCCGGCGTTAAGGCACTCGATAATGTTAATTTAAAAGTGCGTCCTCACTCTATTCATGCTTTGATGGGTGAGAACGGTGCGGGTAAATCAACATTATTAAAATGCCTTTTTGGGATCTATCAAAAAGATTCTGGCAGCATTCTTTTTCAGGGGAAAGAGATCGATTTCCATTCAGCGAAAGAAGCGCTGGAAAACGGCATCTCAATGGTTCACCAGGAATTAAACCTGGTGCTGCAGCGTTCAGTCATGGATAACATGTGGTTGGGGCGTTATCCCACCAAAGGTGTCTTTGTCGATCAGGACAAAATGTATCGCGACACCAAGGCGATTTTCGACGAGCTGGATATTGATATCGATCCGCGCGCCCGCGTGGGAACATTATCCGTCTCCCAGATGCAGATGATCGAAATTGCCAAAGCGTTCTCCTATGACGCGAAAATCGTCATTATGGACGAGCCCACATCGTCATTAACGGAAAAAGAGGTTAATCACCTTTTTACCATTATTCGTAAGCTTAAAGATCGCGGCTGCGGCATTGTGTACATCTCCCACAAAATGGAAGAGATCTTCCAGCTGTGCGATGAGATCACCATCCTGCGCGACGGCCAGTGGATTGCCACGCAGCCGCTGGAAGGGCTGGACATGGACAAGATCATCGCCATGATGGTCGGCCGCTCCCTGAACCAGCGCTTCCCGGATAAAGAGAACAAGCCGGGTGAAGTGATCCTGGAAGTGCGCAACCTGACCTCGCTGCGCCAGCCGTCTATCCGCGATGTCTCGTTCGACCTGCACAAGGGTGAAATCCTGGGGATTGCCGGTCTGGTCGGCGCAAAACGCACCGATATCGTGGAAACCCTGTTTGGCATCCGTGAGAAAGCCGAAGGCACCATCACGCTGCACGGAAAGAAAATCAATAACCACAACGCCAACGAAGCCATTAATAATGGTTTTGCGCTGGTGACGGAAGAGCGTCGTTCGACCGGTATTTATGCCTATCTGGATATTAACTTTAACTCGTTAATTTCTAACATTCGCAATTACAAAAACAAAGTCGGGCTGCTGGATAACTCCCGCATGAAGAGCGATACCCAATGGGTGATTGACTCCATGCGCGTGAAAACGCCAGGCCACCGCACCCAAATTGGTTCGCTGTCGGGCGGTAACCAGCAAAAAGTCATTATTGGCCGTTGGTTATTGACCCAGCCAGAAATTCTGATGCTGGATGAACCGACCCGCGGGATTGACGTCGGCGCGAAGTTTGAAATTTATCAGCTGATTGCCGAGCTGGCGAAAAAGAATAAAGGGATCATTATTATTTCTTCCGAAATGCCGGAACTGTTAGGGATCACAGACCGTATTCTGGTTATGAGCAATGGTCTCGTCGCCGGTATTGTTGACACCAAAACGACAACGCAAAACGAAATTTTGCGTCTTGCGTCTTTGCACCTTTAAGATCAGGGGCTCCTCATGAGTGCGTTAAATAAAAAAAGTTTTCTCACTTACCTGAAAGAAGGCGGTATTTACGTTGTTCTTTTAGTCTTGCTGGCAATCATTATTTTCCAGGACCCTACGTTCTTAAGCCTGCTGAACCTGAGTAACATTCTGACCCAGTCCTCCGTGCGTATTATCATCGCGCTGGGCGTGGCGGGCCTGATCGTGACCCAGGGGACGGACCTTTCTGCCGGTCGCCAGGTGGGCCTGGCGGCGGTTATCGCGGCAACCCTGCTGCAGTCGATGGAAAACGCCAACAAGGTCTTCCCGGAAATGGCGACCATGCCGATTTTCGTGGTGATCCTGATTGTCTGCGCCATCGGGGCGGTGATTGGTCTGATCAACGGTATTATCATCGCTTATCTCAACGTGACGCCGTTTATCACCACCCTGGGTACGATGATCATCGTTTACGGTATCAACTCCCTGTACTACGACTTCGTCGGCGCGTCGCCCATTTCTGGCTTTGACAGCGGCTTCTCGACCTTTACCCAAGGGTTTATCGCGCTCGGCAGCTTCCGCCTGTCGTATATCACCTTCTATGCGCTGATTGCGGTGGCCTTCGTCTGGATCCTGTGGAACAAGACGCGCTTTGGTAAAAACATCTTCGCTATCGGCGGTAACCCGGAAGCGGCGAAGGTGTCCGGCGTAAACGTGGCCCTGAACCTGCTCATCATCTATGCCCTGTCCGGCGTGTTCTACGCCTTCGGCGGGATGCTGGAAGCGGGCCGTATCGGCTCTGCCACCAACAACCTTGGCTTCATGTACGAGCTGGATGCGATCGCAGCCTGCGTGGTGGGCGGCGTCTCCTTCAGCGGCGGCGTCGGGACGGTGCTCGGCGTGGTGACCGGTGTGATCATCTTCACCGTCATCAACTACGGGTTGACCTACATCGGCGTGAACCCGTACTGGCAGTACATCATCAAGGGCGCCATCATTATCTTCGCCGTTGCGCTGGATTCACTGAAGTACGCCCGTAAGAAGTAATCATCTCTGGCTATATCCGGGCCCGCTCACCGAGCGGGCTTTTTTATGCCCTATGCCAGATGCGACTCCTCTGGCGTCACGATGCGTTCAAACCAGTCGAGCTCAGAAAGCTTGCAGGCGACCCACTGTTCGGAAAAGGCGTCGCCCAGGCTGTCGGTGAGATACTGACAGCGGGCAAAGGCCTCAATCGCCTCCTGCTGGAACAGCGGCAGATCGGGCTGGTCGTGCTGCGGTTCAGGGAGATCCCCCTCGTCGATATGTTCCAGCCCGTAAAGCATGCCGATCAGGACGGTTGCCGCCACCAGATACGGATTGGCGTCGGCCCCGGCCAGACGGTACTCGATACGGCGGTTGTGCTCATCCGAGCAGGGAATGCGCAACGCGGCGGAGCGGGTGTTGTAGCCCCAGGAGTTAAACACCGGCTCCGTCAGGTTTTTACGCAGGCGACGAAACGCGTTAACGCCCGGTGCCAGAATGGCGACAGAGGCGGGCATCAGCGCCAGCTGGCCCGCGATGCACAAGCGCATCATGCTGTTAAGGGCGTTCACCGGCGAGGCAAAAACGTTTTCGCCACGGCTATCGTTCAGGCTGAAATGGACGTGCAAACCGCTGCCGGACAGCTCGCTGAACGGCTTAGCCATAAAGTTGGCCTGCAGGCCGTGCTTTTCAGCGACGTATCGGGTCAGGCGGCGCAGCGCCAGCACGTTATCGCACATCTCAACGACGCGATGGCTGTGCTTCAGGTTTAATTCATACTGACCGGACTCTGCTTCCGCCACGACCCCGGACAGCGGAATGCGCTGAAGGTGCGCCAGCTGTTCCAGCTCGTCAAACAGTTCCGTATGGGCCGACGAGGTATCCATATGAAAACAGCCCTGATTTTGTGGATCGCGATCTCCCCGTCCCGTCAGGTAGAACTCGATTTCAGGCGCGATGACCGGAAAGAGGCCGTGCTGGTGGAAGCGGGCCACAACGTTCTGCAGTATCACGCGCGGCTCAAGCGGGCAGGGGCTATCGTCGCTGTCCTTCATCGTCAGCAGGATCTGCGCGTTATGCTCCGGATCCTGCGGGCAGGGACGCAAAGATCCGGCAACCGGGACGCACAGCCGGTCGGGTTCATCATAAAGCGGGGCGGCGATTTTTCCCTTCTGGTCCATCGAATATACGGACAGCGGAAAATAACAGCCTTTTTCCAGATTCAGCATGCTCTCTACCGAGAGGCGCTTGCCGCGCATCGTGCCGTTGATATCGTTCAGGTAAACGTCGATATGTTTCGTCTGCGGGAAACGTTCCAGGTAATCGGCCACTTCCACGGCGACGTTGTGCTGCAGGGCGTCAATTTTTTCATCCAGCCAGAGACCGGAACCGGGTGCGCCGGGGAGTGATAAACCGGGAAAGTTAAAATAGGGGCGGAGACTTTTGAGGAAAAACGCGTTCATTATCGAGTTCATAGTCATTCTTCAATGAAGCCGTAGCGGCAGTGAACTCAGCTTAAAAGAGCCGACGTAAAGGCGAGATAAAAAGCGTCAACAGCGGCGTAAAGAAAGTCTAAAGACGGCCCTGTTACTTCTCTTTTTTCTGCATATCAAGCAGCTGCTCGGGCGTGACGGCCGGATAGCCCTGCGCGTCTTCCGGCACTTCGTGCATCGCCGGAATCGGCACCAGCGGGCCTAAGAAGCGCGGTTCACGTTTGAAGATATACAGGTCTGCCAGGGCACCAAAGCGGGCACCAAACTCGCGCACGCGCACGCTCAGCATATCTTTTGGCGACGGCACCGCGTAACACTGCGCCTGAATGCCCATATGCAGCGCGATAAACAGCGCGCGCTCGCAGTGGAAGCGCTGGGTGATGATGATGAAGTCGTTGGTATCGAAGACCTTGCGAGTGCGGACGATGGAGTCCAGGGTGCGGAACCCGGCGTAGTCGAGCACGATATCGGCAGGATCCACGCCCCCGGCAATCAAATCCTTACGCATCGTCACCGGTTCATTGTAACTTTGCAGCGCGTTATCGCCGCTCAACAGCAGATAGTTCACCTTGCCGCTGTTGTAGGCGTTCAGCGCGCCCTGAATGCGGTAACGGTAATACTGATTAATGACGCCGGTGCGGTAATACTTGGCGGTGCCGAGCACCACGCCAACCTGACGGTAGGGCAGGTCCTGCAGGTCGTCAAAGATGTAGGGGGCGGTTTTCCAGCTCATCCAGCGGTCGAGACCGAGCACGATCAACAGCAGTATGCCGACCAGGACAGACAGGCTGTAAAAAACGCGCTTTAACATGCAGATGGCTCGTACCGAAGGTGAAATTTAACTCAGGCTACTTTACCCGCCTGGTTAGCGCAAGAAACAGCGACTCAACTGAGGGGTTTTTCAGCAAACTGGCGGGCATTTCTGCCCGCCGGAAGGTTTACGCCAGCAGCACGCGGTCAATCGTCGTGCAGCCCAACGCCTTAAGCGTTGCGGCAGTGGCATCCCACTGGATCAGCGGCGCATCGGCAATTTCAGCCAGAATGGCGCGCTGAATGTCCGGGTAGTCATAGCCGTTGAGGCTCAGCAGGTTGAGCGCGCCCTGCAGCGGCGGAAGCGTTGGGTTAAACGCGGCATTTTCCGCATAGCTGCCGGTGAAGATTCGGCCATCGCGGCACTGCAGCGCCACGCCGCTTGGGGATTTGCTGTACGGCGTGTGGCTCTTGTTGGCTGCGCGAATGGCTGCCTGGCTCAGGTCATCGCCGGACAGGGCGAAACCGTGGTCCTGATCGTCCATCAGCAGGGTTTTGATCTCCAGATCTTTCGGGCCAAACGCGTCGGGCAGGTAATCCGCCAGCGTGTGCGGCGCGCGGCCAGGCAGGTTGATGCGCAGCTGCAGCCCGCTGTTCAGCTCGTTCATAAACTGACGGCAGTGTCCGCACGGGGTGTAGTTAACGGTAATGGCGCTCAGGGCTTTTTCACCGCGCAGCCAGGCGTGGCTGATGGCGCTCTGCTCGGCGTGAACGGTTTGCTGCATGGTGGCGCCCAGGAACTCCATATTGCCGCCGAAGTACCAGGTGCCGCTGACGCCGCGGGCAATGGCCCCGACGTTAAAGTGGGAGAGATCGGCCCGCGCGCAGGCGGCAGCCAGGGGAAGCAGTGCGAAAGCCAGCGCGTCTTCGTCCAGTCCCGTTGCCTGTTTCAGCATCGTGACCTGCTCCGCGGTCAGCAGGGCGGGGAAGTGCGCATCTGCCAGTACGGGAGCCAGGGCTGACTGCAAATTCTCTGCAAGCTGGGCGAAAGCAGCTTGAAAACGTGGGTGCATGGCGTTTGCCTCATAAAGGTTAATGGATCGGTAGTTTACGGAGCCGCTTGGGCTTTATATGTGATCCACTTCTCATTATGTATGCAACTTATGAAATCAAAATGAAATTTGCGCGACGCATCGCAAATTTTAGCCCATCACCGCCAGAATAAGCGGAAAAATGAACGGGGCAAGCAGGGAGGTGATAATCCCGCAGATCACCAGCGCCAGGGAGCTAAACGCCCCTTCCTGATAATCCAGCTCCGCGCAGCGGGCCGTGCCCAGCGCGTGCGAGGCGGTGCCCATCGACAGCCCCCGTGCCGCTTTAGTATGAATACGCATCGCGTTCAGCAGGGTGTGGCCAAACACCGCACCGAGAATACCGACAAAAATGACGCACATTGCGCTGATGGCCGGGATCCCGCCGAGGCTGCCGCCGACGGCCATTGCGATAGGGGTGGTCACCGACTTAGGCAGAATAGAAGCGGCAATCTGCGGGGAAGCCCCCATCAGCAGCGCCACCGACGTGCCGGTGATCATCGCCACCAGGCTGCCGACAAAACAGATGGTAATGATGGATTTCCAGCGGGCGCGGATCTGGTGCAGCTGCTCATATAAAGGAAAGGCAAGCGCCACGACGGCGGGCTGCAGCAGGTCGTTTAAAATTTTGCTGCCGGCAAAGTAGCGTTCGTAAGGAATGCCGGTGAGCAGCAGGAACGGAATAATCACCACCATCGCCACCAGCAGGGGGTTCAGCAACGGCATTTTGAAACGCGCGGCAAGCTTACGTGCGGCGAAAAACACTGCCAGAGTGAGCGGCAGCGACCACCAGATATTGGCCATCATTTTTTGGTTTTCTCCCCAATCACGTTACGTTCGCCGTGCACCAGATGCGAACTCCAGCTCACCACCAGGAAAACCACCAGCGTGCTGACCGCGCAGGAGACCACGATCGGGCCGAACTGGGCCTTGAGCAAATCAAAATACTGCATGACGCCGACGCCGATGGGCACGAAAAGCAGCGCCATATAGCGGATGAGGACGAAGCAGCCGGGGTTGACCCATTTTGCGGGCAGGATCTGCAGCGCCAGCAAGACGAAGAGGATCAGCATCCCGATAATGCTGCCGGGGATGGTGATGGGCAGCAGCGATGCGACGAAAATCCCGGCATACAGGCAGGCGTAGATCAGGACGAATGCGCGCAGATATTGCCAGATAATGTTCAATGATTTGCTCATGGTGATAGTCCTTGCTGAAACGCATTCATCATACAATTAAACCTAAAAATGTGCCACGGATCACATCATGAAATTTGAGCATAACAGACATTCCGGAATGGAACGTCGTGCTTTCCACGCTCGGGCAGAGCAGATACTATAGCGCGTCTTTTTTCACAGGTACTGCTATGCGTGTTTTACTGGCCCCAATGGAAGGCGTGCTCGATTCCCTCGTGCGCGAGCTTCTGACCGAGGTAAACGACTACGATCTCTGCGTGACGGAGTTTCTGCGCGTGGTCGATATGCTGTTGCCGGTAAAATCCTTCTATCGGCTGTGCCCCGAGCTGCACAACCACAGCCGGACCTCTTCCGGGACGCTGGTGCGCATTCAGCTCCTCGGCCAGTATCCTGAATGGCTGGCGGAAAACGCCGCCCGCGCGGTGGAGCTGGGCTCTTACGGCGTCGATCTCAACTGCGGCTGCCCGTCAAAGCTGGTGAACGGCAGCGGCGGCGGGGCGACGCTGTTGAAAGATCCTGAGCTGATTTACCGCGGCGCGAAAGCCATGCGCGAGGCCGTGCCCTCGCATTTGCCGGTGACGGTTAAAGTGCGCCTGGGATGGGACAGCGATGCCCGCCAGTTCGAGATCGCCGATGCGGTGCAGCAGGCCGGGGCTACCGAGCTGGTGGTGCATGGCCGCACAAAAGAAGATGGCTACAAAGCCGAGCGCATTAACTGGCAGGCTATCGGTGAGATCCGCAAACGCCTCACCATTCCGGTGATCGCCAACGGCGAAATCTGGGACTACGAGAGCGCGCGGGCCTGTCTGCAGGCCACCGGCTGCGATGCGGTCATGATCGGCCGCGGCGCGCTGAACGTGCCTAATCTCAGCCGGGTAGTGAAATATAACGCACCGCGTATGCCCTGGGCAGACGTCGTCACGCTGCTGCAAAAATATAGCCGTCTTGAAAAGCAGGGCGACACCGGTTTGTATCACGTCGCGCGAATTAAGCAGTGGCTAAGTTATTTACGCAAAGAGTACGATGAAGCGCTGGGATTATTTCAGGAGATTCGGACATTACAGACTTCGTCTGATATTGCCCGGGTGATTCAGTCAAAATAATAAGCGTTAAATTGCTCACACTTTTTTAAACCAGAAAACAGTTCTGGTTTTCAACGTGGCGCGACGGTGTTAAGGTGCCACTGTTTTCAACGCAGGATTGTTACTGGTTAACAGGCAAAACCTAAGCGTTTCACAGCATTTTCGCTGTGGAGCGCTTAGGTTTTTTTTTTGCCTGTCGTTTACGCAGGAGAGACATTTGGCTTAGCGCTTTTTACTGATTTTAAAAAAATGAAATATCGACAGGGAATAGAAAAATTTCCTGCGAACGGTTACGCAATAATACTCAGCTACAGGTTGCTATTATGACATATAAAAATAATCTCTATGGCCTCGCTTTATTGATGATATCGCCTTTAACAATGGCGCAGGAGTGGAATGGAACGGTATTAGGGTTTGAAGCCCCGCCGGAGCCAGTTCTGGGCGAAATGCTCGGCATACGTAAAATCCTAAACGATAACGGTTTTACCTATAACCTCGGGTATCTGAATGAAATTGGCTGGAACGGCGGCGGTGGCTATAACCACGACTCACACGTGGCCTATATTGACCAGTTTGCGCTGACCTTCAACCAGGATCTGGAGCGCTGGACCGGTATCCCGGATGCGCGCATCGAGGGGAACATCGTCAACCGCAACCACAATGACGATCTCACCACCAAACGCGTGCAGGATCCGCGCGTCAACTTTAACGACCTGACCCAGGAGAGCTGGGGAGGGCAGTCGATTACCCGTCTGGGTTGGCTGACCTTTGCCCGCAGCTTTGACGACCGGCGTCTCACCTGGCGCATCGGGATGATGAACAAGGTGCAAACCTTCGACCAAATTATCCCCTGTGATTTCCAGCTGCTGTCCCAGTGCGGTGGGAAGTCTGCCAACTCGCTGACCTGGAACAACTGGAACGTTCACACCTGGGGCACCACGCTGGAGTATAAGCTGACGCCAACCGTCACCTTAAAAGGCGGCGTGATGGAGCAGAATCCGCAGGCCTCCAGCCGCAGCCACGCCTGGAGCTGGTCGACGAAGGGCAGCAAAGGGGTCTTGCTGCCCGTTGAAATCGAAGCGCGTCCGCTGATTAACGGCCTGCCGGGCGCGTACAACCTGGGCGTGGTGTTTACCAACGCGCCGCAAACCGATCTCTATCGCGGCAAATCCGGCGGTGCGGGCGTGACGGACCCGGACGGGTTTGAAACGCACAGCCGAACCTGGTTTATGTACGCCGGGCTGAACCAGCAGCTTACGCAGCATCAGGACGATCCGAATCGCGGGTTGAGCACCTCGTTCAGCATGAGCCTTGCGGATCGGAGCACTAACTACATGCACCAGGTTTACGCCGCCTCGCTGCGCTACCGCGGGCTGTTTGACGCCCGGCCGGAAGACTGGATTGGCTTTGGTTTAACCTGGATTGATATGAGCAGCCAGTACGCGCGCAACCAGCGTTACCTGAACAGCGTGAGCGGCGTAAGCGATTATGACAATCCGGCGTATCACCCGGTGCCGGGCCACTCCCTGAATGGAGAGTTTTACTATCGCTTCCGTCCGGTGTCGTGGCTGGAGCTGCAGCCGGGCATTCAGTACTGGCACCATCCGGGTGGTGTATCCCGGACGCAGGATGCCTGGGTAACGGAGCTGAAAACCGTCGTGACGTTCTAGCAATGTCGATCCGCGTCACGTTTCTGACGCGTGACGTATTGAGGCTACGAATGAAACTGATAGAGTGCCAGAACTGGATTGTTACTGCTTAGGCAGGCAAAACCTGATTTTCTGGCATCTGCCGGAGGTCAGGTTTTTTTGTTTCTGGGGTTCAGATGAAAATCGCCAAGATACTCAATAATAACGTGGTGGTTGTTCAGGATGAGCGCGGGCGCGAACAGGTGGTGATGGGCCGTGGGCTGGCCTTTCAGAAGCGCGTCGGTGAAGCGCTGGATACGGCGCTGGTTGAAAAGGTATTTGCGTTACAAAGCGATGAGCTGGTGCGTCGACTTGGCGAGCTGCTGAGTCAAATTCCGCTGGAGGTGATGACCACCTGCGACCGCATCATCGAGCTGGCGGCGCAGCGGCTCGGAAAATTGCAGGAGAGTTTGTATATCACCCTAACCGATCACTGCTACTTTGCGATCGAACGGCAGAAAAAAGGGCTGGCGATCAAAAACGTGCTGCTGTGGGATATTAAACGGCTGTATCCGAAGGAGTTCGAATTAGGGCAGGAGGCGCGGAGCATTATTGCCAGACGCCTGAACGTCGAACTGGAGGAGGATGAGGCCGGGTTCATCGCGCTGCATCTGGTCACCGCGCAGTTGAACAGCGAAATGCCGGAAGTGATGCACGTGACGCGGGTTATGCAGGAGATCCTGCAGCTGGTGAAGTATCAGCTGCAGCTTGAGTACGATGAAGACTCGCTCAGCTACCAGCGTTTCGTGACGCATCTGAAGTTTTTTGCCCAGCGGATGCTTACCCGCACCGTGGTGGAGGATGACGATGTCTCGCTGCATACGGCGGTAAAAGACAACTACGCGAAAGCGTGGAAATGCGCCGAGAAAATCGCGCAGCACCTGAACAAAAGCTATCAGCGCGAGCTGACAACCGAAGAAATTATGTTCCTCGCTATTCATATCGAGCGGGTGAGAAAAGAGGGGCGTTAAGCCTCAAATCTGGATTGTTACTGCATCACGCAAGCAAAACCTGAGCGCGGCCTTCGAAAGAAGGACGTTCTCGGGTTTTTTTATTTTTGTACTCAGTCAACAGGTGCCTGCGGGCATCGGATGTAAGGAAATCGAGATGGAATACCAGGCATTAGCGAAGGATATTCTCGGCCACGTTGGCGGAAAAGAGAACATCGTCAGCCTCGTGCACTGCGCGACCCGGCTTCGCTTCAAACTGAAAGAGAACCAGAAAGCGGATGCCGAAGGGCTAAAGAAAAACCCGGGCGTGATCATGGTGGTCGAAAGCGGCGGCCAGTTTCAGGTGGTGATTGGCAACCACGTTCACGACGTCTGGCAGGCGGTGCGCAGCGAGGCCGGGCTCACCGACGACGCGCCAGTCGTGGAAGAAAAAGGGGAAAAGGGTAATCTGCTGGGCCGTCTGATCGACATTGTCTCCGGGATTTTCACCCCGTTTATTGGCATTCTGGCGGCCTCCGGTATCCTGAAGGGGCTGCTGGCGCTGGCAGTGGTCTGCGGCTGGCTCACCACCGAAAGCGGGACCTATAAAATCTGGTTCGCCGCCAGCGACGCGCTGTTTTTCTTCTTCCCGCTGGTGCTGGGCTATACCGCCGGGAAAAAATTCGGCGGCAACCCGTTTATTACCATGGTGATCGGCGGGGCGCTCACCCACCCGATGATGATTGCGGCGTTTAACGCCAGCCAGCAGCCGGGTGCGGTTTCGGAAGCCTTTTTAGGCATCCCCGTTACGTGGTTCAACTACAGCTCGTCGGTGATCCCAATTATTCTCGCCGCGTGGGTCAGCTGCTGGCTGGAAAAACAGAGCACCAGGCTGCTGCCTTCCTCGATGAAAAACTTCTTCGCGCCGCTGATCTGTCTGGGCGTGACCGTGCCGCTGACTTTCCTCGTTATCGGGCCGCTGGCGACCTGGCTGAGCCAAATGCTGGCGAACGGCTATCAGAGCATCTACGTTCTGGCGCCGTGGCTGGCGGGGGCGGCGATGGGCGCGCTGTGGCAGGTCTGCGTCATTTTTGGCCTGCACTGGGGGCTGGTGCCGCTGATGATTAACAACCTCGCGGTGCTGGGCCACGACTCGATGCTGCCAATGCTGCTCCCGGCGGTGTTTGGCCAGGTCGGCGCGGCGCTCGGGATCTTCCTGCGTACCCGCGACGCCCGCCAGAAGATGCTGGCCGGCTCATCGGTGACGGCCGGGATATTTGGTATTACCGAACCGGCTGTGTACGGCGTAAACCTGCCGCTGCGCCGTCCGTTTATCTTTGGCTGCGTGGCGGGGGCTATCGGCGGGGCCATTGTCGGCTTCAGCGACACCCACGTTTACTCCTTCGGCTTCGCCAATATCTTTACCATCGCCCAGATGATTCCGCCCGGTGGAGTAAACGCCACGCTGTGGGGCGGTGTGATCGGCACCGCGGTAGCGCTGGTGCTGAGCTGCGGGCTGACGCTGGTGGCAGGCATGCGGGGACACGAAGCGCCGGAAGCAGTCGTTTCGGCAGGCGAAGACGATGTCCTGTCCCCGATGACCGGAACCGTTCTGGCGCTCGACCAGGTGCCGGATACCACGTTTGCCAGCGGTCTGCTGGGCAGCGGTGCCGCCATTATTCCTTCCGATAACAAAGTGGTTGCCCCGTTTGCCGGCGTGGTGGCCTCGCTGTTCCAGACCAAACACGCCATTGGCCTGCTCAGTAACAGCGGAATAGAAGTGTTGATCCACGTGGGTATCGACACCGTGAAGCTCGACGGCAGGCCGTTTACCGCCCACGTGAAGGTGGGCGATAAGGTACAGGCCGGCGACCTGCTGCTGGAGTTTGACCGACAGGCGATTATCGCTGCCGGATACGACCTGGCGACCCCGATCATTATCAGCAACAGCGATGAATATCGTGACGTGGTGACCGTGGCGGCAACGTCCGTCAGTGCCGGTGCGCCATTACTCAGCGTAAGCCATCAATAACAGGAGAACGTGATGAAAACTTTCCCGGACGATTTTTTATGGGGCGGCGCGGTTGCCGCGAATCAGGTAGAAGGCGCGTATCTGGAGGAGGGAAAAGGTCTGTCCACCTCAGACGTTCAGCCGCAGGGAGTCTTCGGCCCGGTAGTTGAGCGCGTCCCAGGAGACAGCGGCATCAAGGATGTCGCCATCGACTTCTATCATCGTTACCCTGAAGACATCAAGTTGTTCGCCGAGATGGGCTTTAGCTGCCTGCGCGTCTCCATTGCCTGGACGCGCATATTTCCGAACGGCGACGAGCTGGAGCCTAACGAAGCGGGGCTTGCGTTTTACGACCGGCTGTTTGACGAACTGGCCGCGTACAGCATCACCCCACTGGTGACGCTGTCGCATTACGAAATGCCGTGGGGACTGGTGAAAAAGTACGGCGGCTGGGGCAACCGTCAGACTATCGAATGCTTTGAACGCTATGCCCGCACCGTGTTTGCGCGCTACAGGGAGAAGGTGAAGCTCTGGCTGACCTTTAACGAGATCAACATGTCTCTGCACGCGCCGATGACCGGCGTGGGCCTGCCGGAAACCAGCAGCAAAGCGGAGGTCTACCAGGCAATCCACCATCAGCTGGTGGCCAGCGCGCTGGCGGTGAAAGCCTGCCACGAGATTATTCCGGATGCCAGAATCGGCAACATGCTGCTGGGCGGCCTGATGTATCCGCTGACCTGCAAGCCGGAAAATGTTCTGGAGACGCTGCAGGAAAACCGCACCTGGCAGTTCTTTGGCGACGTGCAGTGCCGTGGTGCTTACCCGGGGTATATGCGGCGCTTCTTCCGCGACAACGGTATTCAGCTTGAGGTAACGGATGCCGACCGCGATGCATTAAAATCGACCGTCGATTTTATCTCGTTCAGCTACTACATGACGGGCTGCGTCACTGCGGATGAGGCCCTCAATCAGCAGGCGCGCGGAAATATCCTGAGCATGGTGCCAAACCCGCATCTGGCCAGCTCCGAGTGGGGCTGGCAGATTGACCCCATCGGTCTGCGCACCCTGTTAAACGTGCTCTGGGATCGCTATCAGAAGCCGTTGTTTATCGTGGAGAATGGCCTCGGGGCGAAGGACAAGCCGGACCCTGACGGCATGGTGCAGGATGACTATCGCATCAGCTACCTTAACGATCACCTTGTGCAGGTGCGGGAAGCCATTGACGACGGCGTTGAGGTGATGGGCTATACCAGCTGGGGGCCAATCGATCTGGTGAGCGCCTCTAAAGCTGAACTCTCTAAGCGCTACGGTTTTATTTACGTCGATCGCGATGACAGCGGTAACGGCTCGCTGGCGCGCAGCCGGAAGAAAAGTTTCTACTGGTATAAAGAGGTTATTGCGACAAAAGGCGCTTCGTTGAAAGTGTAATAAAACGATCAACCTGGCAGGGGGCATTTACGCTGTCGGGTTGATTATTTTTTATTTGCATAATTAAATTTAAATAATAATTCCGGTGAATACTTTTCGGTATATTTAAATTTATGACAATTTACGCATTGCCACGTATTACTAAAAAAATAAACAGAATCAAGCGTAATTTGCGCCTTTATTTTTTGAGTATATGGCGTAATGAATCGTTCTTTTATTTTATCTCTGAGTGTTCCCTTCGCATTCATTCTGGCTGCCTGCGCGCCAGAACATGCCACGGTATCTCCCATTAAAACGCAAACCACGGCGGCGTCGGTGAATACGGTTCTGCATCATCAGGACTGGCCGAAAAATGCGTGGTGGAAAGACTATAACGATCCCGAACTGAATTCGCTGATTGCGAAAGCATTGAGCGATGCGCCGGATATGCAAATTGCCCGTCAGCGCATTACGCTTGCCGAAGCTCAGGCCAAAGCCGCGATGGCCGCAGACGGTCCACAAATTGATTTTTCGGCCGATGCGGAGCGCCAGAAGATGTCCGCTGAAGGGCTGATGGGACCCTTTGCCCTTACCGATCCGGCTGCGGGGACAACCGGGCCCTGGTACACCAACGGCACCTTTGGCCTGACCGCAGGCTGGGATCTCGATCTGTGGGGGAAAAATCGCGCCCGGGTCGAGGCCCGAATTGGCAAAGTGAATGCGCAAAAGGCGGAGATGGAGCAGACCCGTCAGCTGCTGGCCAGCAGCGTGGCGCGGCTCTACTGGGAATGGCAAACGCAGGCCGCCGTGGGGGAAGTCCTCGCGCAGATCAAACATGAGCAGGACAATATTATCGGCGCCGACCGCGAGCTGTATCAGCACGGAATCACCTCCTCCGTGGAGGGTGTTGAAACGGATATCAACGCCAGCAAAACCGAAGAGCAGCTGGCCGGGGTCAACGGCAAGATGAAAGCCATCGAGGCGCGTCTGGTCGCGCTGACGAATTCCTCCTCCGTGAAGCTTACGCGGCACGCGTTGCCGACGGTCGACGCCGCATTACCGTCGACGCTCGGCTATGAACTGCTGGCACGCCGTCCGGATCTCCAGGAGGCACACTGGTATATCGAAGCCTCCCTGAGCGAGGTGGAGGCCGCCAAAGCGGCGTTTTATCCTGACGTGAACCTGATGGCGTTCTTGCAGCAGGATGCTCTCCATCTGAGCGATCTGTTCCGTTCATCCGCCCAGCAGATGGGCGTGACCGCCGGGCTGACGCTGCCGATTTTTGACAGCGGAAGGCTAAACGCCAACCTGGATATCGCCCAGGCGCAGAATAATCTCTCGGTGGCTAACTACAACAAAGCGGTGGTGGAGGCCGTCAACCAGGTGGCGCGCACGGCCAGTGAAGTCGAAACGCTGATGGCGAAGAATAGCCATCAGCAGCAGGTTGAAAAAGATGCGGCGCGCGTTGTGGCGCTGGCCCAGGCCCGTTTCAGCGCGGGTATCATTGCGGGCTCCCGGGTCAGCGAAGCCAGAATACCGGCCCTCAAAGAGCACCTCGAAGGATTGCTGCTAAAAGGCCAGTATGTCGACGCCACGCTGCAGCTGACGTCGGCGCTGGGTGGTGGTTATCATCATGGCTAAAAAAGGTCATTATCTATACTTACCTCTTTGCTGTTTTTCAGGAGGTGAGTATGACCAGAGTAGCGATTGTTACCGCATCGGATTCCGGGATTGGGAAAACCACGGCCCTGATGCTGGCCGAGCGCGGGTTTGATATCGGCGTCACCTGGCACTCGGATGAAAAAGGGGCGCTGGAAACCTGCCGTGAAGTCGAAGCAAAAGGGCAGCGCGCGGAGGCTATCCATCTGGATCTAAGCACGCTGCCGGAAGGCGCCGAGGCCATTGACACGCTGATTGCGCGCTTTGGTCGACTGGACGTGCTGGTCAATAATGCGGGGGCGATGAGCAAAGCGCCGTTCCTTGATATGGCGTTTGACGACTGGCGGAAAATTTTCACCGTCGACGTGGACGGCGCGTTTCTTTGTTCACAAATTGCCGCCCGGCAGATGGTGAAGCAGGGGAACGGGGGGCGGATTGTGAACATTACCTCGGTGCATGAACACACGCCTCTGCCGGAAGCGAGTGCCTACACGGCGGCGAAACACGCGCTCGGCGGGTTAACCAAATCCATGGCGATGGAGCTGGTTAAGCACAACATCCTGGTGAACGCCGTCGCGCCGGGTGCCATTGCCACGCCGATGAATGACATGGACGACAGCGGAGTGAAGGCAGGCTCAATGCCGGAAATCCCGCTGGCGAGGCCGGGCCACACCAAAGAGATTGCCAGCCTGGTGGCGTGGCTGTGCGACAGCGACGCCAGCTACACGACGGGGCAATCGTTTATCGTCGACGGGGGTTTTATGCTGGCGAACCCGCAGTTTAAGCCAGAGGGGTAGATTCCTTTCTCCCTCTCCCTGTGGGTTGAGGGATCCCCACAAAATAATGCCAGCACATTCGGCCCCCTCTCCATTGAGGGAGAGGGTTGGGGTGAGGGGGGGAACATACGGCTGTAGTGGTCATTCCGTTCACTTCATGTTCCTTGCTACTTTGTGACAAAATGACCGGTGAACGTGCCAGGGTGGCTCAATCGCCACCATCCTGGCGACCCGGGCTCCCGGCGGTAAATCGCCGCTTCGCGGTGCCCTCAGCTTATTCCTTCAGGCTTTCGGGTCGGGCATGAGCCTGCATCCCTGCAGGCCACGCCCTCTCGGCGCATCCCTGCGCCTCGCCCCGGCCTTACGGAAACGCTTCGGCGATTTACAGCCGGACCGGGGCATCGCTGTAAGGCATTCATAACCCTGATGGCACATACATTGCTTTAGGTTTGAAAGTTACTGGGGATTTCTCAGCCCTGTGGGAGAGGGCCAGGGTGAGGGCATCAGACCGCACGAATCCCCAACAGTGAAGACGCCCCCGCTTTACCCTTCAAAAGTTCTTCCGTCACCCCATCCCACACGATTCTTCCTTCGGCAATGACCACCGATCGCGGGGCAATCCGCGCGGCATCTTCTATGCTGTGCGACACCATCAGCATCGTCAGCTGCTGGCGCTGACAGACGTCCTGCACCAGCGTCAGCATCTCCTGACGCAGCGCCGGATCGAGCGCCGAGAACGGCTCATCCAGCAGCAGCATCGGCTGTTCGCGGACCAGACAACGGGCCAGCGCCACGCGCTGACGCTGGCCGCCGGAAAGCTCGCCCGGCAGCCTGTCGATAAACCCGGCGATCCCCATCTGCGCGGCAATCTCCTCCAGCTTATGGCGCTGGGCATCGTTCAGCCTCAGCCCCGGATGCATTCCCAGGGCAATGTTTTGCCGCACCGTCAGGTGGGTAAACAGGTTGTTTTCCTGGAACAGCATGGAGACCGGACGTTTGGCGGGCGGCGTGTGGGTATGATCCCGGTTATCGATGACGATCGAGCCGCTTGCCGGCTGCAGAAAACCCGCAACCAGATTAAGCAGGGTGCTTTTTCCCGCGCCGCTTGGGCCAAGCACCGCAATCCTCTCTCCCTGGCGCACGGAGAGCGTGAAGCGCATCGGCAGATGCTGATAAAGCCACGTTACATCAGTCAGTTTTAACATCACGCCCCGGAAGTTTTTCGATAACGGTAAATAAGGCAAAGCACAGTATAAGGAGCAACAGCGCGGTGACCGCCCCGTCCTGACTGCGATAAGAGCCGATTTGCTGATAGAGCCAGTAGGGCAGCGTGCGGAAATCGTCGTTGCCGAACAGCGCCACGACCCCAAAATCTCCAATGGAGAGCACGCAGGCAAACGCCAGCGCCTGTGCCAGCGGACGTTTTAGCGCGCGCAGTTCGACCACCTTCAGCCGCTGCCAGCCCTGCATGCCCAGCGACTGGCACAGCAAACCGTAGCGGCTGTTGACGTCGCGCATCGGGTTTTCCAGCACCTTGAGCGCGTAAGGGATGGCCATTAAGGCGTTGGTAAAGATGACGATGCCGTCGGCGCGTTCCGGCAGGCCGACGGTGCTGTTGAACAGCAGGAAGAAGCCTGTCGCCAGCACGATCCCCGGCATCGCCAGTATCAGCATGCCCGTCAGTTCCAGCATCTGTCCGGCCTTTTGCGCATGGCGAGCGTAGAGCTCACGGCTGCTCCACAGCAGCATCATGGTCAGGATCACGCACAGCAATCCGGCTGCCAGCGCGATGCGCAGCGAGGTCCAGGTGGCTTGCCAGAGGACGGGCTGTTGCAGGACGGACATCAGATTGAGGTTCAGCCCATCAGCGATAACGGCCATCAGCGGCGGCAGAAGAAGCAGAAGCGCCAGCGCGATCAGGACAAAATCGGTGACGCGGCTGGGCAGGCTGTCCTGCGGGTCGCGCCAGCCGGTTATTTGATTGCTGCCGGGGGGAATGGCTTTGCTCAGCCGCTGGCTCAACAGCACCAGCACAAGGCAGCACCCCATCTGCACCATCGCCAGCAGCGCGGCGCGGCCTGGATCGTAGTCGTAACTCAGCGCCTGATAAATCGCCAGCTCAATCGTGGTGGCCTGCGGCCCGCCCCCGAGGGACAGCACGGTGGCAAAGCTGGCAAAGCAGAGCATAAAGATTAACGCCGCCACGGGTGGGATCTGTCGGCGCAGCCACGGCCACTCGACAAAGCGGAAGAACGACACGCCGCGCATGCCGAGCTGGGCGGCAATCTGGCGCTGCTCGCCGGGAATGTTTTCCAGCGCCTGCAAAAAAAGGCGCGTCGCCATCGGCATATTGAAAAAGACGTGCGCCAGCAGAATGCCCTGCAGTCCGTAAGGAGAGAAGGTCCACTCCAGACCAAGCTGGCCGAACAGCGACGCCAGCCAGCCCTGGCGACCGTAAACGCTCAGAATACCAAATACGGCCACCAGCACGGGCAGGATCAGCGTCATGGCGCACAGGCGCAGCAGCGCCTGCCTGCCGGGGAAGCGCCGCCGATACAGCGCGCGTGCAAGAAAAATGGCGGGGATGACTGACAGCAGGGCAGAAAGTGACGCCTGCCAGAAGGAGAACCGGACCACGTGCCAGAGGTAGCTGTCGTGCCAGAGGGCGAGCATGTCGCTCTCTGGCGCGTTAAACCACAGGGCAAGAAAAGCCCCCAGACTGACCGCCACCATCACAACGGCGGCGAGCAGCCCGGGAAGTAGCCAGCCGGGAATCAGCGGCTGACGGCGCGTTGCCATTCACTTACCCATGCTGCGCGCTGCGCGGCGACCTGCTGCGGCGTAAACTCCAGCGAGGTTTGTGGTTTGGTTAACTGCTCGAAACCGGCCGGCAGGGAAATGTTCGTGACGGGATACATCCAGTTGCCCGCTGGAATGGCGTTCTGGAACGCCGGTGAAACCATAAACTTCAGGAACTTCTCGGCCAGCTCCGGCTGTTTGCTGGCGGCGGTCCGCGCGGCGACCTCTACCTGCATGTAGTGCCCTTCAGCAAAATTCGCGGCGGCGTAGTTGTCTTTCTTCTCGGCGATAATGTGGTAGGCCGGAGAGGTGGTGTAGCTCAGCACCAGGTCGCTTTCGCCTTTCAGGAACAGGCCGTAGGCTTCGCTCCAGCCTTTTGTTACGGTCACGGTTTTGGCGGCCAGCTTCTGCCACGCCTGCGGCGCTTGATCCCCGTAGACCTTTTGCATCCACAGCAGCAGGCCCAGCCCTGGCGTGCTGGTACGCGGATCTTCATAGATCACGCGCCATTTCTGGTCGCTCTCAACCAGCTCTTTCAGGCTCTTCGGCGGATTTTTCAGCTTGTTTTTATCGTAGACAAACGCAAAGTAGCCGTAGTCGAACGGCACAAAGGTGTCATTTTTCCAGCCGCCCGGGACGTTAACGGCATCGGCCGCGACGCCGCTTTTGGCAAACAGTTTGGTTTGCGAGGCGGCCTCCAGCAGGTTGTTATCCAGCCCGAGCACCACGTCGGCCTTGCTGTTTTTCCCTTCCATGCGCAGACGGTTGAGCAGCGACACGCCATCTTCCAGCGCCACGAACTTCAGCTCGCAGCTGCAGTCGGCTTCAAAGGCTTTTTTGACCACCGGGCCAGGGCCCCAGTCGGCAGAGAAGGAGTCGTAGGTGTAGACCGTCAGAACGGGCTTAGCAAAAGCAGGCAGCGCAAACAGCGCCAGCAGGGGAAGAACTTTTTTTAACACTTTGCACCTCAAAGTTGAGTGGCAAAGGATTTTGAGCAACAGCCTCAAATCCCTTCGCCGGCGTTATCCGGATCAGGTTCGACGGGTATTATCTCAGCGCACATCTGTGATGCAGCACCCCGTTGAGAACGGCGCTATTGTAATGATTTGGTGAATATTACGAAAGCGTTATGGCTCCGGCGGCGCAAACCAGGCGGATTTAAAATCAAACCAGCCCAGGGTGTTCATCCGCAGGCCGCGCATACTGCGCTGGCCATGGATCATCAGCCAGTGGTGGATCAGCGGGACGATCGCCTGTTCCTCCAGCAGGTCCTTGCACCATACGGCAAGATTCATGTCGCCAGCGCGCCATTGTTCGGCGTCCTGCTGCCAGTCGCGCGTGATGCAGTGCTGGATCAGCGGGACCTCATACAGGTGAGAAAAGAGCGAGAAATCGAGCGGCAGGGTGAAGTTGGCGCTGTTTAACCAGATATCGCTGACGATGTCTCCGCGGTGCCATTCGTCATAGTCCACTTCTTTCACCTCCAGCGTAACGCCTTCTGCGGCCAGCAGCCGGGCCATGATCCCGGCGATAAAACGATGCTCCACGTGCTCGCGGTAGTAGGTCAGGGTGATGGACTCCAGCCCGGCAGGCCTGTCGCAGCGCGTCGGGCGAGCGTGGTGCCAGCGCGGAAGCAGGCCGTAGGCCGGGAACCAGTATGTCTGGTACTGCTCTTCCGCGTGGTAGATCAGATTGGAGGGGGACAACACGTGGCTGACCCACTGACGAACGGCCTGGTTTGCCCCCCGGTGGGTGCGGCTATCAAACAGCAGATAGTAGCATCCCTCCTCCAGACGACTCTCCACCGCCTTTTCTCCCGCAGTGGGCCCTTCCAGCGTCAGCCCGCAGCTCAGGTCTTCATTGAGATCCGGCAATACCCAGACGTTCACCTCGTCAATCAGCGCCCGATAGCCAAAGTAGTCATCGAAAGCGCGGATTTTTAGCTGGTTGCTGTTATTGCGGGACACGGAGTAGGGCCCGGTGCCAATCGGCAGGCTGGCAAAGTTGTTCAGCGACTCCCACTCGGCGGGCAAAATCATCGACGGCACATAGCCCAGCAGCCAGGGAAGCCACTTATCCTGCTGCGACAGCTCAATATCCAGCGTCCATGCCGTGGGGGAATGAACGCGGGAAATATGCGAGTAGAGCGGTAGCCTGCGGGCGCGCTCCAGAGAGGCGATGACGTCGTGTATCTCCAGCTCGCGCCCGTGGTGAAAGTGGATGCCGGGGCGCAGGAAGAACCGCCAGTGAAGCGGGGAAAGCTGCTGCCAGTGGTGCGCGATATCCGCCTCCAGTTCCCCGTTTTCCTCATTTATGCGCGTCAGGCCGTTGAAAATTTGCCGTGCGATATGGGTTTCCGAGCGGCGTAGCGCCGTGCCGGGCAGCAGATTTTTCATGGGACGATAATAAAGCACCCGCAGGATGTGCCGGCCCTGGCGAAAGCTGCGTCCAAGATGTGAAACCAGCATCTGGCGCACGGCGGCCTTGTCGCCCACCAGCTGGACCAGCTGATCGATGCGGTCCTGCTCGAGCAGGTCTTCCGCGCGCTGCTGCTGCAACGCCAGCCCGGTGTAGAGAAAGGTCAGCCGCGAGCGTTTGCCGCGTCCCGCCTCCGCTTCCCAGCTTAACCAGCCCTGCTGCTGCATGGTGTTGAGCAGCGTGCGCATATGGCGGCGGGAACAGCTGAGCAGGTCGGCCAGCTCGTTGAGCGTGGTCTCCTGCGATTGCCCCTCGCAGCACTGCCAGAGGCGGATAAACTGTTGTTGCAGACGACCGGAAGGCATAAAAGGGGAACTCCTGACAAAAAACCAGCAATTTATTAATCCCTATATTAGGCCAATAATTCTTCTCGATGAAGCGAGGAGGTAAATTATGAAGAGGTCTACCGCACGTCAGTTTTATCAGCAGTACTTTTCAGCGACAAAGGGATCGTCCTGGCTGGCCCGTCAGTGTGCAGAACAGCGGCTGAAAACGTTAGAAGAATTGATGCAGTGGGACGTTACAACGCCGACCTCTTCCCGCTAACTCGCCTCGATCATGTGTGACTGAGTATTGGTGCTTATCACCCGCCAGCAAAATGTTTTTGCTGGCTTTTTTCGTTTATTCTTTCACCCGGTTTCGATTTGCTTTCACAAGGACTTGCGCATGCTCTGGTTGATGACGATGGGGCGACGCCTGAACGGCGTGTACGCCGCTTTTATGCTGGTGGCCTTTATGATGGGCGTGGCGGGGGCGCTGCAGGCGCCGACGCTGAGCCTGTTTCTCAGCCGCGAGGTGGGGGCACAGCCGTTCTGGGTCGGCCTGTTCTACACCGTCAACGCCATTGCCGGGATCCTGGTCAGCCTCGCGCTGGCGAAACGATCGGACAGCCAGGGCGATCGCCGTAAGCTGATCCTCTTTTGCTGCGCGATGGCCGTCGGCAACGCGCTGCTCTTTGCGTTCAACCGTCATTATCTGACGCTGATTACCTGTGGCGTGCTGCTGGCGTCGCTGGCGAATACCGCTATGCCGCAGCTGTTCGCCCTGGCCCGGGAATATGCGGATAGCTCGGCGCGGGAAGTGGTGATGTTCAGCTCGGTGATGCGTGCCCAGCTCTCGCTGGCGTGGGTCATCGGCCCGCCGCTGGCCTTTATGCTGGCGTTAAACTATGGCTTTACCGCGATGTTCTCTATCGCCGCGGCCATTTTTGCCATTAGCCTGGTGCTAATTGCCTTCGCGCTGCCGTCGGTGGGGCGGGTGGAACAGACGACGGATAAACCGATAACGCAAGCGAGCGGCTGGCAGGACAAAAACGTCCGCATGCTGTTTATTGCCTCGACGCTGATGTGGACCTGCAACACCATGTACATCATTGATATGCCGCTGTGGATCAGCAGCGATCTCGGTCTGCCGGACAAGCTCGCGGGGATTTTAATGGGGACCGCTGCCGGGCTGGAAATCCCGGCGATGATTCTGGCGGGTTACTACGTTAAACGCTTCGGAAAGCGTCGGATGATGATCGTCGCCGTAGCGGCCGGGGTGCTGTTCTACGCGGGGCTGATCCTTTTTCATTCGCGCGAGGCGCTGCTGGCGCTGCAGCTGTTTAACGCCGTGTTCATCGGGATTGTCGCCGGGATCGGCATGCTCTGGTTTCAGGACCTTATGCCGGGGCGTGCAGGCTCGGCAACGACGCTTTTTACCAACAGCATTTCAACCGGGGTGATTCTGGCGGGGGTGATCCAGGGGGCGCTGGCGCAAAGCTACGGGCACGGCGCGGTGTACTGGATGATTGCGGCGCTCTCCGTCGTGACGCTCCTGCTGACCTGCCGCGTTAAAGACGTGTGACCGGGTAAATGAAGCGGAGCCCGGGCTCGCCGGGCTCTGCGAACCTTTTATTCTGAATACTGATATTTGCGCTGTGCGCGTAGCGTCAGATACATGTGGACGAGGCCCATGAAGCCGTGTGCCCAGAAATAGGTCTCAATAAAGACCGTCAGGAATTTATGCAAACCCAGGACGGATTCCGTGACGGGCGACACCGGCCCGAGCGTGGCGTTCAGCACGAACCAGGCTGCGCCGCAGAGTGCCACGCCCAGCAGCGCCAGCACGCCAAGACCCTGCACCGTGGCCGCCATCCCGCCAGCATGCGCGTCGGGAAGCTGACGCTGCGTGAGGGTACGAATATCGTCAACGATTCCGCGAAAATCCAGCGCCAGCCAGGCGAAGTAATACTTAAATCCGCGCTGGGTTAACATCCATGCCAACATGGCAATGCCGCAAAAAATTAAACCAAATCCGGAGATAACGTGGATCCAGGTAACAATTCCGTTCAGCCCGGATTCGTGGAGGGCTTCGCTTTCGGTAAAATTGGAATTAATTATTTGCGCTAATACCAGCACGGCCACAACAATGTGCAGCACGCGAAGAAAAGGCGTTTCTTTATGGGGAAGCGTATCGCGTATTGTTGGGTTCATCGCTTTTTACCTCAATAATGAGAGAGCTGATGCGATGCAGTGTGACGCAGATTAATTAACGAAACCTTAACTAGCGGGTGCGTCACGCTGTATTTATGCGTGCCGGTTACTGGGCAGGATCAATATGCGTCATGACGTTCAGCACCTTAAACTTTTGCATCACCTTGTTTCTGGCATTGACGGCAATCTGATGCCCTTCTTTTACGCTTAATTCGCCGTTCACTTCGAGATGAACATCGACGAGAGCTAAATCGCCCATCTTGCGGGTTTTTAAGTCATGGAGTCCGGTGACGCCTTCGGTTGAGAGCAGGCACGTTTTGATATCGTTTTCCAGTTCGGGTTCAAGCGAACGGTCCATCAGATCGTGCAGGGCATCGGCAGAGAATTTATAGCCCATATGGGCGATGAAGATGCCGACAATCAGAGCCGCAACCAGGTCCATTGCGTGAAAACCGAGTAAATTTCCGGCAATGCCGATAGCGACAACCACGGACGACGCGGCGTCAGAGCGGGCATGCCAGGCGTTGGCAATCAGCAGCGAGGACTGAATGCGTTTTCCCGTGGCGAACATGTATCTGAATAAACTTTCCTTCACCACCAGCGCCAGTATTGCCACCCACAAGGCGGCCCCTTTCACCAGCTGATGGGTCTCGGGGTGAAGCAGTTTATTGCCTGCGGACCACAGCATCCCAACGCCCACCAGCAGCAGAATAGCGCCAATAATGAGCTTCGCACCGTTTTCGAAACGCAGATGACCGTAATGGTGATCGATATCAGAGGCTTTATGACTTTTTTTATTCGCAATCAGAACAACAAAATCAGAGGATAAATCGGAAAGAGAATGAATCCCATCAGCAATTAACCCTTGCGAGCCGGAAAATAATCCTGCAAGTATCTGAAAGCCGGTGAGTATAATATTAATTATCACGCTCACTAATGTGCATTTATGTATTTCTCGCGAACGGAGATGAGACTCATTGCCATTTTTCTTTTCCATGATGATTTCCGCTACAAACTGATTGAGCGAGTATTCTGCGCAGGGAATATTAAATTGACATTAAATATAACGTCTTTATCCGCTAAATGTTGGAAGCAGTGACAGAATGAGAGGGGACGAGCGTAAAGTGCGGCCTGCAGCGTGCACTGCAGGCCGGAGCATTATCTCATAAACGCAGGTTGTTTTTGTTCGTAGGAGGCAATTGCCGCGTCGTGCTGGAGCGTTAAGCCAATGCTGTCCAGTCCGTTCAGCATGCAGTGACGGCGGAACGCATCAATGCTGAAGCTGTAGGTCTTGTCCCCGGCTTTCACCACTTCCGCTTCCAGATCCACTTCAAACGCCATGCCCGGATTCGCCTTAACCAGCGCAAACAGCTCATCGACCTGCTCATCGCTCAGCGTCACCGGCAGCAGCTGGTTGTTGAAGCTGTTGCCGTAAAAGATATCCGCGAAGCTCGGCGCAATCACCACTTTAAAACCGTAGTCGGTCAGTGCCCACGGCGCGTGCTCGCGGGATGAGCCGCAGCCAAAGTTTTCCCGCGCCAGCAGGATGGAGGCGCCTTTATATTCCGGGAAGTTCAGAACGAATTCGGGATTAGGCACTTCGCCTTTGTCGTCCAGGAAACGCCAGTCGTTAAACAGGTGTGCGCCAAAACCGGTACGCGTCACTTTTTGCAGGAACTGTTTAGGAATGATCGCGTCCGTGTCGACGTTCGCGGCGTCCAGCGGGACAACCCGGCCCGTATGTTGGGTAAATTTCTCTGCCATGATTGTCTCCTTATTTCAGGCTGCGAATATCGGCGAAGTGGCCGGTGACGGCCGCGGCGGCGGCCATTGCCGGGCTGACCAGATGGGTGCGCCCACCGCGGCCCTGGCGGCCTTCAAAGTTACGGTTGCTGGTAGAGGCGCAGCGCTCGCCCGGGTTCAGGCGATCGTTATTCATGGCCAGACACATGGAGCAGCCAGGCAGGCGCCACTCGAAGCCCGCGTCGATAAAGATCTTATCCAGACCTTCGGCTTCCGCCTGGGCCTTCACCGGACCGGAGCCAGGAACCACCAGCGCCTGCACGCCGGGCGCCACTTTGCGGCCTTTGGCAATCTCTGCCGCAGCGCGTAAATCTTCGATACGGGAGTTGGTGCAGGAACCGATAAAGACTTTATCAATGGCAACATCGGTCAACGGCACGCCGGGCTTCAGCCCCATATAGGCCAGCGCTTTTTCCGCACTGGCGCGCTCGACCGGATCGGCGAAGGAGGCCGGATCGGGAATGGCGTCGTTGACGGAAATCACCTGGCCCGGGTTGGTGCCCCAGGTCACCTGAGGTGCAATCTCTTCTGCCTGCAGGGTGACGACGGTATCAAACGTTGCCCCATCGTCGGTTTTCAGGGTTTTCCAGTACGCGACCGCGTCGTCAAAATCCTGACCTTTTGGCGCGTGCAGACGGCCCTTCACATAATTGAAGGTCGTTTCATCCGGTGCGACCAGACCGGCTTTGGCGCCCATCTCAATCGCCATGTTGCACAGGGTCATACGACCCTCCATGCTCAGCGCCTGAATGGCGTCGCCGCAGAATTCAACGACGTGCCCGGTACCGCCAGCGCTGCCGGTTTTGCCGATGATGGCCAGCACGATGTCTTTCGCCGTGATCCCCGGCGCGGCTTTACCCTTAACCTCAATCTTCATGGTTTTGGCGCGGCCCTGCTTCAGGGTCTGCGTCGCCAGAACGTGTTCCACTTCGGACGTACCGATCCCGAACGCCAGCGCGCCAAACGCGCCGTGCGTTGCGGTATGGGAGTCGCCGCAGACGATGGTCATGCCCGGCAGGGTAATCCCTTGTTCCGGCCCCATCACGTGAACGATGCCCTGATAAGGGTGGTTCAGGTCGTAAAGCTCTACGCCAAACTCGTTGCAGTTCTTAATCAGCTCCTGCATCTGGATACGCGCCATCTCACCCGAGGCGTTAATGTCTTTGGTCTGGGTTGAAACGTTGTGATCCATCGTCGCGAAGGTTTTACCCGGCTGACGTACCGGACGCTTGTGCGCGCGCAGGCCGTCAAACGCCTGAGGAGAGGTCACTTCGTGCACCAGATGACGGTCAATGTACAGCAGCGGGGTTTCGTTTGGCGCCTCGTGGACAACGTGCGCATCAAACAACTTTTCATATAAGGTTTTGGCCATGGTTACACCCCTTCTGCGACATAGCGGGCAATGATGTCGCCCATTTCATCAGTACTGACTGCCGCCGTGCCGCGTGCTAAATCACCGGTACGGACGCCTTCTTCTAACGCCCGGTTAATGGCGTTTTCAATTGCGGTTGCTGCATCACCTGCATCCAGGCTGTAGCGCAGCAGCAGGGCCAGGGAGAGGATCTGCGCAATCGGGTTGGCGATGTTTTTACCTGCGATATCCGGCGCAGAGCCGCCCGCGGGTTCGTACAGGCCAAAGCCTTCTTCGTTCAGGCTCGCGGAGGGCAGCATGCCCATGGAGCCGGTGATCATCGCGCACTCGTCTGACAAAATGTCGCCGAACAGGTTGGAGCACAGCAGGACGTCAAACTGGGACGGATCCTTAATCAGCTGCATGGTTGCGTTGTCGATGTACATGTGTGACAGCGCGACGTCCGGGTACTGCTTAGCCACTTCACTGACGATCTCGCGCCACAAAATGGAAGACTGCAGCACGTTCGCTTTATCAATGGAGGTGACTTTGTGGCGGCGCTTACGTGCCGACTCGAACGCGATGTGGGCAATACGTTCAATTTCGAAACGGTGATACACCTCGGTATCAAACGCTTTTTCATGCTGACCGCTGCCTTCGCGCCCCTTTGGCTGACCGAAATAGATCCCGCCGGTCAGCTCACGCACGCACAGAATGTCGAAACCGTTGGCGGCGATATCGGCGCGCAGCGGGCAGAACTCTTCCAGACCCTGATACAGCTTCGCCGGACGCAGGTTGCTGAACAGCTTGAAATGTTTACGCAGCGGCAGCAGCGCGCCGCGTTCAGGCTGCTCCGCTGGCGGCAGGTGCTCCCATTTCGGGCCACCCACGGAACCAAACAGCACGGCATCGGCATTTTCGCAGCCTTCAACGGTGGCTTTCGGCAATGGCGTACCGTGGTTATCAATGGCAATACCGCCCACATCGTAATGGCTGGTGGTGATTTTCATCGCAAAACGTGCGCGAACGGCTTCCAGTACTTTCAGCGCCTGTGCCATCACTTCCGGGCCAATACCGTCACCCGGCAACACGGCAATATGGTAATTCTTCGACATTACACGGTTTCCTTGTTGTTCTCTTTATTCTGAGCTTTGCGTTGCAACTCTTTTTCGACTTCGGCGGCGCGCCAGATGTTGTTCAGAACATGCACCATCGCTTTCGCGGAGGATTCGACGATATCTGTCGCCAGGCCCACGCCGTGGAAGCGACGGCCGTTGTAATTGACCACGATATCCACCTGACCCAGCGCATCTTTGCCGTGGCCCTTGGCCGTCAGGTCATATTTCACCAGTTCAACGTCGTACTCGGTGACGCGGTTAATCGCCTGATAGATGGCATCGACAGGGCCGTTGCCGTTCGCTGCTTCCGCTTTAATCTCCTCGCCGCAGGCCAGTTTGACCGAGGCGGTAGCGATGTCGCTGGATCCGGACTGCACGTTGAAATAATCCAGACGGAAGTGCTCTGGCTCTTCCTGCTGCTTGTTAATAAAGGCCAGCGCTTCCAGGTCGTAGTCGAAGACCTGACCTTTTTTATCGGCCAGCTTCAGGAACGCGTCGTACAGCTGATCCATGTTGTAATCGCTGTCCTTGTAACCCATCTCTTCCATGCGGTGCTTCACCGCCGCGCGGCCGGAGCGGGAGGTCAGGTTCAGCTGCACCTGGTTCAGGCCGATGGATTCCGGGGTCATGATTTCGTAGTTTTCACGGTTTTTCAGCACGCCATCCTGATGAATACCGGAGGAGTGCGCGAAGGCGCCGGTACCGACAATCGCTTTGTTCGCCGGAATAGGCATGTTGCAAATCTGGCTGACGGTCTGGCTGGTGCGCCAGATTTCGTTGTGATTGATGCGGGTGTGCACGTTCATAATGTCTTTGCGCACTTTGATCGCCATGATCACTTCTTCCAGCGAGCAGTTGCCCGCGCGCTCGCCGATTCCGTTCATCGCGCCTTCTACCTGACGCGCGCCGGCGTGGACTGCGGCGATGGCATTGCCGACGGCCAGGCCCAAATCATCGTGGGTGTGGACCGAGATAATTGCCTTATCAATGTTGGGTACGCGGTCATACAGGCCGGTGATGATGTTGGAAAACTCAAACGGCATGGTGTAGCCGACGGTGTCCGGGATGTTGATGGTTTTTGCGCCCGCGTTGATGGCGGCTTCTACCACACGCGCCAGGTCTTCGATTGGCGTACGGCCCGCATCTTCACAGGAGAATTCAACGTCATCGGTATAGTTGCGCGCACGCTTAACCATGTAGACCGCGCGCTCAATCACCTCATCCAGCGTGCTGCGCAGCTTGGTGGCGATGTGCATAGGCGAGGTCGCAATAAAGGTGTGGATACGGAACGCTTCGGCGACTTTCAGCGACTCGGCGGCAACGTCGATATCTTTCTCTACGCAGCGTGCCAGGGCACACACGCGGCTGTTTTTAATGGTGCGCGCGATGGTCTGGACGGATTCGAAATCACCCGGGGACGAGACCGGGAAACCGACCTCCATCACGTCGACACCCATACGTTCGAGAGCCAGCGCAATCTGCAGTTTCTCTTTTACACTCAGGCTTGCCTGTAATGCCTGTTCACCGTCACGTAAAGTAGTATCGAAAATAATGACTTGCTGGCTCATGGGTTAGGTCCTTGTCAGTCTTAGGGCGCCTTGCTACGAGCATAAAAAAACCCGCGCAGTGGCGCGGGTTTTTAGTCTTACTGGTGACGATTCAACGCTGAATTTCGCCCGCCAGTCTACCGCGCACAGTGAATGCGTTTAGTAGTAGTAGACCGGTGAAACGAATGGTGCGAATCATGAATCGTGCTCCGTTAAATTCAATATGCTTTTAGTGGTACTGGATACGGACATTCATGTCAACCCCTGAGGATGAAAACGGGCCCGACAGAAGGAATCGACAGGGTATTTACTTTAGCTAATTGTGCTGGTTTTTGCTTTCATGGGCCGACGAATTGTCTAATTTTGGACTTAAGAAAAGAGTTGCAGAAAGAGATAAATATAATTCTTTAAAAATGCGTAAACTGTCCCGGCGTGGAGGCCTTTGGCGTAAAGGGTTTTGATATCATTAAGTTATAATTATAGTGAATCTATTCCAGAATGCTGAAAAGCGAAGGGAGATAACAGGTTGTTAACGCACGGCTGGTCGACAGCGTTAACAGTTTAATAATACTTAAGTCATCATTAACCTGACGGCAATTGTGTATTTGTTTGGTTTATGGTTTCATTTAAATCCTAAAGTCAAACATATCATTTGCGCTCTTTAGATTTCGTTAATATAGCGTCTTTATATATTCCGAATTTTAAATAATTCTCTTTCGCTGATCGTATTTGCATGATAAATCATATTTTCCGAGATTTTTACCGTACGGCGGCAAAGGAAGTGTAGCGTGACAGTGGAGTCAGAAGTGCCAGAAAATAATATTAAACAACCTCAAGCTACTGATGGGATTAAACCGCAGTTACGCACGGTGGATCTTAATCTTCTGACGGTATTTGATGCGGTCATGCAGGAGCAAAACATCACCCGCGCAGCCCAAACGTTGGGGATGTCACAACCTGCCGTGAGTAATGCCGTTGCCCGACTTAAAGTCATGTTTAACGACGAATTATTTGTCCGCTACGGAAGAGGGATCCAGCCTACGGCGCGTGCATTTCAGCTGTTCGGCTCTATCCGCCAGGCGCTGCAATTGGTGCAAAATGAGCTGCCGGGATCGGGCTTTGAACCCTTAAGCAGCGAGCGCGTATTCCATCTTTGCGTCTGTAGCCCATTAGATAATTATTTAACGTCGGTTATTTATAATAAAGTTGAAGAGATCGCACCCAATATCAATCTGGTTTTTAAATCATCCCTGAATCAAAACACGGAGCACCAGTTACGCTATCAGGAGATAGAATTCGTTCTTGGGTATGAAGAGTTCCGTCGACCTGAATTTTCCTGCGTACCGTTGTTTAAAGATGAAATGGTTCTGGTCGCCAGTAAAAAGCATCCGCGCCTGAATTCTCCGCTGCGCGAAAGCGACGTTTATAACGAGCAGCACGCCGTGGTTGCCCTCGACAGATATGCTTCCTTTAGCCTGCCGTGGTATGAGACGGCGGACAAACAGGCGAGCGTGGCGTATCAGGGCATGGCTATGGTGAGCGTATTAAACGTGGTCTCCCAGACACAGCTGGTAGCGATTGCGCCGCGCTGGCTGGCAGAAGAGTTTTCTGACCCTTTGAATCTGCAAATTTTGCCTCTGCCGCTCAAGCTCAATAGCCGTACCTGTTATCTTTCCTGGCACGAAGCGGCGGGCCGGGATAAAGGGCATCAGTGGATGGAAGAATTGCTGGTTAGCATCTGTCGCCGGTAAACGTATCAGGATAAATTGCATTGTCTCATGCGATTTATCCTGAGTTCTTTTAGATAACTGCTATTTTATTCTGCGATGTTTTTTTTCGGGCGGCTCTCCGGCGCGTAAAAATAGATGATTTCCTGCATTGTCGCGCTTTTCAGCGATGATTTATCACCCCATCCTCTCTTCCCAGACGAAATAACCATATCTTCTCTTAACGGCTGCTTTTTCTGCTTTACGCACCGTTTATCTCTCCGGGTTTGCTAATTGCCTGCCTCATAACGAGCGGTTAAGGTAAAGAACACTCTGCAAAATATAAGATTGGTTTAGTCCAATCGTAAGACGGTGCGGAAATGAATTCGGCAGTCCGTCTATAACAAAATGCCTGGAGGCAAAGCATGGAGATGTTGTCTGGCGCGGAAATGGTCGTTCGCTCGCTGATCGATCAGGGCGTAAAGCAAGTGTTCGGCTACCCTGGCGGTGCGGTCCTCGATATTTATGATGCGCTGCACACGGTAGGGGGCATTGACCATGTTCTGGTGCGTCACGAGCAGGCGGCGGTTCACATGGCTGACGGCCTGGCGCGTGCGACGGGTGAAGTGGGCGTGGTGTTAGTCACCTCCGGCCCCGGCGCGACAAACGCTATTACCGGCATTGCGACAGCGTATATGGACTCCATCCCGCTGGTGATCCTCTCCGGGCAGGTGGCAACCTCACTGATTGGCTACGATGCGTTTCAGGAGTGCGACATGGTCGGGATTTCGCGTCCCGTTGTGAAGCACAGCTTCCTGGTCAAGCAAACCGAAGACATCCCCGGCGTACTGAAAAAAGCCTTCTGGCTGGCGGCAAGTGGACGCCCGGGACCGGTGGTGGTCGATCTGCCGAAAGATATCCTGAACCCGGCAAACAGGCTGCCTTACGTCTGGCCGGACTCGGTCAGCATGCGTTCCTACAACCCCACAACGCAGGGGCACAAAGGTCAGATCAAGCGGGCGCTGCAGACGCTGCTGGCCGCCAAAAAACCGGTGGTCTATGTCGGCGGCGGCGCAATAAGCTCGGCCTGTGAAGTCCAGCTTCGTGAACTGATTGAAAAGCTTAATCTGCCCGTGGCGTCGTCACTGATGGGGCTGGGGGCATTCCCTGCGACCCACCGTCAGGCGCTGGGTATGCTGGGTATGCACGGGACCTATGAAGCCAACATGACGATGCATCACTCCGATGTCATCTTTGCCGTCGGCGTGCGCTTTGACGATCGCACTACCAACAACCTGGCGAAGTATTGCCCGAACGCCACCGTACTGCACATTGATATCGATCCTACGTCAATTTCAAAGACGGTATCGGCTGATGTGCCGATTGTCGGAGATGCCCGTCAGGTTCTGGAGCAAATGCTGGATCTGCTGACCCACGAAAGCACGGCTCAGCCGCTGGATGAGATCCGCGACTGGTGGCAGCAGATTGAACAGTGGCGCGCGCGTCAGTGCCTGAAATATGACGCGCAAAGTGAAAACATTAAGCCACAGGCGGTCATTGAGGCGGTGTGGCGCCTGACGAAAGGTGAGGCGTATGTGACCTCAGACGTCGGGCAGCATCAGATGTTTGCCGCTCTGTATTACCCATTTGATAAACCGCGACGCTGGATCAACTCCGGTGGTTTAGGCACCATGGGCTTTGGCCTGCCCGCCGCGCTGGGCGTGAAGCTGGCGTTGCCGAATGAAACCGTCGTCTGCGTGACCGGTGATGGCAGCATTCAGATGAACATTCAGGAGCTGTCTACCGCGCTGCAATATGAGCTGCCGGTGCTGGTGCTGAACCTGAATAACGGGTATCTCGGCATGGTTAAGCAGTGGCAGGATATGATCTACTCTGGCCGTCATTCCCAGTCCTACATGAAATCGCTGCCGGACTTTGTTCGTCTTGCTGAAGCTTACGGCCACGTAGGCATGCGGGTGGCCGATCCGGCTGAGCTGGAAACGAAGCTCGCCCAGGCGCTTGAGCACGTTAAAAACAACCGCCTCGTCTTTATGGATGTGATTGTTGATGGGACCGAGCACGTTTATCCGATGCATATTCGTGGTGGTGGTATGGATGAAATGTGGTTAAGCAAAACGGAGAGAACCTGATATGCGCCGGATATTATCTATTTTACTGGAAAATGAGTCTGGCGCACTGTCGCGCGTCATTGGCCTTTTTGCGCAGCGCGGCTATAACATTGAAAGCCTGACCGTTGCCCCGACGGAAGACCCGACGCTGTCGCGCATGACGATCCAAACCGTCGGCGATGCCAAAGTGCTTGAGCAGATTGAGAAACAGCTGCATAAGCTGGTCGACGTGCTCCGCGTGAGCGAGCTGGGGCAGGGCGCTTACGTTGAGCGTGAGGTTATGCTGGTAAAAATTCAGGCCAGCGGCTACGGACGTGAAGAAGTCAAACGCAATGCGGATATTTTCCGCGGACAGATTATCGACGTCACGCCCTCTCTTTATACGGTTCAGCTGGTCGGGACAAGCGACAAGCTGGATGCTTTCCTGGCGTCCGTGCGGGATGTCGCAAAAATTGTTGAAGTCGCGAGATCGGGTGTCGTCGGCCTGTCGCGCGGCGAGAAAATCATGCGTTAGTTGTCAAAAAGGTTCGCCTCTTTCTGCCCGGTCACCAAAGCCGGGCTTTTTTTTGCGTAATCAGCCGACAACGTAAACAAAAGCGGTTGCCGCGAAGGCTTTTCTGCGTTTAGATGTTAAAAGATTTAACCATAACCTTGACAGGGCCATGGACTCTTTTCTTTTTTTAAGGGGCAATTGTGAAACTGGATGAAATCGCCCGGCTAGCCGGCGTGTCACGAACAACGGCCAGCTATGTGATTAACGGTAAAGCAAAGCAGTACCGTGTCAGCGACAAGACCGTTGAAAAAGTGATGGCGGTGGTTCGTGAGCATAACTACCATCCGAATGCTGTCGCTGCCGGCCTGCGTGCCGGGCGCACCCGCTCTATTGGTCTGGTGATCCCTGACCTCGAAAACACCAGCTATACCCGTATCGCCAACTATCTTGAACGTCAGGCGCGCCAGCGCGGCTATCAATTGCTGATTGCCTGCTCGGAAGACCAGCCCGACAACGAGATGCGCTGCATTGAGCATCTGCTCCAGCGCCAGGTGGATGCCATCATCGTGTCGACCTCTTTGCCGCCAGAGCATCCTTTTTACCAGCGCTGGGCGAACGACGCGTTCCCAATCGTTGCGCTGGATCGCGCGCTCGATCGCGAGCACTTCACCAGCGTCGTGGGGGCGGATCAGGATGATGCCGAAATGCTGGCCGCGGAGCTGAGAACCTTCCCTGCTGAAACGGTGCTGTATCTTGGCGCGCTGCCCGAGCTTTCCGTGAGCTTCCTGCGTGAGCAGGGGTTCAGAACCGCCTGGAAAGACGATCCGCGCGAGGTGCACTATCTCTACGCCAACAGCTACGAGCGCGAAGCAGCCGCGCAGCTGTTCGAGAAATGGCTTGAAACGCACCCGATGCCTCAGGCGCTGTTTACCACCTCATTTGCGCTCCTGCAGGGCGTCATGGATGTGACCTTACGCCGTGAAGGTAAACTGCCCTCCGACCTGGCGATTGCCACGTTCGGGGATAACGAGCTGCTCGACTTCCTTCAGTGCCCGGTGCTGGCGGTTGCACAGCGCCACCGCGACGTGGCTGAACGCGTGCTTGAGATTGTGCTGGCAAGCCTGGATGAGCCGCGCAAACCGAAGCCGGGCCTGACGCGTATCAAACGTAATCTCTACCATCGCGGAATTTTAAGCCGCCAAAAATGAAACGACGGGGCAGCGAAAACTGCCCCATTTTGTTGCGATGACTCGTACAGATAATTCCCGGAGAGAAATTAGGATAATTCTTGCGGGATCGTTATTACCTATTTTCTTAATTCATTCTGGCCTTTAAATTGCCCATTTAAAGAACGTGCGGGCAATTTTAAACGGCACTATTTGTATTAATTTGTTACAAACCCTCTTCGGGCGATGAATATTCAGACGTTTTTCCTTCGCCTTTGCCAACTTACGTGGCAACCGCCGCGCTTACCGCGCGCCTGGGTGAATCTGGCGCTGTTATCCCCTGGGAATCTGTCATAAAATGCTGCCCGCGTCGCAAACTGACACTTTATATTTATCTGCGATGATATTGAGTGAGCCTTAACGCTAGTGTGCATATTCGGTTTTTTTCTTACAAATATTCATAACGTTAATTTTGCCTCGCCAGTTGTGCAGTTATTAACCAGGGTTGTTTATCTCTGTAAATAGAGGGCTTTCGAGTCCTTATAGGGAGAGTCCTGGCTTGACAAGCTTTTCCCTCGCTCCGTAAACTCCTTTAGGTGGGAATTTGTGGGTTAAAGTGGTGAGGAGGGGTGTGACTGGCATGTTCCGTGGAGCTACGTTAGTCAATCTCGACAGCAAAGGACGTTTATCGGTACCAACCCGATACCGCGACCGGCTGATTGAGAACGCTGCGGGTCAAATGGTTTGCACCATTGACATTAACTCCCCCTGCCTGCTGCTTTACCCCTTGCCCGAATGGGAAATTATTGAGCAAAAGCTGTCGCGACTGTCGAGCATGAACCCGCAGGAACGCCGCGTGCAGCGGCTGTTATTGGGACATGCCAGTGAATGTCAGATGGATAACGCAGGGCGATTACTGATTGCCCCTGTGTTGCGGCAACATGCCGGTCTGACCAAAGAAGTGATGCTGGTCGGGCAGTTCAACAAGTTTGAACTGTGGGATGAAACGACCTGGTATCAACAGGTCAAGGAAGATATCGACGCTGAGCAGTCTGATTCCGCGACATTATCGGAACGGCTGCAGGACTTGTCTCTATAAATATGATGGAAAATTATAAACATAAAACGGTGTTACTGGACGAGGCCGTGAACGGTCTGAATATTCGTCCGGATGGCATCTACATTGATGGCACGTTTGGTCGCGGTGGTCACTCGCGTTTGATTCTCTCTCAGCTTGGAGAGGAAGGGCGTCTGCTGGCAATCGATCGCGATCCGCAGGCTATTGCCGTTGCGCAGACCATCAATGACCCACGCTTTTCCATCGTGCATGGACCTTTCTCTGCGCTCGCGGATTACGTTGCCGAGCGCGGCCTGACGGGCAAGATCGACGGGATTCTTCTCGATCTTGGCGTCTCTTCACCCCAACTTGATGATGCTGAACGCGGTTTCTCCTTTATGCGTGATGGCCCGCTGGACATGCGAATGGACCCGACGCGCGGTCAGTCTGCCGCGGAGTGGTTACAGACCGCTGATGAAGCCGATATTGCCTGGGTCATCAAAACGTTTGGCGAAGAGCGCTTTGGCAAACGCATTGCGCGCGCCATCGTTGAGCGCAATCGCATTGAGCCCATGACCCGTACCAAAGAGTTGGCCGAGGTGATCGCGGCGGCGACACCGGTGAAGGATAAGCACAAACATCCCGCGACCCGTACCTTCCAGGCGGTTCGCATCTGGGTAAACAGTGAACTGGAGGAAATAGAGCTGGCGCTAAAAAGCTCGCTCGACGTGCTGGCCCCGGGTGGGCGGTTATCCATCATCAGCTTCCATTCGCTGGAAGACCGTATTGTGAAACGCTTTATGCGTGAACAAAGCCGCGGTCCACAGGTACCAGCGGGGCTGCCGATGACGGAAGAACAACTCAGGAAGCTGGGTGGCCGTCAGTTGCGAGCACTAGGCAAGTTGATGCCGGGCGAAGAAGAAGTGGCAGAGAATCCACGCGCCCGTAGTTCAGTGCTGCGTGTTGCAGAGAGGACGAACGCATGATCGGCAGAGTGACAGAGACCCTAAGCAAAGTTAAGGATTCGTTAGGAAGCAACGAGCGCCATGCCTTGCCTGGCGTGATCGGCGACGATCTTTTGCGGTTTGGGAAACTGCCACTCTGTCTGTTCATTTGCATCATTGTCACGGCAGTGACGGTGGTGACCACCGCCCACCATACACGTTTATTGACTGCGCAACGCGAGCAGATGGTACTGGAACGCGATGCGCTGGATATTGAATGGCGAAATCTGGTCCTTGAAGAAAACGCGCTCGGCGATCACAGCCGGGTTGAACGGATCGCAACGGAAAAGCTGCAGCTGCAGCATGTTGATCCTTCACAGGAAAATATCGTAGTACAAAAATAAGGGAAAACGCGACGCATGAAAGCAGCGGCAAAAACGCTAAAACCAAAACGTCAGGAAGAACAGGCCAACTTTATCAGTTGGCGTTTTGCGCTGCTTTGCGGCTGCATTTTACTCGCTCTGGGTTTTCTGCTGGGACGCGTGGCGTGGCTGCAAATCGTCGCCCCTGACATGCTGGTGCGCCAGGGCGACATGCGCTCTCTGCGCGTCCAGGAAGTATCGACATCCCGCGGGATGATCACCGACCGCTCTGGCCGTCCGCTGGCGGTGAGCGTGCCGGTGAAGGCGATCTGGGCCGATCCGAAAGAGCTACATGACGCGGGCGGGATCACGCTGGATAACCGCTGGAAGGCGCTTGCCGATGCGCTAAAGATGCCGCTGGACCAGCTGGCGTCACGCGTGAATACAAACCCGAGAGGGCGTTTTATCTATCTGGCGCGTCAGGTGAACCCTGACATGGCGGACTACATCAAAAAACTGAAGCTGCCGGGCATTCATCTGCGTGAAGAATCCCGTCGTTACTATCCCTCCGGCGAAGTGACTGCTCACCTCATTGGCTTCACCAACGTTGATAGTCAGGGGATTGAGGGCGTTGAAAAAAGCTTTGATAAATGGCTTACCGGCCAGCCGGGCGAACGTATCGTGCGTAAGGATCGCTATGGCCGCGTCATTGAAGATATCTCTTCAACGGACAGCCAGGCGGCGCACAACCTTGCGCTAAGCATTGATGAACGTCTGCAGGCGCTGGTTTACCGCGAGCTGAACAATGCCGTGGCCTTTAACAAGGCGGAATCGGGCAGTGCCGTGTTGGTCGATGTCAACACGGGGGAAGTGCTGGCGATGGCCAATAGCCCGTCCTACAACCCAAACAATCTTACCGGTACGCAGAAGGATGTGATGCGTAACCGAACCATCACCGACGTCTTCGAGCCGGGCTCGACCGTTAAGCCGATGGTGGTCATGACTGCACTTCAGCGCGGTATCGTGAATGAAAACACCGTACTGAATACCATTCCTTACCGAATTAACGGTCACGAAATCAAAGACGTGGCACGTTATAGCGAATTGACCCTGACCGGGGTGTTGCAGAAGTCGAGTAACGTCGGCGTTTCTAAGCTGGCGTTAGCGATGCCGTCCTCAGCGTTAGTAGAGACTTACTCACGTTTTGGGCTTGGAAAGGCGACCAATTTGGGGTTGGTCGGAGAACGCAGTGGCTTATATCCTCAAAAACAACGGTGGTCTGACATAGAGAGGGCCACCTTCTCTTTCGGCTACGGGCTAATGGTAACCCCGTTACAGTTAGCGCGAGTCTACGCAACGATCGGCAGCTATGGCGTTTATCGTCCGCTGTCGATTACCAAAGTTGATCCACCGGTTCCCGGTGAGCGTATTTTCCCGGAATCGACCGTCCGTACCGTTGTTCACATGATGGAAAGCGTGGCGCTGCCCGGCGGTGGCGGCGTGAAGGCGGCCATTAAAGGCTACCGCATCGCCATTAAAACCGGTACGGCGAAAAAAGTGGGGCCAGACGGCCGCTACATCAACAAATACATTGCCTATACCGCAGGCGTAGCGCCTGCAAGCAATCCGCGTTTTGCGCTGGTGGTCGTAATTAACGATCCACAGGCGGGTAAATACTACGGCGGCGCCGTCTCCGCGCCCGTGTTCGGGGCCATCATGGGCGGCGTGTTACGCACCATGAACATTGAACCGGATGCGCTGGCGACGGGCGAAAAAAGTGAATTTGTAATTAATCAAGGCGAGGGTACAGGTGGCAGATCGTAATTTGCGCGACCTTCTCGCTCCGTGGGTGCCAAACGCACCGGAGCGAGCACTGCGAGAGATGGTTCTGGACAGCCGCGTAGCGGCTTCTGGCGATCTTTTTGTGGCGGTGGTCGGTCATCAGGCGGACGGGCGTCGTTATATCCCGCAGGCGATTGCGCAAGGTGTGGCTGCCATTATTGCTGAGGCTAAAGATGAGGCAACCGACGGTGAGATCCGTGAAATGCACGGCGTGCCGGTTATCTATCTCAGCCAGTTGAACGAGCGTCTTTCCGCGCTGGCGGGACGTTTTTATCACGAACCTTCCAACCAGCTGCGTCTGGTTGGCGTAACGGGCACCAACGGAAAAACCACCACCACGCAGCTGATGGCGCAGTGGGCCCAGCTGCTGGGTGAAACCGGTGCGGTGATGGGAACCGTGGGCAACGGCCTGCTGGGCAAAGTGAGCCCGACGGAAAACACCACCGGCTCGGCGGTTGACGTCCAGCACGTGCTTGCCGGTCTGGCAGGGCAGGGCGCAACCTTTGCCGCAATGGAAGTCTCTTCACACGGTCTGGTACAGCACCGCGTCGCGGCGCTGAAATTTGCGGCATCCGTGTTTACCAACCTGAGCCGCGATCATCTTGATTATCATGGTGATATGGAGCATTACGAAGCCGCGAAATGGCTGCTCTATTCCACTCACCACTGTGGTCAGGCGATCATCAACGCCGACGATGAAGTCGGACGCCGCTGGCTGGCGAAGCTGCCGGATGCGGTTGCCGTGTCGATGGAAGACCATATCAATCCTAACTGCCACGGCCGCTGGCTGAAGGCGGTTGAGGTGAACTATCACGACAGCGGGGCGACCATTCGCTTTGCCTCTTCCTGGGGTGAAGGCGAAATTGAAAGCCGCCTGATGGGGGCGTTTAACGTCAGCAACCTGCTGCTGGCGCTGGCGACGCTGTTGGCGCTGGGTTATCCGATGGCGGAACTGCTGAAAACCTCAGCGCGTCTGCAGCCGGTTTGTGGCCGCATGGAAGTGTTCAGCGCGCCGGGCAAGCCGACCGTTGTGGTTGATTATGCCCACACGCCGGACGCGCTGGAGAAAGCGCTGGAAGCGGCGCGCCTGCACTGTACCGGTAAGCTCTGGTGCGTGTTTGGCTGCGGCGGCGATCGCGACAAAGGCAAGCGCCCGCTGATGGGCGCGATTGCGGAGCAGTTTGCGGATATTCCGGTTGTTACCGATGACAACCCGCGTACGGAAGAGCCGCGCGCCATCATTAATGACATCCTGGCGGGCATGCTGGACGCGGGCCGCGCGCGCGTCGTGGAAGGCCGTGCGGAAGCCGTGACCAACGCCATCATGCAGGCCAAAGAAAACGATGTGGTTCTGCTGGCGGGCAAAGGCCATGAAGATTATCAGATCGTTGGCAATCGCCGTCTGGACTACTCGGATCGCGTAACGGCAGCTCGCCTGCTGGGAGTCGTCGCATGATTAGCCTCTCATTAAGCCAGGCCGCTGCGCTGCTGCACGGCGACCTGCATGGGCAAGACCTGACCATTGATGCCGTGACGACGGACACCCGTAAAGTCACCGCAGGCTGTCTGTTCGTGGCGCTGAAGGGCGAACGTTTTGACGCGCATGATTTTGCCGAGCAGGCCAAAGAAAACGGCGCGGGTGCGCTGCTGGTCAGCCGCAAGCTTGATGTCGATCTGCCGCAGGTTGTGGTGAAAGATACGCGTCTCGCGTTCGGCGAGCTGGCTGCCTGGGTTCGTCAGCAGGTGCCTGCGCGCGTCGTCGCGCTGACCGGCTCATCGGGCAAAACGTCGGTGAAAGAGATGACGGCGGCGATCCTCAGCCAGTGCGGCAACACGCTTTATACCGCGGGCAACCTCAATAATGACATCGGCGTGCCGATGACGTTACTGCGCCTGACCAAAGAGCACGACTATGCGGTGATCGAGTTAGGGGCAAACCACCAGGGCGAAATCGCCTGGACCGTGAGCCTGACACGCCCGGAGGCGGCGCTGGTGAATAACCTCGCGGCGGCGCATCTGGAAGGCTTTGGTTCGCTGGAAGGCGTGGCGAAAGCGAAAGGCGAGATTTACACCGGCCTGCCGGAAAACGGTATCGCCATTCTGAACGCCGATAACAACGACTGGCTGAACTGGCAGAGCATCATTGGGGCGCGTAAAACCTGGCGCTTCTCGCCGAATGCGGCCAACAGTGATTTTACCGCGACCAATATCCATGTGACGTCGCACGGCACGGAGTTCACCCTCACGACCCCAACGGGCGGCATGGATGTGCTGCTGCCGCTGCCGGGTCGTCATAACATCGCCAATGCCCTTGCGGCGGCGGCGCTGTCGACGGCGGTGGGCGCGCCGCATGAGGCGATCAAAGCCGGGCTGGCGAACCTGAAGGCCGTGCCGGGGCGTCTGTTCCCGATTCCGCTTTCGGAAAACAAGCTGCTGCTGGATGACTCCTACAACGCGAACGTTGGCTCAATGACGGCGGCGGTGCAGGTGCTATCGGAAATGCCGGGCTACCGCATCATGGTGGTTGGCGACATGGCAGAGCTGGGCGACGAAAGCGAAGCCTGCCATACCCAGGTCGGTGAAGCGGCGAAAGCGGCGGGGCTGGACTGCGTGCTGAGCGCAGGAAAACTGAGCCAGGCGATTAGCCAGGCCAGCGGCGTTGGCGAGCATTTTGCCGATAAAGCAGCGTTGATTGAACGCCTTAAAACATTGATAACAGAAAAACAAATTGTGACTGTGTTAGTGAAAGGTTCACGTAGTGCCGCCATGGAAGAGGTTGTGCACGCATTACAGGAGAACGGGACATGTTAGTTTGGCTGGCCGAACATTTGGTCAAATATTACTCAGGCTTTAACGTCTTTTCGTATCTGACGTTTCGCGCCATCGTCAGCCTGCTGACTGCGCTGTTCATCTCGCTGTGGATGGGCCCGCGCATGATTGCCCGTCTGCAAAAACTCTCTTTCGGCCAGGTTGTGCGTAACGACGGTCCGGAATCGCACTTCAGCAAGCGCGGTACCCCGACCATGGGCGGGATCATGATCCTGACGGCGATCGTCGTTTCCGTACTGCTGTGGGCGTACCCGTCCAACCCGTACGTCTGGTGCGTCCTGACGGTTCTGGTGGGTTACGGGATCATTGGTTTCGTCGATGATTACCGCAAAGTGGTTCGTAAAGATACGAAGGGCCTGATCGCGCGCTGGAAGTATTTCTGGATGTCGGTGATCGCGCTGGGCGTGGCTTTTGCGCTGTATCTGGCCGGAAAAGACACGCCGGCGACCGAGCTGGTTGTGCCGTTCTTTAAAGACGTGATGCCGCAGCTGGGTCTGTTCTACATCCTGCTGGCCTACTTTGTGATTGTCGGCACCGGCAACGCCGTTAACCTGACCGACGGTCTGGATGGCCTCGCCATTATGCCTACCGTCTTTGTGGCGGCTGGTTTTGCGCTGGTAGCCTGGGCGACCGGTAACATGAATTTTGCGAACTACCTGCACATCCCTTATCTGCGCCACGCGGGTGAGCTGGTGATCGTCTGTACGGCGATTGTCGGCGCGGGGCTGGGCTTCCTGTGGTTCAACACCTATCCGGCTCAGGTCTTTATGGGTGACGTCGGTTCTCTGGCTTTGGGCGGTGCGCTCGGCATTATCGCCGTACTGCTGCGTCAGGAGTTCCTGCTGGTGATCATGGGCGGCGTGTTTGTGGTTGAAACCCTGTCGGTGATTTTGCAGGTCGGTTCCTTCAAGCTGCGCGGTCAGCGCATCTTCCGTATGGCGCCGATTCACCACCACTATGAACTGAAAGGCTGGCCGGAGCCGCGCGTGATTGTGCGCTTCTGGATTATTTCGCTGATGCTGGTGCTGATTGGCCTGGCAACGCTGAAGGTACGTTAATCATGGCAGATTACCAGGGCAAAAAAGTCGTTATCATCGGGTTGGGCCTCACGGGGCTCTCCTGCGTGGACTTTTTCCTCGCGCGCGGCGTGACGCCGCGGGTGATGGATACGCGTGTCTCTCCGCCGGGTCTGGACAAGCTGCCGGAACAGGTTGAACGCCACCTTGGTGGTCTGAATGATGACTGGCTGCTGGCAGCCGATCTGATTGTCGCCAGCCCGGGTATGGCGCTGGCGCACCCTTCGCTGAGCGCCGCCGCGGATGCGGGCGTTGAGATTGTCGGCGATATCGAGCTGTTCTGCCGTGAAGCGCAGGCTCCCGTTATTGCCATTACCGGTTCTAACGGTAAAAGCACCGTCACCACCCTGGTGGGTGAAATGGCGAAAGCGGCGGGCATGAACGTCGGCGTGGGCGGTAACATCGGCTTGCCTGCTCTGATGCTGCTGGACAAAGGCTGTGAACTGTATGTTCTGGAACTTTCCAGCTTCCAGCTGGAAACCACCTCCAGCCTGCACGCCGCCGCTGCGACGATCCTTAACGTGACGGAAGATCATATGGACCGGTATCCATTTGGTCTGCAGCAGTACCGCGCCGCCAAGCTGCGCGTGTATGAAAATGCCAAAGTCTGCGTGGTGAACGCCGACGACGCGCTGACCATGCCGGTGCGTGGCGCAGACGATCGCTGTATCAGCTTCGGCATCACCATGGGGGATTATCATCTGAACCGCCAGCTGGGCGAAACCTGGCTGCGGGTGAAAGGTGAGAAAGTGCTGAACGTGAAAGAGATGAAGCTTTCCGGCCAGCATAACTATACCAATGCCCTGGCGGCGCTGGCGCTGGCGGATGCCGTAGGGCTGCCGCGCTCCTCAAGCCTGAAAGCGTTAACCACGTTTTCTGGCCTGGCGCACCGCTTCCAGCTGGCGCTGGAGCACAACGGCGTGCGCTGGATCAACGATTCCAAGGCGACCAACGTGGGCAGCACGGAGGCCGCGCTGAACGGCCTGCACGTTGACGGCACTCTGCATTTGCTGCTGGGCGGTGACGGTAAATCCGCTGATTTCTCGTCCCTTAAGCAGTATCTCTCCGGCGATAACATCCGTCTGTACTGCTTCGGCCGCGACGGCAGCGCGCTGGCTGAACTGCGCCCTGAGGTTGCCGAGCAAACCGAGACCATGGAACAGGCGATGCGGCTGGTTGCGCCTCGCGTGAAGCCGGGTGATATGGTGCTGCTCTCTCCGGCCTGTGCCAGCCTCGATCAATTCAAGAATTTCGAACAGCGTGGTGATGTCTTTACCCGCCTGGCGAAGGAGTTAGGCTGATGCGTTTATCTCTCCCTCGCCTGAAAATGCCGCGTCTGCCAGGATTTGGGATCCTGGCATGGCTGTTTGCGGCGCTCAAAGGCTGGGTGATGGGCTCTCGTCAAAAGGATAACGACAGCCTGGTCATGTACGATCGCACGCTGTTCTGGCTCACGATGGGGCTGGCGGCGGTCGGCTTTATTATGGTGACGTCAGCCTCAATGCCCGTTGGGCAGCGTCTGGCGAATGACCCCTTCCTGTTCGCCAAGCGTGACGGGCTTTACATCATCCTGGCGTTTTGCCTGGCGCTGGTGACCCTGCGTCTGCCGATGGAGTTCTGGCAGCGGCACAGCACGGCGATGCTGATCGCATCGATCATTATGCTGCTGATCGTGCTGGTGGTGGGGAGTTCCGTAAACGGGGCATCGCGCTGGATCGCCTTTGGCCCGCTGCGTATTCAGCCTGCGGAATTCACCAAGCTCTCTCTGTTCTGCTACCTGGCGAACTACCTGGTGCGTAAGGTAGATGAGGTGCGTAACAACCTGCGCGGCTTCCTGAAACCGATGGGCGTGATTCTGGTGCTGGCGGTATTACTGCTGGCGCAGCCTGACCTCGGTACCGTTGTCGTGCTGTTTGTGACCACGCTGGCCATGCTGTTCCTGGCGGGCGCGAAGCTGTGGCAGTTCATCGCCATCATCGGGATGGGTATTTCAGCGGTTGTGCTGCTGATCCTCGCCGAGCCTTACCGTATTCGCCGCGTGACCTCATTCTGGAACCCGTGGGAAGATCCGTTCGGCAGCGGTTATCAGCTGACGCAATCGCTGATGGCCTTTGGTCGCGGTGAACTTTGGGGGCAGGGGCTGGGTAACTCGGTACAGAAACTGGAGTATTTACCGGAAGCGCACACCGACTTCATCTTCTCCATTATTGCGGAAGAACTGGGTTATATCGGTGTGGTATTAGCGCTTTTAATGGTATTCTTCGTCGCTTTCCGCGCCATGTCCATCGGCCGGAAAGCGCTGGAGATCGATCACCGCTTCTCAGGCTTCCTGGCCTGCTCAATTGGTATCTGGTTTAGCTTCCAGGCATTGGTTAACGTCGGGGCCGCAGCGGGTATGCTGCCGACCAAAGGTCTGACGTTGCCGTTGATCAGTTATGGTGGTTCCAGTCTGTTGATAATGTCGACGGCCATCATGCTGTTGTTGCGCATAGATTATGAGACGCGTCTGGAAAAAGCCCAGGCGTTTACACGAGGTTCACGATGAATCAACCGAAGCGGTTAATGGTGATGGCAGGCGGTACCGGCGGACACGTGTTCCCGGGGCTGGCGGTTGCGCACCATTTAATGGATCAGGGCTGGCAGGTACGCTGGCTGGGAACCGCAGACCGCATGGAAGCCGACCTGGTACCGAAGCACGGTATCGAGATCGACTTTATTCGTATTTCCGGCCTTCGCGGCAAAGGCCTCAAGGCAATGCTGCTGGCGCCGGTGCGTATTTTTAACGCCTGGCGTCAGGCGCGCACCATCATGAAGCGCTTTAAGCCTGATGTGGTGCTGGGTATGGGCGGCTATGTCTCTGGTCCCGGCGGGCTGGCGGCGTGGTCGTTAGGTATTCCCGTCGTGCTGCATGAGCAGAACGGTATTGCCGGCCTGACCAACAAATGGCTGGCGAAAATCGCCACCAAAGTTATGCAGGCGTTTCCCGGCGCGTTCCCTAAAGCGGACGTGGTGGGTAACCCGGTACGCGTGGACGTGCTGGCGCTGCCGCTGCCGGAGGTTCGCCTGGCGGGCCGTGAAGGGCCGGTACGTGTGCTGGTCGTCGGCGGCTCTCAGGGCGCACGCATTTTAAACCAGACGATGCCGCAGGTTGCTGCAAAGCTCGGAGATGCCGTAACCCTCTGGCACCAGAGCGGAAAAGGCGCTCAGCAGACCGTCGAGCAGGCTTACGCCGAGGCGGGGCAGCCGCAGCATAAAGTCACAGAGTTTATCGACGACATGGCGGCAGCGTATGCGTGGGCCGATGTCGTGGTTTGTCGTTCTGGTGCCTTAACGGTCAGCGAAATCGCTGCCGCGGGGCTGCCGGCCCTGTTTGTGCCGTTCCAGCACAAAGACAGACAGCAGTACTGGAATGCCCTGCCGCTTGAGAAAGCGGGGGCGGCGAAGATATTTGAGCAGCCACAATTTACCGCTGACGCGGTCGCCACCACCCTGGCGGGCTGGAACAGAGACGTATTGCTTGAGATGGCTGAACGCGCGCGCGCGACGGCCATCCCTGATGCGACGGAACGGGTGGCAAAAGAAGTGAGCCTGGCAGCCCAGGCTTAACCCTCGCAGCGCGTGAAGCGCGGCACGAATTTTTAAGTAGTCGATGGCGTTTAGAGAATGAATACACAACAACTGGCAAAACTGCGTTCAATCGTGCCCGAGATGCGTCGCGTCCGGCACATTCACTTTGTTGGCATCGGTGGTGCCGGCATGGGCGGTATTGCCGAAGTGTTAGCTAACGAAGGCTATCAGATCAGCGGGTCTGACCTGGCGCCAAACCCTGTTACGCAGCAGCTGGCGTCGCTTGGGGCGACTATCTATTTCAACCATCGCCCGGAAAACGTGCGCGATGCGAGCGTGGTGGTGGTTTCAAGCGCCATCTCCTCTGACAACCCGGAAATCGTTGCCGCGCACGACGCGCGCATCCCGGTGATCCGCCGTGCAGAAATGCTGGCGGAACTGATGCGTTTCCGCCACGGCATCGCCATTGCCGGGACTCACGGTAAAACCACGACCACGGCGATGGTTTCCAGTATTTATGCGGAAGCGGGTCTCGACCCGACCTTCGTCAACGGCGGTCTGGTCAAGGCCGCAGGCGTACATGCGCGTCTGGGCCACAGCCGTTATCTGATTGCGGAAGCGGATGAGAGCGACGCGTCGTTCCTGCACCTGCAGCCGATGGTGGCGATTGTCACCAACATCGAAGCTGACCATATGGATACCTACCAGGGTGACTTCGAGAATTTAAAGCAGACCTTTATCAATTTCCTGCACAACCTGCCGTTCTACGGTCGCGCGGTGATGTGCGTAGACGATCCGGTGATCCGCGAGCTGCTGCCGCGCGTGGGTCGTCAAATCACCACCTACGGCTTCAGCGAAGACGCTGACGTCCGCGTAGAAGAGTACAAACAGATTGGCGCGCAGGGGCACTTTACGCTGGCGCGTCAGGACAAAGAGCTGCTGCACGTGACGCTAAATGCGCCAGGGCGCCACAATGCCCTCAATGCCGCAGCGGCAGTGGCCGTCGCGACGGAAGAAGGCATTGATGATGACGCGATCCTGCGCGCGCTGGAAAGCTTCCAGGGCACCGGCCGTCGCTTCGACTTCCTCGGTGAATTCCCGCTGGACGCCGTGAACGGTAAAGCCGGCACCGCGATGCTGGTGGACGACTACGGCCACCATCCGACCGAAGTGGATGCGACTATTAAAGCCGCACGCGCGGGCTGGCCAGAAAAAAATCTGGTCATGATCTTCCAGCCGCACCGCTACACGCGTACCCGCGATCTGTATGACGACTTTGCCAGCGTGCTGTCGCAGGTGGATACGCTGCTGATGCTGGACGTTTATGCCGCGGGCGAGCCTCCGATTCCCGGTGCAGACAGCCGTTCTCTGTGCCGCACCATCCGCGGACGCGGTAAAGTTGACCCTATTCTGGTCTCTGACCCGGCACAGGTGGCGGAAATTCTGGCACCGGTTTTGACGGGCAACGACTTAATTCTGATTCAGGGTGCGGGAAATATCGGCAAAATCGCCCGTACCTTAGCTGAAATCAAACTGAAGCCGCAAAACCAGGAGGATGAGCATCATGGCTGATAAGATTGCTGTCCTGTCTGGCGGCACCTCCGCCGAGCGCGACGTTTCTCTGAATTCCGGCGCGGCCGTGCTGGCGGGCCTGCGTGAAGGTGGCGTCGATGCGCACCTGGTCGATCCAAAAGAGGTCGACGTGACGCAGTTAAAATCCATGGGCTTCGATAAAGTCTTTATCGCTTTACATGGTCGCGGCGGTGAAGACGGCACCCTGCAAGGGCTCCTGGATCTGATCGGCCTGCCGTACACCGGCAGCGGCGTGATGGCTTCCGCTATCTCTATGGATAAACTGCGCAGCAAACTGCTGTGGCAGGGCGCAGGGCTACCGGTTGCTCCGTGGGTGGCACTGACGCGTCGCGAATTTGAATTGGGCCTGCCGGATAGCGTTAATGCACGCATTGCTGATCTGGGCTTACCGGTTATTGTAAAGCCCAGCCGGGAAGGCTCCAGCGTGGGCATGTCCAAAGTCGATAAAGCTGACGATTTAGCGTCCGCTTTAGCGCTGGCATTTCAACACGATGATGAAGTTCTGGTAGAAAAATGGCTTAGTGGGCCGGAATTTACCGTCGCGATGCTTGGCGAAGAAATTTTACCGTCAATCCGTATCCAACCCGCTGGCGTCTTCTATGATTATGAGGCGAAGTATCTCTCTGATGAGACGCAATATTTCTGTCCAGGTGGTCTTGAAGCAGAGCGCGAAGCCGATTTACAGTCCCTGGTGCTTAAAGCCTGGCATGTCCTGGGTTGCCAGGGCTGGGGACGCATCGACGTGATGCAGGACAGCGATGGACAATTTTATCTGCTGGAAGCGAATACCTCTCCGGGAATGACCAGCCACAGCCTTGTGCCAATGGCGGCGCGTCAGGCGGGGATGAGCTTCTCGCAGTTAGTCGTACGCATTCTGGACCAGGCGGGCTGATATGTCTCAGGCTGCATTGAACACGCGCAACCGCGATGACGAGGAAGAATACGCCTCTTCACGCCGCAGCAATGGAACGCGTCTTGCAGGCATCATTTTCCTGCTCGGGGTGCTGTGCACCGTGTTTATCAGCGGCTGGATGGTCCTGGGCTGGATGGAAGATGCGCAGCGGTTGCCGCTTTCTAAGCTGGTGGTCACCGGTGAGCGTCACTACACGCGTAACGACGATATTCGCCAGTCAATTCTGGCGCTGGGCTCGCCCGGCACCTTTATGACGCAGGACGTCAATATTATCCAGAGCCAGATTGAACGTCTGCCCTGGATAAAACAGGCGAGCGTAAGAAAGCAATGGCCTGATGAATTGAAGATTCATCTGGTTGAATATGTGCCCATTGCGCGTTGGAATGATCAGCACATGGTTGACGTAGACGGAAATTCCTTCAGCGTCCCGGCCGATCGTGTCAACAAGCAAAATTTACCGATGTTGTATGGCCCTGAAGGCAGCGAAAACGAAGTGTTACAGGGTTTTCGTGAAATGGGTCAGGTGCTGGCGAAGGACAGGTTTACGTTAAAAGATGCAGCCATGACGGCGCGCCGTTCCTGGCAGCTGACCTTAACGAACGGCATTAAGCTCAACCTGGGACGCGGCGACACCATGAAGCGTCTGGCGCGTTTTGTCGAACTTTACCCGGTTTTACAGCAGCAGGCACAGACTGACGGCAAACGGATAAGCTACGTTGATTTGCGCTATGACTCAGGCGCAGCAGTCGGTTGGGTACCGGCTCCGGTCGAGGAACCTAATCAGCAACAGAATCAGGCACAGGTACAGGCAGAACAACAATGATCAAGGCGACGGACAGAAAACTGGTAGTTGGACTGGAGATTGGCACCGCGAAGGTTGCCGCTTTAGTAGGGGAAGTTCTGCCCGACGGTATGGTCAATATCATTGGCGTGGGCAGTTGCCCGTCCCGTGGTATGGATAAAGGTGGGGTAAACGATCTTGAATCGGTGGTGAAATGCGTTCAGCGCGCCATCGATCAGGCTGAATTGATGGCAGATTGCCAGATTTCTTCTGTCTATCTTGCCCTTTCTGGTAAGCATATTAGCTGCCAGAACGAAATCGGTATGGTGCCGATTTCTGAAGAAGAAGTGACGCAGGAAGACGTTGAAAACGTCGTGCACACGGCGAAATCAGTCCGTGTCCGCGATGAGCACCGCGTGCTGCACGTCATCCCGCAGGAATATGCGATTGACTACCAGGAAGGGATCAAGAATCCGGTCGGCCTTTCTGGCGTCCGTATGCAGGCAAAAGTGCACCTGATCACATGTCACAACGATATGGCGAAGAACATTGTTAAAGCCGTTGAACGTTGTGGCCTGAAAGTTGACCAACTTATTTTCGCCGGTCTGGCGGCCAGTTATTCTGTGCTGACCGAAGATGAACGTGAACTGGGTGTCTGTGTGGTCGATATTGGTGGTGGTACAATGGATATCGCCGTGTATACCGGCGGTGCGCTGCGCCACACCAAAGTGATCCCGTATGCCGGGAACGTTGTGACCAGCGATATTGCTTACGCTTTTGGTACGCCACCGAGCGATGCAGAAGCGATTAAAGTACGCCACGGCTGTGCGCTGGGGTCTATCGTTGGCAAAGATGAGAGCGTTGAAGTGCCGAGCGTTGGTGGTCGTCCACCGCGCAGCCTGCAGCGCCAGACGTTGGCAGAGGTGATTGAGCCGCGCTATACCGAGCTGCTCAACCTGGTCAACGAAGAGATTTTACAGTTACAGGAACAGCTTCGTCAGCAGGGCGTTAAGCATCATCTTGCGGCGGGGATTGTATTAACCGGCGGTGCAGCGCAAATTGAAGGTCTTGCGGCCTGTGCTCAGCGCGTGTTCCATACGCAGGTGCGTATTGGTGCGCCGCTGAATATCACCGGTTTAACGGATTATGCTCAGGAGCCGTATTATTCAACGGCCGTGGGCCTGCTCCATTACGGGAAGGAATCTCATCTCAGTGGTGAAGCAGAAGTGGAAAAACGCGTCTCAGTGGGGTCGTGGGTCAAACGACTGAACAACTGGTTGCGAAAAGAGTTTTAATTTTTTTAAGAGACCGGAGAGAATTAGCGGTCTCGGGCGACAGGCACAACGGAGAGAGAAATTATGTTTGAACCTATGGAACTGACCAACGACGCGGTGATTAAAGTCATCGGCGTCGGTGGCGGCGGCGGTAACGCCGTAGAGCATATGGTGCGTGAACGCATTGAAGGTGTTGAATTCTTTGCAGTTAACACCGATGCACAGGCACTGCGTAAGACGGCTGTAGGCCAGACTATCCAGATCGGCGGTGGTATCACCAAAGGGCTGGGAGCGGGGGCTAACCCGGAAGTCGGTCGCAATGCGGCTGAAGAAGATCGTGAAGCCCTGCGCGCTGCACTGGAAGGTGCGGACATGGTCTTCATCGCAGCAGGTATGGGGGGCGGTACCGGTACCGGCGCAGCACCTGTTGTGGCGGAAGTCGCTAAAGATTTAGGTATCCTGACCGTTGCTGTCGTGACCAAGCCTTTCAACTTTGAAGGCAAGAAGCGTATGGCCTTCGCGGAGCAGGGTATTACCGAGCTGTCCAAGCATGTGGACTCGCTGATCACCATCCCGAACGATAAGCTGTTGAAAGTGCTCGGTCGCGGTATCTCCCTGCTGGACGCCTTCGGTGCGGCAAACGACGTGCTGAAAGGCGCTGTTCAGGGTATCGCTGAGCTGATTACCCGTCCTGGCCTGATGAACGTTGACTTTGCAGACGTTCGCACCGTGATGTCCGAAATGGGCTACGCGATGATGGGCTCTGGCGTGGCGAGCGGTGAAGACCGTGCAGAAGAAGCGGCTGAAATGGCGATCTCTTCTCCACTGCTGGAAGATATCGATCTGTCTGGTGCGCGCGGCGTGCTGGTCAACATTACCGCTGGCTTTGACCTGCGTCTGGATGAGTTCGAAACCGTGGGTAACACTATCCGTGCGTTCGCCTCTGACAACGCGACCGTGGTAATCGGTACTTCCCTTGACCCTGAAATGAACGACGAGCTGCGTGTGACCGTTGTTGCGACCGGTATCGGTATGGACAAACGTCCTGAGATCACTTTAGTGACCAACAAGCAGACTCAGCAACCGGTAATGGATCGTTACCAGCAGCACGGTATGTCTCCTCTGACTCAGGAGCAGAAACCGGCCGCGAAAGTGGTGAACGACCCAACGCCGCAAACGGCGAAAGAGCCAGATTATCTGGATATCCCGGCGTTCCTGCGTAAGCAAGCTGATTAAGAATTGGCTGGAATTAGGGGATTTGCGCTCTTTGTGCTAAACTGGCCCACCGTTAGTGATATACACTCTCGGTTGGATAGTTAATTTGGCGAGATTATACGATGATCAAACAAAGGACACTTAAACGTATCGTTCAGGCGACGGGTGTCGGTTTACATACCGGCAAGAAAGTCACGCTGACGTTACGCCCTGCGCCGGCCAATACCGGGGTCATCTATCGTCGCACCGACTTGAATCCACCGGTAGATTTTCCGGCCGATGCCAAATCTGTGCGTGATACTATGCTCTGTACTTGTCTGGTGAACGAGCATGACGTGCGGATTTCTACCGTAGAGCACCTGAACGCCGCCCTGGCGGGTCTGGGTATCGACAACATCATTGTTGAAGTCGATGCGCCAGAAATCCCGATTATGGATGGCAGTGCTGCTCCGTTCGTTTATCTGTTGCTGGATGCCGGCATCGAAGAACTGAACTGCGCGAAGAAATTTGTTCGCATCAAAGAGACCGTTCGCGTCGAAGATGGCGACAAGTGGGCTGAATTCAAACCGTACAATGGTTTCTCGTTGGATTTTACCATCGACTTTAACCATCCGGCGATTGACTCCAGCACCCAACGCTATGCGATGAACTTCTCTGCTGATGCGTTTATGCGTCAGATCAGCCGAGCCCGTACATTTGGCTTCATGCGTGATATCGAATATCTGCAGTCCCGCGGCCTGTGCCTGGGCGGCAGCTTCGATTGTGCCATCGTTGTTGACGATTATCGCGTACTGAACGAAGACGGCCTGCGTTTCGAAGATGAATTCGTTCGTCACAAAATGCTGGATGCGATCGGCGACCTGTTCATGTGTGGTCACAACATCATTGGTGCATTTACCGCGTTCAAATCCGGTCATGCGCTGAACAACAAACTGTTGCAGGCCGTCCTGGCAAAACAGGAAGCCTGGGAATATGTGACCTTCGAAGACGAAGCTGAACTGCCGCTGGCTTTCAAAGCACCAAGCATGGTTCTGGCGTAACGGTTCACGCCGTTTCGTAAAAAATTCGACTGGTTAACCTGGTACTCTCTCCGACCAGGAAGACCAGTCGTTTTTATTTTTACCCTTCTTCGTTTACCCCGGCGTTATCTCTTGTTAGTCATGCGCAGAAAATGTGTGCGTTAGCTGCATTCTTGACCGTTTTTCCCCGCGGCGACACCTCATTCCTGCTGATGTATAGTGGCTTTAGTGGTACTATCTGGGCGCGAAAAAGAATAACTGAACTCAGCCTCTTCAGGGCTGGCTTATTGGGTGGAGCAGGTGAGCGGAATACTGACGCGCTGGCGACAATTTGGCAGACGTTACTTCTGGCCGCATCTCTTATTAGGGATGGTCGCGGCGAGTTTCGGCTTGCCTGCGCTCTGCAACAGTGCCGAGGCGGCGACGCCCGCAAAAACCTCTACCTCCAAACACGATCTCAACACGCGGGTTAATTTTACAAACCTTGCGTGGCTTGAAGCCAGCCGCCGTCCGAACTTCTCCGTCGATTATTGGCACCAGCACGCTATCCGCACGGTTATTCGCCATCTCTCCTTCGCGATGGCGCCGCAGGCTATGCCTGTTGCGGAAGAGGCGCTGCCGGTGCAGGCTCAGCATCTTGCCCTGCTGGACACGCTCAACGCGCTCCTCACCCAGGACAGCCAGCCGCCGGTTGAGGTTCGCCAGACGACGCGGCGCGCGTTTGTTTCACCTGTTTCTTTCTCTGTTTCAACCTGGATTAGCCAGGCTCACGGCATTCGCGCCGGGCCGCAACGTCTCAGCTAAATTAACTTTTTCAATACCTTAATTTATCTGCCCACGCTGGGGCGTTTGAGAATTTATTATGCTAATCAAATTATTAACTAAAGTTTTTGGTAGTCGTAACGACCGTACCCTGCGCCGTATGCGCAAAGCTGTTGCCGTCATCAACGGTATGGAACCGGCAATGGAGAAGCTCTCTGATGACGAGCTGAAGGCAAAAACGGCGGAATTCCGTGCCCGTCTGGAAAAAGGCGAAACCTTAGAAAGCCTGATCCCGGAAGCGTTTGCCGTGGTGCGTGAAGCAAGTAAGCGCGTATTCGGCATGCGTCACTTCGACGTTCAGCTGCTGGGTGGTATGGTGCTTAACGAGCGCTGCATCGCGGAAATGCGTACCGGTGAAGGTAAAACCCTGACCGCAACGCTGCCGGCCTACCTGAACGCGCTGACCGGTAAAGGCGTTCACGTTGTGACCGTCAACGACTATCTGGCGCAGCGTGACGCCGAAAATAACCGTCCACTGTTCGAATTCCTCGGTATGACCGTGGGTATCAACATGTCCGGCCTGCCTGCGCCAGCCAAGCGCGACGCGTATAACGCCGATATCACCTACGGTACCAACAACGAATACGGCTTTGACTACCTGCGCGACAACATGGCGTTTAGCCCGGAAGAGCGCGTACAGCGTAAACTGCACTATGCGCTGGTGGATGAGGTGGACTCCATCCTGATCGATGAAGCGCGTACCCCGCTGATCATCTCCGGCCCGGCTGAAGACAGCTCCGAGATGTACCGTAAGGTCGACAAAATCATTCCACACCTGCTGCGTCAGGAGAAAGAAGACTCTGACACCTTCCAGGGTGAAGGTCACTTCTCCGTTGATGAAAAAGCCCGTCAGGTGAACCTGACCGAACGCGGTCTGGTGAAAATTGAAGAGCTGCTGGTCGCTGAAGGCATTATGGAAGAGGGCGAGTCTCTCTACTCCCCGAGCAACATCATGCTGATGCACCACGTGACCGCCGCGCTGCGCGCCCACGCGCTGTTTACCCGCGACGTCGACTACATCGTTAAAGACGGCGAAGTGATCATCGTCGATGAACACACCGGCCGTACCATGCAGGGACGTCGCTGGTCTGACGGTCTGCACCAGGCTGTGGAAGCCAAAGAGGGTGTGGATATTCAGAATGAAAACCAGACGCTGGCGTCTATCACCTTCCAGAACTACTTCCGTCTGTACGAGAAGCTGGCGGGTATGACCGGTACTGCTGATACCGAAGCGTTTGAATTCAGCTCTATCTATAAGCTCGATACCGTGGTCGTTCCAACCAACCGTCCGATGATCCGTAAGGATATGCCGGACCTGGTCTACATGACCGAAGCGGAAAAAATTCAGGCCATCATTGAAGATATTCGCGACCGTACGGCGAAAGGCCAGCCGGTTCTGGTGGGGACCATCTCCATCGAGAAATCCGAAGTGGTTTCCAACGAGCTGACGAAAGCGGGTATCAAACACAACGTTCTGAACGCCAAATTCCACGCCAAAGAAGCGGACATTGTTGCGCAGGCGGGCTATCCGGCTGCCGTGACCATCGCCACCAACATGGCGGGTCGTGGTACCGATATTATGCTGGGCGGTAGCTGGCAGGCTGAAGTGGCGGAGCTGGAAAACCCAACGCCAGAACAGATTGCCCAGATCAAAGCCGACTGGCAGGTGCGTCACGACGCGGTTCTGGCTTCCGGCGGTCTGCACATTATCGGTACCGAGCGTCACGAATCCCGTCGTATCGACAACCAGCTGCGTGGCCGTGCGGGTCGTCAGGGGGATGCCGGTTCATCCCGCTTCTACCTGTCTATGGAAGATGCGCTGATGCGTATTTTCGCCTCCGACCGCGTGTCCGGCATGATGCGTAAGCTGGGGATGAAGCCTGGCGAAGCGATTGAGCACCCGTGGGTGACAAAAGCGATCGCTAACGCACAGCGCAAAGTGGAAAGCCGCAACTTCGATATTCGTAAGCAGCTGCTGGAATATGACGACGTGGCTAACGATCAGCGTCGTGCAATCTACACCCAGCGTAACGAACTGCTGGACGTGACCGACGTGAGCGAAACCATCAACAGCATCCGCGAAGATGTGTTTAAAGCGACGATTGATGCGCATATTCCACCGCAGTCTCTGGAAGAGATGTGGGATATCGAAGGCCTGCAGGAACGCCTGAAAAACGACTTTGACCTCGATCTGCCTATCAAAGAGTGGCTGGATAAAGAGCCTGAACTGCACGAAGAGACCCTGCGCGAGCGTATCTATGAAACCGCGCTGGACGTCTACAAGCGTAAGGAAGAGGTTGTTGGCGCAGAGATGATGCGTCACTTCGAAAAAGGCGTGATGCTGCAGACGCTGGACTCCCTGTGGAAAGAGCACCTGGCGGCGATGGACTACCTGCGTCAGGGTATCCACCTGCGTGGCTATGCGCAGAAGGATCCGAAGCAGGAGTACAAGCGTGAATCCTTCTCCATGTTTGCCTCTATGCTGGAGTCACTGAAATATGAAGTGATCAGCACCCTGAGCAAGGTTCAGGTGCGCATGCCGGAAGAAGTGGAGGCGATGGAGCAGCAGCGTCGTGAAGAAGCTGAACGTCTGGCACAAATGCAGCAGCTGAGCCATCAGACCGACGACAGCGAAGCCGCAGCGGCGATCGCCGCGCAGACCGGCGATCGTAAAGTGGGGCGTAACGATCCGTGCCCGTGCGGTTCCGGTAAAAAATATAAGGCGTGCCACGGCCGTCTGAGCTAGGTTTATAAAAAAACAAAAAGGCGCAGAAATCTGCGCCTTTTTTATGGAAGTGACACTATGAAAATACTGCAAATTGCCGTCGGGATTATTCGCAACCCGCAAAATCAAATCTTCATCACCCAGCGCGCCGCCGACGCCCACATGGCAAATAAGTGGGAGTTTCCTGGCGGGAAAATCGAATCAGGTGAAACGCCGGAAGAGGCGCTGGTTCGTGAGCTTCAGGAAGAGGTGGGGATCACGCCGCTTGGCGCAACGCTGTTTGACAAACTTGAGTACCAGTTTCCGGACAGGCACATCACGCTGTGGTTCTGGCTGGTGGAAAGCTGGGAAGGTGAACCCTGGGGTAAAGAAGGGCAACCTGGGGGCTGGGTGTCGCTTCATGCGAGTGATGCCGAAAAATTTCCTCCGGCAAATGCACCCGTTATATCCCGACTGACGGACAACCTGTAGGCCTGCTAAGCGAAGCGCCAGCAGGCTTTCAAGCTATCGTTGCTCTTCGCTCCAGTCGTCGCTGTCCGAGAGATCGCCTTTACTTGGAATGCGCTTCTCTTCCGCCGCCCATTCGCCCAGGTCGATTAGCTGGCAGCGCTTGCAGCAAAACGGGCGGAACGGACTCACTTCGCCCCAGACAACGGTTTTGCCGCATGTTGGGCAGCTTACGGTGGTGACATCAGACATCGGCACTCCTTAACAACAGGCCAGTTCAAAATCGAGACGTTCCGGCACGGTGCCATTTTCACTGTCCAGCGGCATAAAGCGAATCGCAAAGCGGCTCTTATGCCCGGAAATCTGTGGGTAAAGCTGTTCGCCAAGAGACAGGTTGAGACGCAGAAGATCGGCATCATCACCGTTATCCTGGAAGAAACCATTCAGGCTGGTTTGCTTGCGGAACGGCGCAGAGTTACGGATCAGATCGAGGATCAGCGATAGCGTCTGGTGCATAGGCTCCAGGCTTGCCAGCCAGCTGTTAACCTGCGCGTCACGCTGCGCCTGTGGCATATGTAGCCACATGTGCAGGGTCGGCAGGTCAAAACTGCAGCAGCCACCGGGGATGCTCAGACGCTGCCGCACCAGGCCAATCAGGCGGTCTTCACGCAAAAACTGCCCAACGCGCGGCGCGGCCATCAGGACAGCGCTACTGCTTTTTAACTGCTGGCGAAGCGCGTCGATACGGCTCTGATCTACCCCGGGAACTTCTGTCCATGCCTGCAATTTACGCTGCTGGCGCTCCAGCTCTTTAAGCAATTCCGTGCGGACATCGCCGCGTTCAATCACATCCAGCAGATCGCCTACGTTGCGGAAGAAGTGCAGCGCCGTAGCGTGATCGTTAACAGGCAGATGTTGTGAAAGCTGTTGAATTAGGAATTCGATGCGCAGCCAGGTGCGCATTTTTTCGTTGAGCGGATGCTCAAAAAGGATGTGTGTCGACATTATGGTTTTTCCTGTGCAACGGCCTGCGCGGCAAACGTCAGATACTGCGCGTGCAGACGGGCAACATCCGATGCAATGGCATCTGGTGCGCCGTTATTATCAATAACATCATCCGCTACGGCAAGGCGCTGAGCGCGCGTGGCCTGAGCGGCAAGAATTTGTTCAGCCTGTTCGCGCGAGATACCGTCGCGCGCCACGGTGCGCTGGATTTGCGTTTCAGGCGAGACATCAATGACCAGCACCCGATCGGCTTTATTCTGCAGCTGGTTCTCTACCAGCAATGGGACTACCCACAGAATATACGGCGAGCGGGCTGCGGCAATCTGACGCTGAGTTTCCTGGTGGATAATGGGGTGGAGCAGGGCATTAAGCCAGGCTTTTTCCGCAGAATCGGAAAAAATGCGTTCGCGAAGCTGACGGCGATTTAGCGTGCCGTCGGCGTTGATGATTGCCGAACCAAAATGGTCTTCGATGGCTTTTAGCGCGGGTGTATTGGGCTCTACCACCTGACGGGCAATAATATCGGCATCAATAATCGTGATGCCCAGACGAGAAAATGCGTCCGCAACGGTACTTTTGCCGCTACCGATGCCGCCGGTTAATGCGACGATATACCCCATTAAATCAAATCCTGGGAATTATTCATTTTTAAAATCAGTTGGTTGAATTTCAAACGTGCGTCAGCCATCGTTTAGCCCTGATTACCGGCTTTTTACCAGGTAAATTTATAGGATTGTAGCGTAAAAAAAGAGAATTTCGCAGTCTTGCGGAGCAGGTATTAGTGCGTATGATAGCGTCACTGGAGTTGTGCTTTTAACATATTTGCCTCTAACCCCAGGAATCCGCACATGCGTATCGAAGAAGATCTGAAGTTAGGTTTCAAAGACGTTCTTATCCGCCCTAAACGCTCTACACTGAAAAGTCGCTCAGACGTTGAACTCGAACGTCAATTCACCTTTAAGCATTCCGGTCAGACTTGGTCTGGCGTGCCGATCATCGCTGCCAACATGGATACTGTGGGAACCTTTGAGATGGCAACCGCCCTGGCGCAGTTCGACATTCTCACCGCCGTGCACAAGCATTACAGCCCGGAAGAGTGGAATGCGTTTGTTGCATCCGCCTCTGCGGATGTGGTGAAGCATGTCATGGTCTCCACCGGCACCTCTGATGCCGATTTCGAGAAAACCAAACAGATCCTGAATGCGAACCCGGCTCTCAACTTCGTTTGTATCGACGTGGCTAACGGCTATTCCGAGCACTTCGTACAGTTCGTCAGCAAGGCGCGCGAGGCCTGGCCGACGAAAACCATCATCGCGGGCAACGTGGTGACCGGTGAAATGTGTGAAGAGCTGATCCTTTCCGGTGCAGATATCGTGAAAGTGGGCATTGGCCCGGGCTCCGTATGCACCACGCGCGTCAAAACCGGTGTGGGTTATCCGCAGCTCTCCGCCGTCATTGAATGTGCCGATGCGGCGCACGGCCTGGGCGGCCAGATCATCAGCGACGGCGGTTGCACCATGCCGGGTGATGTTGCAAAGGCCTTCGGCGGCGGCGCGGACTTCGTGATGCTCGGCGGCATGCTGGCAGGCCACGAAGAGAGCGGTGGTACCGTGGTTGAAGAGAACGGCGAGAAATTTATGCTGTTCTACGGCATGAGCTCTGAATCCGCAATGACCCGTCACGTCGGTGGTGTGGCCAAATACCGTGCGGCAGAGGGCAAAACCGTGAAGCTGCCGCTGCGCGGTCCGGTTGAAAACACCGCGCGCGATATCCTCGGCGGCCTGCGCTCTGCCTGCACCTACGTGGGGGCCTCCCGCCTGAAAGAGCTGACGAAGCGTACGACGTTCATTCGCGTTCAGGAACAGGAAAACCGCGTATTTAATAGCCTGTAAGGGCTTTCGCTGGCGCATGCCCGTGCGCCAGCATTATTGAGCGTTAACCCGCGCTCATCGCATCCCCCAGGTGGAATATTGGCAGGTACATTGCCACCACCAGCGTGCCGATGATGACCCCCGTCACAATCAGAAGCACGGGCTCCAGAAGTGCCGCCAGGCTATCTGCTCGCTGAAAGGTCTGTTCCGTGTGATGCCGGGCGAGGTTTGCCAGCATCATGTCCAGCGTGCCTGACATTTCTCCGGTTCGTAAAAGCTGAATACAGAGCGGGGTAAAGATGGCCGCCTTCTGAAAGGATGACCAGACCGGGTGGCCTTTCTCAATGTCCTCACGAACGCCCGCGAGTATTCCCTGCCAGTAACGACTTTCCACGGTCTCTTCCGCGCTCTCCAGGCCCTGTAAAAAGGGGATGCCGGCCTGCTGCGTGAGTGACAGCACGGTAAAGATGTGCCCAAGCTTCTGACCTCTCGCCAGTTCGCCCATCACCGGCGTATGCATCAGCATGCGCTGCCAGCGCGGGTTCTGCCGTAAAGACCAGGCCGCGGCTAAGGGTACGCATAACGCGGCGAGCAATGCAGGGGCATATGACTGCATAAAGGCGGCCATTCCCATGACCATCTGCGTCAGCAAGGGCAGCGGCGTGTTAAACGTTTTGTAGATCGCAGCAAACTCGGGCAAGACCAGGGTGACCATCGCCAGCACCACGACCACGGCCAGCGTCAGGACGATCGCCGGGTAGCGCAGCGCCTTTTTCACTTTCGCCCTGAGCTGCTGCTGCGCTTTTTGCTGCTCAGCGAGCTGGCGACAGCACGCCTCCAGTTTGCCTGTGAGCTCACCGGTTTTCACCATCGAGACATGCAGCGGGCTAAACACCGCAGGCCACTTTTTTAGCGATTCAGAAAAGGGGGCTCCCTCGCTGAGCTCATCGGCAATGCTTTGCAGCAGCGCCTGCCACGGCTTTAACGGGTGTTGCTCTGCCAGCATTTGCAGGCTGTGGGATAATGTCAGCCCGGCCTGCAGAAGCGTGGCGAGCTGGCGAAACATCTCGTAGCAGTGATGTGGCCGCCAGCGGTGTCGCTGAGCGCATCGGGTCAGCGTCAGAGGATGAAGGTCGCTACGCATCAGCCAGATGAAGGCCGCATTGCGGTCCGGGGCCCAGAGCGTCCCGCTGCGGGGTTCTCCCTCTTGGGTGAGCGCTCGCCAGCGCCAGAGCTGATTAGCCGCCATTTGGCATTCCCAGGACGCGCACCAGCTCTTCGATCGTGGTCAGCCCTTGTTCGACGGCCATGCAGCCGTGTTCAAAAAGAGAAAGCATTCCCGCCTGCCGCGCGCTGGCCTCTATCACCTCTGTTCCCGCCCCGCTGGCAATCGCCTGTCGCAGGGCGCTGTCGATTGTGAGCACTTCAAAAATGGCCACGCGGCCATAAAAACCGTGATAGCAACGATCGCAGCCGGTGGGCTGCCAGCGCGGAAGCGGTCTGGACCAGACGGCGCGCGGTAACTGAGCCTGCTCGCTGGCTTCCCGGCGACAGTGTGGGCACAGACGGCGGACCAGGCGCTGGGCAATGACCATCGATAGCGCGGAAGATATCATCCAGCGCGCGACGCCCATCTGCTCCAGGCGAATCAGGGTTTCCGTCGTCGAATTGGTATGCAGGGTCGACAGCACCAGATGCCCGGTCTGGGCGGCATTGATGGCAATGTCAGCCGTTTCTCCGTCACGGATTTCGCCGACCATAATGATGTCTGGATCCTGACGCAGCAGCGCCCGCAGAACGCTCTGGAAGGTTAGGCCCGCCCGAGGGTTAATCTGCGTCTGGTTTAATCCGGCAAGGGGGATCTCAATAGGATCCTCCACGCTGCAGATGTTGACGTCTGGGGTGTTACGCGCCTGCAGCGCGCTGTACAGCGTCACGGTTTTGCCGCTGCCGGTAGGGCCTGTGACCAAAATTAGCCCCTGCGGCTGGTGAAGCACCTCATTAAAACTGGCTAACTGCTCAGCACTCATGCCAAGCGCCTTTGGCTCAAGGGCCTGCTGAACCTGATGCAGAAGACGCAACACGATTTTCTCGCCGCCGCTGCAGGGAAGCGTCGCGATTCGAAACGAGACCGGCGCGTCTGCCAGCTCAATCGTAAACTGGCCGTCCTGAGGCAAACGACGTTCTGCGATATCCAGGTTGCCCAGCACCTTTAAGCGTGCGCTGAACAGGCTGGCCAGCGAGGCGGATAGCGGAGGCTGGGGGCAAAGTACGCCGTCGATGCGTAAACGGATCTGGCATGCGTGCTCCATCGGTTCGATGTGAATGTCGGAGGCGCGTTGGTTGATCGCCTGCTGCAGCGTGTGGTTGAGGATGTCCACCGCGGAGCGTGCTTGTGAAGCGACGGGCAGATGCACTTGTGACGTTAACTGCCGGTGTTTTTCCATGCGTTCGGCGCTCCAGCACTCAATATCGATCCGTTTCTGGGTCGCGAAGCGAAGCGCCTCCATGAGTTCAGTCGCGGGGGTGCCCACCACGGCAATGCTCACTTTGTCACCGTCGCTGGTAAGCAGCAGAGCATGATGGCGCTGGCAAAGCGCGACGAGCTGGTCGGTATTCATTGTCCGCACCTCAGTTAGTGTCGAAGCGGAAAACGTCTTCGCAGGCCTGCTTCAGGGCGCTGTCAGCACTGGCATTGCAGACGCGCGTCCAGCCCGTCATCCCGTTGCCGTCGTTCCACTGTGGCGACATGACCACCTCAAGCCCGTTAAGGCTCTCCTGCCCCGTTAAGGTCACGATCCCTTTCGCCACGCTCATTCCTGAAACGTAGCGTGTGGTCGTGGGGGACGGAATGCCGTTGCTGCCCGCATCGCAGCTCGCCACGCCACCGTGGTCCAGCGCGCAAAGCTCGATGGCCGTGCGGTAGGGAACGAAGGTTTGCAGCATATCGGTCAGGGCTGCCTTGCGCAGGTAGTTCTGATAGGCGGGAACGCCGATGGCGCTCAAAATCGCAATAATGCCGATGACCACCATCAGCTCAATGAGTGTGAATCCTTGTTGTCTGTCCATATCCGCTCCTTTTGCAAAGTGGCGCTACTTTGTCAGCGGAAAAGAGCAGAAACGAGGGGCAAAAAAGGGAACGGGAAGGGCGCTTCAGAGAATTTTTTGAGGGTTACAGCGAAGAACAGCGGATCTGCGAGCGGGGCTGAAATTCCCCTCTCCGGGTGAAGAGGGGAGAAGGTGCTATTTGAAGCGCATTGAGAGGTCGAGGGCGCGAACGTGCTTGGTCAGCGCGCCGACGGAGATGTAATCCACGCCGGTTTCGGCGAATTCACGGATCGTGTCGAACGTGACGTTCCCGGACACTTCAAGCTGGGCCCGGCCGTTTGTCAGTTTTACCGCCTCGCGCATCTGCTCGGTTTCGAAGTTATCAAGCATGATGATATCGGCCCCGGCCTTAATCGCCTGCTCCAGCTCGTCCAGGTTTTCCACTTCCACCTCAACCGGCACGTCAGGGTGCAGCCAGAAGGCCTTCTCCACCGCCTGACGCACGGAGCCCGAGGCAATAATGTGGTTCTCTTTAATCAGGAAGGCGTCGGACAGGCCCAGACGATGGTTTGCGCCGCCGCCGCAGAGCACCGCATATTTAAGCGCGGTGCGCAGGCCCGGCAGCGTTTTGCGGGTATCCAGCAGCTGGGTGCGGGTACCGGCCAGCAGGTCAGCGTAGCGACGCACTTCGCTGGCCACGCCAGAGAGCGTTTGTACAAAGTTGAGCGCGGTACGTTCGCCGGTCAGCAGGACGCGGGAGGGGCCGTCCAGCTCGAACAGCGGCTGGTTTGGCGTGACGGCATCGCCGTCCTCCACGTGCCATGTTACCTGCACATCATCGCCCGCCAGCTGCGTGAACACCTCTTCAACCCAGCGCTTGCCGCAAAAAACGCCCTCTTCGCGGGTGATAATGACCGCGTGCGAGCGCGTCTCTTTCGGCAATAATTGTGCGGTAATATCATTGTCGGCATTGACGTCACCGCCCAGATCTTCTTTCAGGGCATGGGCAACGCTTGCCGGAATATCCATATTAATACGTTCCAGAAGCGCTTCACGTCGGTGGTCGGGGTTGTAGCGGCGAGGCGGCATGATAAAACTCCAAATTGGTAACGAATCATAATATTGAAACATGCTACTCTGAACCGAGTAACAGCACCATACATAAGGAGTTCCAGCATGTTGTTAGAAAACGGATGGCTGGTGGACGCGCGGCATGTGCCTTCGCCGCACCACGATTGCCGCCCGGAGGATGAAAAGCCCACACTGCTGGTGGTGCATAATATTAGTCTCCCGCCGGGAGAGTTTGGCGGCCCGTGGATCGATGCGTTATTCACGGGAACGATAGATCCCGATGCCCATCCTTTCTTTGCTGAGATTGCCCATCTGCGCGTGTCGGCTCACTGTCTGATTCGTCGTGATGGTGAAGTGGTTCAGTATGTTCCCTTTGATAAACGCGCCTGGCATGCCGGGGTGTCGATGTATCACGGGCGCGAACGGTGCAACGATTTTTCTATTGGGATCGAGCTGGAAGGCACGGATACCACGCCCTACACCGATGCGCAGTATCAGCAGTTAGCGGCCGTGACCCGCACGCTTATCCGACGCTACCCGGCCATCGCCGACAATATTACGGGACACAGTGATATTGCCCCGACGAGAAAAACCGATCCCGGCCCGGCCTTTGACTGGCCCCGGTTTCGCGCCATGCTCACCGCGTCGTCAGAATAAGGAGATACCATGACGTTGTTTACCATGCTGCTGGTTATCATCGCCGAACGCCTGTTCAAGCTCGGCGAGCACTGGCATCTGGATCACCGGCTGGAAGTGTTATTCCGCCGGATTAAGCACTTTTCAATGCTGCGTACGCTGCTGATGATGGCAGGGGTGATGGTCATTACCTTCCTGCTGCTGCGCTCGCTGTACGGACTCTTTTTCAACGTGCCGCTGCTGGTGGTGTGGATCCTGCTTGGCGTGCTGTGCATTGGTGCGGGCAAGGTGCGTTTGCACTATCACGCCTACCTGAAAGCCGCCTCCCGTGACGATGCCCACGCGCGCGGCGCCATGGCGAGCGAGCTGACGATGATCCACGGCGTGCCGCCGGACTGCGACGAGCGCGAGTTCCTGCGCGAGCTGCAAAATGCGCTGCTGTGGATTAACTTCCGTTACTACCTCGCGCCGCTGTTCTGGTTCGTGGTGGGCGGCCCGTGGGGACCGGTTTTGCTGATGGGGTATGCGTTCCTGCGCGCCTGGCAGACCTGGCTTGCCCGCTATCTGACGCCGCATGAGCGTTTGCTCTCCGGCATCGATGCCATCCTGCACGTGCTCGACTGGCTCCCGGTGCGTCTGGTGGGCGTGGTGTACGCGCTCATTGGGCACGGTGAAAAAGCGCTTCCCGCATGGTTCGCTTCGCTCGGCGATCGCCATACGTCGCAGTACCAGGTACTCACGCGCCTGGCGCAGTTCTCGCTGGCGCGCGAGCCGCACACCGATAAGATTGAAACGCCAAAAGCGGCGGTTTCAATGGCAAAGAAAACCTCGTTTGTGGTGGTGGTTGTTGTGGCGCTGCTGACCATTTACGGCACGCTGGTGTAGGCCAGCGCGCCGTAAAGATTAAAGCGAATCCGCAGGCGGGATGCCAAAATCAGGCATCCCGTTTTCGTCCCAGCGGACCCGTTTCAGGCGGGTATGACGGTTCGGATCGTACAGCGGATCGCCCTCAATTTCGGTGTAGTTCCGGGCGTGATACACCAGCACATCCTCCCCTTCCGGCGTCTGCGTAAAGCTGTTGTGCCCTGGGCCGAACTGGCGGTTCTCATAGCTGGTAGCGAACACTGCACGCGGAGATTTGTGCCAGTTTGCTGGGTTTTGCGGATCGGCAGTCAGGTCTATCCACAGCAGCCCCATGCAGTAGTTCTCATCGGTGGCGCTCGCTGAATAGCTGATAAACAGCCTGTCACCGTGAAACAGCACCGCCGGGCCTTCGTTGACCCAAAACCCGCGACACTCCCAGTCATACTCCGGCCTGCTGAGCATCACCGGCTCGCCTTTTAGCGTCCACGGGTTCGCCATTTCGCACAGATAAAGGTTGGAGTTCCCGGTGATATTCGGTGCCTTTTGCGCCCACAGATACCAGCGTTTCCCCTGATGCACAAAGGTGGTGGCGTCCAGGGCGAAGGTATCAAAAGGCGTTTTGATCTGCCCTTTTTCCACCCACGTGCCGGTGAGCGGATCGCTTTCGGCACATTCAATGGCAAACATGCGGTGCTGGAACATCCCGAGCGCGTCGAGCGCCTGGGTGTGCGTCGCGGCAAAATAGATGTACCACTTCCCGTCGATGTGGTGCAGTTCAGGGGCCCAGATAAGCTGGCTCATTGGGCCGGCGTCCGGTTTTCGCCAGACCACCACCTCTTCGGCATGACGTAAGCCCTCCAGCGAGTCAGCACGACGGATAGCCAGCCTGTCATACTCCGGCACGGAGGCGATAAAATAGTACTGCCCCTCATGGCGTAAAATGTACGGGTCGGCGCGTTGTTCTATAAACGGGTTTGGCCACTGATGCATTTGGCTCTCCTTATTTTGTCTCTGCGGCTTTGAGTTCCTGATAAGCGTTCAGCTCGCGGTAGTTGGCGCGGCGTTTTTCCAGATCGGACTGGATCATCTTCATGGTTTCGCGGTCCACCTTCAGCAAACGCACCACGCCAGCGGTAACTAAGTATCCAACGCCGGGAATGACGGTGAAGAGCAGCACGATCCCGTTAATGGCCTCCGCGCTTTGCGCTTTTGCGCCCGCGTCGTAGCCGTACCAGGAGAGCAGGAAGCCGACCATCGCCCCGGCAATCGCCAGCCCCAGCTTGAGGAAGAAGATGTTGCCGGAGAAGCTGATCCCGGTGATGCGTTTCCCGGTTTTCCACTCACCGTAGTCGTCCACGTCGGCCATCAGCGACCAGTGCAGCGGAGACGGGATCTGGTGCAGGATGTTCAGCAGGACGTAGAGCACCACGATGGTGACGGTGGCTTTCGGGTCAAAGAAATAGAAGGCGGTTGAGAAAATCGCCAGCACGATATTGGTCCAGAAGAAGACCTTCAGCTTACACCAGCGGTCGGTCAGCACCTTTGCCAGCACGCTGCCAAACATCATGCCGATGACCCCCAGGCTGATAAACAGGGTGGCGAAGTGGGTGCTCTGGCCCATTACCCAGGTGACGTAATACATGGTGGCCGCCATGCGGATAAAGCCCGGACAGACGTTGCACAGGGTCAGCAGCAGAATGCGCACCCACTGATCGTTTTTCCACACGTCTTTCAGATCGTTTTTCAGCTCGTCGTGGGTCTGCACCGCCGGGCGCACGCGCTCGCGCACGGTGGCGAAGCAGAACAGGAACATACAGGTCCCAATCAGCGCCAGTACGGTCATCGCCATCTGGTAGCCTCGGGCTTTGTTCTCCCCGCCAAACCAGTCCGCCATCGGCAGCAGCGTTAATGAGAGCAGCAGCGTGGCGATGCCGACCAGCACGAAGCGATACGACTGGCAGGCGACGCGCTCTTTCGGGTCGTTGGTGATCACCCCGCCCAGCGAGCAGTAGGGAATGTTGATGGCGGTGTAGGTTAAAGAGAGCAGGAAATAGGTGACAAACGCATAGATAACTTTGCTGTTGTAGCTCCACTCCGGCGTGGTAAACATCAGGATGCTGAACAGCGCGTAGGGGAAGGCGATCCACAGCAGCCATGGACGAAATCGGCCATATTTGCTGCGGGTGCGGTCGGCAATCGCGCCCATGATCGGGTCCGTTACGGCATCAATCACGCGCACGGAGAGCAGCAGTACGCCGACCAGCGCAGGGGCCAGGCCAAAAATATCCGTATAAAAATAGTTAACAAACAGCATGATGGCGCCAAAGATGATGTTGCAACCTGCATCGCCCATCCCATAGCCGATCTTTTCTTTTACTGACAGTTTAGCGTTATCCATAGCCTGCTCTCCGGGTTTCGGTATGGAGAGAATTATTTGCTGGCAAAGGGATATATGCGTTGCAGTATCGGGGCGGTGATATGGATAAAAACGCTGTAGGAATGAAAGTGTGAGGGAGGTAACAACGCGCGGCACCCGCGAAAGCAGGCGCCGCGCAGAGAGGCTTAGTGGGCCTTCATGGCCTTACGGCTTTTTTGACTGAAGAGATAGCCCACGCCCAGGATCGCAATCCAGACCGGGATCAGGTAGACGGAAATCGCCATACCCGGCGTGATCAGCATGATCACCAGCACCGCCGCCATGAACAGCAGGCAGATCCAGTTGCCCAGCGGATAGAGCAGGGCAGGGAAGCGCGTGGTGACGCCCTGCTGCTGTTTCGCGCGGCGGAACTTGATGTGTGCCAGGCTGATCATCGCCCAGTTGATGACCAGGGCAGAGACCACCAGCGCCATCAGCAGGCCAAACGCCGACTCGGGAGCCATGTAGTTAATCAGCACGCAAAGGGCAGTCACGACCGCCGAAACGAGAATAGTGTTGACCGGCACGCCGCGCTTATCGACGTTGAGCAGCGCTTTTGGCGCGTTGCCCTGCTGGGCCAGGCCGAACAGCATGCGGCTGTTGCAGTATACGCAGCTGTTATAAACCGAAAGCGCCGCGGTCAGCACCACGATGTTCAGGGCGTTTGCCACAAAAGTGTCGCCCAGCTCGTGGAAGATCAGCACAAACGGGCTGGTGTCGGCGGTGACGCGCGTCCACGGCAGCAGGGAGAGCAGCACGGCCAGCGAGCCCACATAGAAGATCAGGATGCGGTAGATAACCTGGTTCGTGGCCTTTGGAATGCTCTGCTCCGGGTTGTCGGCTTCTGCGGCGGTGATACCCACCAGCTCCAGACCGCCGAAGGAGAACATGATAATGGCCATCATCATCACCAGGCCGGTCATGCCGTGAGGCAGGAAGCCGCCCTGTTCCCAGAGGTTGCGCACGGTGGCCTGCGGGCCGCCGTTGCCGCTGAACAGCAGCCAGCCGCCGAAGATAATCATCGCCACCACGGCAATCACCTTGATGATGGCAAACCAGAACTCCATCTCGCCGAACACTTTTACGTTGGTCAGGTTAATGGCGTTGATAATCACGAAGAAAGCCGCAGCAGAAGCCCAGGTAGGTATCTCGGGATACCAGAACTGAATGTATTTTCCGACGGCGGTCAGTTCGGCCATGGCAACCAGAACGTACAGCACCCAGTAGTTCCAGCCCGAGGCGAAGCCGGCAAAGCTGCCCCAGTACTTATAGGCAAAGTGGCTGAAAGAGCCTGCGACCGGCTCTTCAACGACCATCTCACCCAGCTGACGCATGATCAGAAAAGCAATGAAACCGGCAATCGCGTAACCCAAAATAATCCCCGGACCGGCAGACTGGATAACGGATGCGCTGCCCAGAAACAGGCCGGTACCAATCGCACCGCCCAGTGCGATGAGCTGAATATGGCGGTTTTTAAGCCCGCGCTTTAGCTGATCGCCGTGCTGTTGAGCTTCCATTTGAAACCTCGTGTGTGGTTGTTATGTTCACGCTGTGCGTGTGTAATTATGAAAATCCATATTCTGTATTTATTTCTTTACGGTTAACGAGACCGAAAAAAGCGGAGATGACTTCCGTAAGCGCCAGAATAGTGGTAAGCGCCTGCGAATGCACCTGCTTTATGAAGGGATGATGACGACTTGAATAAAAAGAAAGCATTTGTAAATCGGCCCGCTTATTCTTCCTAACCCAACCTATAGAATAGAAATGCGCTGTAAGCGGGCGAATTTTCAGTATTTGCCCTGTTGAATCGCTTCAGATTGCAAAAACCCTCGTTTCATTATGGTTAAAACTCCCTCTTTGTGAGTAATCAACTCATTTGTGCAAAGTTACATTTCTGAAACGTTATTTCTGTAAGGTTGTTAAAATGTGCAGGGTTTACTGATTTCAATCAAAACCAATATGGACAGAAGGTGAATACTTTGTTACTTTAGCGATACGAAATAGAAATTGGTAAGACCAATTGACTCCGGGCAAAAAGGCGTAAGACAGGGAATATGGCCTACAGCAAAATTCGCCAACCAAAACTATCTGATGTGATTGAGCAGCAGCTGGAGTTTTTAATCCTCGAAGGGACTCTGCGCCCGGGTGAGAAACTTCCGCCAGAACGCGAGCTGGCAAAACAGTTCGACGTTTCACGTCCCTCTCTGCGTGAGGCGATTCAACGTCTCGAAGCAAAGGGCTTGCTGCTTCGTCGCCAGGGGGGCGGAACCTTTGTGCAAAACAGCCTGTGGCAGAGCTTCAGCGATCCGCTGGTAGAACTTCTCTCTGACCACCCAGAATCCCAGTTTGACCTGCTTGAGACCCGTCACGCGCTTGAAGGTATTGCGGCCTATTACGCCGCCCTTCGCAGCACTGATGAAGATCGCGTGCGCATACGCGAACTGCATCAGGCCATTGAACGGGCACAGCAGTCCGGCGATTTAGACGCCGAGTCCAGCGCCGTCGTCCAGTATCAAATCGCCGTCACCGAAGCGGCCCACAACGTGGTGCTCCTCCATCTGCTACGCTGCATGGAGCCGATGCTGGCCCAGAACGTTCGTCAGAATTTTGAATTGTTGTATGCCCGTCGGGAGATGCTCCCACTGGTAAGCAACCATCGCACCCGAATATTCGAGGCGATAATGGCCGGGGAACCGGAGCAGGCGCGCGAAGCGTCGCACCGCCATCTGGCTTTCATTGAGGAAATCTTGCTGGACCGCAGCCGTGAACAATCGCGTCGCGAACGTTCATTACGCCGCATACAGCAACGAAAGGATTAAGCGCCAGGTACTTTTAGAGCGCGGCAACTAAACGCAGAACCTGTCTTATTGTGTTTTCTGACGAAAATACAATGGGACAGGTTCCAGACAAATCAACGTATTAGATAGATAAGGAATACCCCCATGTCAGAACGTCTCCAAAATGACGTGGATCCGATCGAAACTCGCGACTGGCTACAGGCGATCGAATCGGTCATCCGTGAAGAAGGTGTTGAGCGCGCTCAGTATCTGATTGATCAGCTGCTTTCTGAAGCCCGCAAAGGCGGCGTGAAGGTTGCTTCAGGTGCAGGGGCTAGCAACTACGTAAACACGATTGCCGTCGAAGACGAACCGGAATACCCGGGCAATCTGGATCTGGAACGTCGTATCCGTTCTGCAATCCGCTGGAACGCCATCATGACCGTTCTGCGCGCGTCCAAGAAAGACCTGGAACTGGGTGGCCACATGGCGTCCTTCCAGTCTTCTGCGACCGTTTACGAAGTGTGCTTCAACCACTTCTTCCGTGCAGCGAACGAGAAAGACGGCGGCGATCTGGTGTACTTCCAGGGCCACATCTCTCCGGGCATCTATGCACGTGCATTCCTGGAAGGTCGTCTGACTGAAGAGCAGATGAACAATTTCCGTCAGGAAGTTCACGGTAAAGGTCTGTCTTCTTACCCGCACCCTAAACTGATGCCTGAATTCTGGCAGTTCCCGACCGTATCTATGGGTCTGGGTCCAATCGGTGCGATCTACCAGGCTAAATTCCTGAAATACCTGGAACACCGTGGTCTGAAAGACACCTCCGAGCAGACCGTTTACGCCTTCCTGGGCGACGGCGAAATGGATGAGCCAGAATCTAAAGGTGCGATCACCATCGCGACCCGTGAGAAGCTGGACAACCTGTGCTTCATCATCAACTGTAACCTGCAGCGTCTGGATGGTCCGGTAACCGGTAACGGCAAGATCATCAACGAACTGGAAGGCATCTTCGCCGGTGCTGGCTGGAACGTGATCAAAGTCATGTGGGGCGGTCGTTGGGATGAGCTGCTGCGTAAAGACACCAGCGGTAAGCTGATCCAGCTGATGAACGAAACCGTTGACGGCGACTACCAGACCTTCAAATCCAAAGACGGTGCCTACGTGCGTGAGCACTTCTTCGGCAAATATCCTGAAACCGCAGCACTGGTTGCAGACTGGACTGATGAGCAGATCTGGGCGCTGAACCGCGGTGGTCACGATCCGAAGAAAGTCTACGCTGCACTGAAAAAAGCGCGTGAAACCAAAGGTAAAGCGACTGTAATCCTGGCCCATACCATCAAAGGTTACGGCATGGGTGATACCGCAGAAGGTAAAAACATCGCTCACCAGGTTAAGAAAATGAACATGGACGGCGTGCGTTATATCCGCGACCGTTTCAACGTTCCAGTCACCGATGAGCAGGTAGAAAACCTGTCTTACATCACCTTCCCGGAAGGTTCTGAAGAGCACAAGTACCTGCACGAACGTCGTCAGGCGCTGAAAGGTTACCTGCCAGCTCGTCAGCCTAACTTCACCGAGAAGCTGGAACTGCCAGCGCTGGAAGACTTCTCTCAGCTGCTGGAAGAGCAGAACAAAGAGATCTCCACCACTATCGCTTTCGTGCGTGCCCTGAACGTGATGCTGAAGAACAAGTCGATCAAAGATCGCCTGGTGCCTATCATCGCCGACGAAGCGCGTACTTTCGGTATGGAAGGTCTGTTCCGTCAGATCGGTATCTACAGCCCGAACGGCCAGCAGTACACCCCGCAGGACCGTGAGCAGGTTGCCTACTACAAAGAAGACGAGAAAGGTCAGATCCTGCAGGAAGGTATCAACGAGCTGGGCGCAGGCGCATCCTGGCTGGCTGCTGCGACCTCTTACAGCACCAACAACCTGCCGATGATCCCGTTCTACATCTACTACTCCATGTTCGGGTTCCAGCGTATCGGTGACCTGTGCTGGCAGGCAGGCGACCAGCAGGCTCGCGGCTTCCTGATCGGTGGTACTTCAGGTCGTACGACCCTGAACGGTGAAGGTCTGCAGCACGAAGATGGTCACAGCCACATTCAGTCTCTGACTATCCCTAACTGTATCTCTTACGACCCGTCTTACGCGTACGAAGTGGCAGTCATCATGCATGACGGTCTGCAGCGCATGTACGGTGAAGCGCAAGAGAACATTTACTACTACATCACCACCCTGAACGAAAACTACCACATGCCGGCCATGCCAGCAGGTGCCGAGGAAGGTATCCGTAAAGGTATCTATAAACTCGAAACCCTCGAAGGTAGCAAAGGTAAAGTTCAGCTGCTGGGCTCCGGCTCTATCCTGCGTCACGTTCGTGAAGCAGCGCAGATCCTGGCGAAAGACTACGGCGTGGGTTCCGACGTGTACTCTGTGACTTCCTTCACCGAGCTGGCGCGTGACGGTCAGGATTGTGAGCGCTGGAACATGCTGCACCCGCTGGAAACTCCACGCGTTCCGTACATCGCTCAGGTGATGAACGACGCGCCAGCGGTGGCGTCTACTGACTATATGAAACTGTTCGCAGAGCAGGTTCGTACTTACGTTCCAGCTGATGATTATCGCGTACTGGGTACTGACGGCTTCGGTCGTTCTGACAGCCGCGAAAACCTGCGTCACCACTTCGAAGTTGATGCTTCTTACGTGGTTGTAGCAGCACTGGGCGAACTGGCTAAACGTGGCGAAATCGATAAGAAAGTGGTTGCGGACGCAATCACCAAATTCAACATCGATGCAGAAAAAGTTAACCCGCGTCTGGCGTAAGAGGTAAAAGAATAATGGCTATCGAAATCAATGTACCGGACATCGGGGCTGATGAAGTTGAAATCACCGAGATCCTGGTCAAAGTAGGCGACAAAGTTGAAGCTGAACAGTCGCTGATCACCGTAGAGGGCGATAAAGCCTCTATGGAAGTTCCGTCTCCTCAGGCTGGCATCGTTAAAGAGATCAAAGTCTCCGTTGGCGATAAAACCGAGACCGGCAAACTGATCATGATTTTCGATTCCGCCGACGGTGCAGCAGCTGCTGCACCTGCGCAGGAAGAGAAGAAAGAAGCCGCTCCGGCCGCCGCTGCTCCAGCAGCTGCCGCAGCAGCAAAAGAAGTGAACGTGCCTGACATCGGCGGTGACGAAGTTGAAGTCACTGAAATCCTGGTGAAAGTGGGCGACACCGTTGCGGCCGAGCAGTCACTGATCACCGTAGAAGGCGACAAAGCGTCTATGGAAGTGCCGGCTCCGTTCGCGGGTACCGTTAAAGAGATCAAGATCAACACCGGCGACAAAGTGTCTACCGGCTCCCCGATCATGGTCTTCGAAGTGGCGGGTGCTGCACCTGCTGCTGCCCCGGCTCAGGCGGCTGCTCCGGCACCTGCCGCTGCTCCAGCTGCGGCTGGCGGTGCGAAGGACGTTAACGTACCGGACATCGGCGGTGACGAAGTTGAAGTGACCGAAGTGATGGTGAAAGTGGGCGACAAAGTTGCCGCTGAGCAGTCACTGATCACCGTTGAAGGCGACAAGGCTTCTATGGAAGTCCCTGCGCCGTTCGCGGGTACCGTTAAAGAGATCAAAATCAGCACCGGCGACAAAGTGTCTACCGGCTCTCTGATCATGGTCTTCGAAGTGGAAGGCGCTGCGCCTGCCGCGGCTCCAGCTGCCGCGGCTGCTCCGGCACCGGCTGCTGCACCGGCTCAGGCTGCTAAACCTGCTGCTGCCCCTGCTGCGAAAGCGGAAGGCAAATCTGAGTTCGCTGAAAACGACGCTTACGTTCATGCGACCCCACTGATTCGCCGCCTGGCGCGCGAGTTCGGTGTGAACCTGGCGAAAGTGAAAGGAACCGGCCGTAAGGGTCGTATCCTGCGCGAAGACGTTCAGACCTACGTGAAAGACGCGGTGAAACGCGCCGAAGCTGCACCAGCTGCAGCCGCCGGTGGCGGTATCCCGGGCATGCTGCCATGGCCGAAAGTGGACTTCAGCAAGTTCGGCGAAATCGAAGAAGTGGAGCTGGGCCGTATCCAGAAAATTTCTGGTGCTAACCTGAGCCGTAACTGGGTGATGATCCCGCACGTTACGCACTTCGACAAAACCGATATCACCGATCTGGAAGCGTTCCGTAAGCAGCAGAACGCCGAAGCCGAGAAGCGTAAGCTGGACGTGAAATTCACCCCAGTGGTCTTCATCATGAAAGCCGTTGCCGCTGCGCTTGAGCAGATGCCTCGCTTCAACAGCTCCCTGTCCGAAGACGGCCAGAAGCTGACGCTGAAGAAGTACATCAACATCGGTGTTGCGGTTGATACGCCAAATGGTCTGGTTGTTCCGGTCTTTAAAGACGTGAACAAGAAGAGCATCACCGAGCTGTCCCGCGAACTGACCGTGATCTCCAAGAAAGCGCGTGATGGTAAGCTGACTGCCGGCGAAATGCAGGGCGGCTGCTTCACGATCTCCAGCATCGGCGGCCTGGGTACGACCCACTTCGCGCCGATTGTTAACGCGCCGGAAGTGGCGATCCTTGGCGTGTCCAAGTCTGCAATGGAGCCGGTGTGGAATGGCAAAGAGTTCGTGCCGCGTCTGATGATGCCAATCTCTCTGTCCTTCGACCACCGCGTGATCGACGGTGCTGATGGTGCGCGCTTCATCACCATCATCAACAACATGCTGAGCGACATTCGCCGCCTGGTGATGTAATCGAAAAGCCGGCCAGTCGGCCGGCTTTTTTCTGGTAACCTCATGGTGTTATTGACGTTACTGGCGTAAGCAAAAATTCATGAGCCGTTTGTTGTTTCAAAATTGTTAACAATTTTGTAAAATGCGGGCGGATAGAACGACCCGGTGGACGACGGGTACAAATTAAGAGGTCATGATGAGCACAGAAATCAAAACTCAGGTCGTAGTACTTGGGGCAGGCCCGGCAGGTTATTCCGCAGCATTCCGCGCCGCGGATTTAGGTCTGGAAACCGTCATCGTAGAACGTTACAGCACCCTCGGCGGTGTTTGTCTGAACGTCGGCTGTATCCCTTCTAAAGCGCTGCTGCACGTCGCGAAAGTGATCGAAGAAGCCAAAGCGCTGGCAGAACACGGTATTGTCTTCGGCGAGCCGAAAACCGATATCGACAAAATTCGTACCTGGAAAGAGAAAGTTATCACTCAGCTGACCGGCGGTCTGGCGGGTATGGCCAAAGGCCGTAAGGTGAAAGTGGTAAACGGTCTGGGTAAATTCACCGGTGCGAACACCCTGGAAGTGGAAGGCGAAAACGGCAAAACCGTGATCAACTTCGACAACGCGATCATCGCGGCAGGCTCTCGCCCAATCGAACTGCCGTTCATTCCACATGAAGATCCGCGCGTGTGGGATTCCACCGATGCGCTGGAGCTGAAAACCGTTCCTAAGCGCCTGCTGGTCATGGGCGGCGGGATCATCGGTCTGGAAATGGGTACCGTATACCATGCGCTGGGTTCAGAGATCGACGTGGTTGAAATGTTCGACCAGGTTATCCCGGCTGCCGACAAAGACATCGTTAAGGTCTTCACCAAGCGCATCAGCAAGAAGTTCAACCTGATGCTGGAAACCAAAGTGACTGCCGTTGAAGCGAAAGAAGACGGTATTTACGTTTCCATGGAAGGCAAAAAAGCCCCATCCGAACCACAGCGTTACGACGCCGTGCTGGTGGCTATCGGCCGCGTGCCGAACGGTAAGAACCTCGACGCGGGCAAAGCCGGCGTGGAAGTGGATGACCGTGGCTTCATCCGCGTTGACAAACAGCTGCGCACCAACGTGCCGCACATCTTTGCTATCGGCGATATCGTCGGTCAGCCAATGCTGGCGCACAAAGGCGTTCATGAAGGTCACGTTGCCGCTGAAGTTATCGCCGGCATGAAGCACTACTTCGACCCGAAAGTGATCCCATCTATCGCGTACACCGAGCCAGAAGTGGCATGGGTGGGTCTGACCGAGAAAGAAGCGAAAGAGAAAGGCATCAGCTACGAAACCGCCACCTTCCCGTGGGCTGCTTCTGGCCGTGCTATCGCTTCCGACTGCGCAGACGGTATGACCAAACTGATCTTCGACAAAGAAACTCACCGCGTAATCGGTGGTGCGATTGTCGGTACCAACGGCGGCGAGCTGCTGGGTGAAATCGGTCTGGCGATCGAAATGGGCTGTGACGCTGAAGACATCGCGCTGACCATCCACGCTCACCCGACTCTGCACGAGTCCGTGGGCCTGGCGGCAGAAGTGTTTGAAGGCAGCATCACCGACCTGCCAAACGCGAAAGCGAAGAAGAAGTAAGTTTCTTCAGATTGAAAAAAGCGGCCTGAGGCCGCTTTTTTTATGCGCTGCGTTTAGGGGACCACAGGCTGCCAGTTTTTATCAGGGTGATATGTGGCCATCGCCCGGGCTTTCTGCTCAGAGTCGCTGCCGAGATCGGACTGGTAAACCTTGTCGTCCTGGTTTATCACAAAGCTCATGACGCCCGTCTGGCCGTAGCTAACCGGCCAGGCCACCATCGCGAAGCCGTTATTATCCGGCAGGATCCGAAAGCGATAGCCGTGATAGCCGGTACCCGGCACGTTCGGGCTAAATGCCGGTCCGAGCGGACTGGGCGCTTCGCCGGGTGAGGCGGGCCAGTACAAACCGTCCTTTTTCCCCTGTGCGCTGACAATCTTCTGCGCGTATTTCTGGTTCATCGCAAAGTAGCTTTGCTGTGCATCAACATACGCATGCAAGGCTTCAATGGCGGCGAGCTCGTTACGCCCGATTTCGCGGGTCAGGATCTCTTCAGCCCCTTCTTTAATATCAAACGCCCAGCCGGCAGCGGTTTTGACCACCGGAATAGGAAGCTGCCAGCCGCTGTCTCCGACCACAAGATGCGCCGTATCCCCTTCGATCACCGTGTGGTGACGCACTTTCCAGTCGCGCAGGAAGCGATCGACGGCATCCGGATCAACGCCTTCAGGAGGCAGAAAATCGCGCCAGTTCTCGCCAAGCAGGTTGCTCATCGCGCTCTCATTTTGCTCACCCATGGCCTTAGCCAGCGCATCGGTGGCCCGATCGGGCGTGCTGAAGGACTGCTGCGCCATCACCGAGGCCGAAAGCATGATTAACACCATTCCACTGAGTAGTTTACTTTTCATGTCGGTTCCCTTAGCGATGTCGAATTTCACGGTGCTCAGCCCGCATCGGACGTAGCTGCTGCTGGCGAGCGGCGAACTGTCTGCTTTGCGCACCGCGCTGCTGCTGCGCCTGCCAGCTCGCAGAGCGGCTGTCGTTGCCGCTCAGCGCATTGGCCCGGGGCTGTGCGTTTCGCTGCTGAAGAGGGCGTGGCTGCATGGTGTTACGCTTTACCGTCTGCGGTTTTGTGTCGTAGCCCCGGTAGTTATTGCGCTGCGAAATCTGCCTCAGCTGTTCACTTGAGGCCTGTTGCTGCACATCTTTCGCGGCGGGACGCGCCGCTTGAGGGAAGGTTTTGCCCGTGGATTTCTCCATCTGGCTCAGCGCGGCCTGACGCTGGCTGTCGCGGTTAACCGGCTTTTGCTGCGTCGAGCTGAGGCCGGTCGCCGTGTTCGTGGAGTGGAAGCGCGTGTTGAGCTGGTTAGTGGGGTACGGCACGCCTTCCCGATAGGCCGGGTTATGTTGCCAGCTGCGGTTGGCGTCCGTCAGGCGCTGTCCGCTGATTTTATTGAAGTTCTGAACGTTGATATTGATATTGTTATCACCGTTGCGGTTATAGTCGCCGTGGTGATGATCCCAGTCATCGTCATCATGCCAGTCGATGTTGCTGAAGATGGCATAGGTGGTGGCGACGCCCAGGCTAAAGCCTAAACCGTTGACAAAGCTGTTGCTAAACTGCTCTCCGGGCGTCGGCGGGAGATAGGTAGGTGGATAGGCGGTGTTTGGCCATGCCCCGTAAACCGTATTGGGATTGTAGGTGGGGACGTAAATAACCTGCGGATCGGCAGATTCAATTTTGATCACCGTTGGGGCGGGCGCGGATGTCGTCGTTGCCTCGCTGGGGCTGGTTTTTGCCGGTGCAGGTTTAGTCACGGTAGTGACCTTCTGCTGAGGCGTGGATTGCAGCGCGCCGGTCTTCTGTGCCAGCGCGCGCAGGCGTTGCACGGAATCCATCACGTCTTTCGGCTGCGCGAGAAACGCATCACCCAGGTTTTGTACCCACGGCGGGTTTTCCCCCATCAGCGACATCAGCTGAGGAAAGGCGACCAGCGATTTTACGCTCGGATCCCACGGCTGGCTGGCAACGGCCTGGATCGCGGCGTCCCCTTCCATTTTAGGGTTGTCTTTGGACCACTGCGCCGCCTGGATCACATTGGCCGGGTAAGTCGAGGCCATCAGAATTTGTGACAGCAGGGCGTCAGGGTAGAGCGCAATGGGAGCAACCCACTGATCGATTTGCGCTGCCGTGTACGTTGGCGCAGCGACCGGGGCGGGCTGGGCTGCGGCAGGTGCCGGTGCAGCGGGCTGTTGGGCGACGGGGGCTGGTGCCGCTGGCTCCGTCGCACGGCTTTTGACAAACATGACGCCCGAGGCGGCAAACAGCCCGGCACTGCAAAGAAGGACGAGCAGATGTGGCTTAAAGGGCAACTTCATAAGATGACTCCAACGAGACAAGCGCTGTGCCGTGAGGCGTTACGGTTGGCGTGAGTATTATTCACCCGTCTTCGGCTGTTTTGACTTTTATTGGGAAGCGTTCGGGACGTCCGGATAAAGAGTGTGAGTATTTATTACGCAATTATATCTGATGAAGAAAAAACTGAAGCGTCACGGTAAAGAAGATATCGCAAAATGATGCCCAAAATCCCCGCTACACCATGCTTAACGATTCAGCAAATTTTTTAATGTTGCTTTTTTGTAAACGGATTAACACTGTGCAGAAATCCTGCTATGCTGCCCGACGCGGTATCGGGCATTTACCCTACAAACTGCTGTCTCACAGGAGCGTGAAGAGAACGCCCGCCGCATATGACAATGAGAGCGAGGAGAACCGTCGTGCTAGAAGAATACCGTAAGCACGTAGCAGAACGTGCCGCCGAGGGAATTGTACCCAAACCTTTAGATGCAACCCAAATGGCCGCGCTCGTCGAGCTGCTGAAGAACCCGCCTAAGGGCGAAGAAGAATTCCTGTTAGATCTGTTGATCAACCGCGTACCGCCTGGCGTAGATGAAGCTGCCTACGTAAAAGCCGGATTCCTTGCCGCTATCGCCAAAGGCGAAGCCACCTCCCCACTGGTTACTCCTGAAAAAGCCATTGAACTGCTCGGCACCATGCAGGGTGGTTATAACATTCATCCGCTGATTGACGCGCTGGATAACGACAAGCTGGCACCGATTGCCGCTAAAGCGCTCTCGTCTACGCTGCTGATGTTCGATAACTTCTACGATGTGGAAGAAAAAGCCAAAGCAGGCAACGTCTATGCGAAACAGGTGATGCAGTCCTGGGCCGATGCCGAATGGTTCCTGAACCGTCCTGAGCTCGCTGAGAAAATCACCGTTACCGTCTTTAAAGTCACCGGCGAAACCAACACCGATGACCTCTCTCCGGCGCCGGACGCGTGGTCTCGCCCGGATATTCCTCTGCACGCCCTGGCGATGCTGAAAAACGCCCGCGAAGGCATTGAGCCGGATCAGCCTGGCAGCGTTGGCCCGATCAAACAGATCGAAGCCCTGCAGAAAAAAGGGTTCCCGCTGGCCTACGTGGGTGACGTTGTGGGTACCGGTTCTTCCCGTAAGTCCGCGACCAACTCCGTGCTGTGGTTCATGGGTGACGACATCCCTCATGTGCCGAACAAGCGCGGCGGCGGCCTGTGCCTCGGCGGTAAAATTGCGCCAATCTTCTTCAACACCATGGAAGATGCGGGCGCGCTGCCCATCGAAGTGGATGTGTCAAACCTGAACATGGGCGACGTGATTGACGTATATCCTTTCAAAGGTGAAGTACGTAACCACGACACCAACGAGCTGCTGGCAAGCTTTGAGCTGAAAACCGACGTGCTGGTCGACGAAGTGCGCGCCGGTGGCCGTATTCCGCTGATCATCGGTCGTGGCCTGACCACCAAGGCGCGTGAAGCGCTGGGTCTGCCGCACAGTGACGTATTCCGTCAGGCGAAAGACGTCGCGGAAAGCAGCCGCGGCTACTCTCTGGCGCAGAAAATGGTCGGTCGCGCCTGCGGCGTCGCCGGCGTGCGTCCTGGCGCATACTGCGAGCCGAAGATGACCTCCGTCGGCTCTCAGGACACCACGGGCCCAATGACCCGTGACGAACTGAAAGACCTGGCGTGCCTGGGCTTCTCTTCCGACCTGGTAATGCAATCCTTCTGCCACACTGCGGCGTATCCGAAGCCGGTTGACGTGACCACGCACCACACGCTGCCAGACTTCATCATGAACCGCGGCGGCGTTTCCCTGCGTCCGGGCGACGGCGTCATCCACTCGTGGCTGAACCGTATGCTGCTGCCGGATACCGTAGGTACCGGCGGTGACTCCCATACCCGTTTCCCAATCGGGATCTCCTTCCCGGCGGGCTCCGGTCTGGTGGCGTTTGCTGCGGCGACCGGCGTGATGCCGCTGGATATGCCGGAATCGGTGCTGGTGCGCTTCAAAGGTAAAATGCAGCCGGGTATCACCCTGCGCGACCTGGTTCACGCTATCCCGCTGTATGCGATTAAACAGGGCCTGCTGACCGTTGAGAAGAAAGGGAAGAAAAATATCTTCTCTGGCCGCATTCTGGAAATTGAAGGGCTGCCGGATCTGAAAGTGGAGCAGGCGTTCGAGCTGACAGATGCTTCCGCCGAGCGTTCCGCCGCGGGCTGCACCATCAAGCTGAACAAAGAGCCGATTATTGAGTATCTGAACTCTAACATCGTGCTGCTGAAGTGGATGATTGCAGAAGGCTACGGCGACCGTCGTACGCTGGAGCGCCGTATCCAGGGGATGGAAAAATGGCTGGCCGATCCGCAGCTGCTGGAAGCCGACGCTGACGCAGAGTACGCGGCGGTGATCGACATCGATCTGGCGGATATTAAAGAGCCAATTCTGTGTGCGCCGAACGATCCGGACGACGCGCGTCCGCTGTCCGAGGTTCAGGGCGAGAAGATCGACGAAGTGTTCATCGGATCGTGCATGACCAACATCGGCCACTTCCGCGCGGCCGGCAAGCTGCTGGATACCCACAAAGGCCAGCTGCCAACCCGCCTGTGGGTGGCGCCGCCAACCCGTATGGACGCGGCGCAGCTGACCGAAGAGGGCTACTACAGCGTGTTTGGCAAGAGCGGTGCGCGTATCGAAATCCCTGGCTGCTCCCTGTGCATGGGTAACCAGGCACGCGTGGCCGACGGCGCGACGGTGGTCTCCACCTCGACCCGTAACTTCCCGAACCGTTTAGGTACCGGTGCGAACGTCTTCCTGGCTTCTGCGGAGCTGGCGGCGGTTGCCGCGCTGATTGGCAAACTGCCAACGCCGGAAGAGTATCAGACCTTTGTGGCTCAGGTAGATAAGACGGCGGTGGATACCTATCGCTATCTGAACTTCGACCAGCTTTCTCAGTACACCGAGAAGGCCGACGGGGTGATTTTCCAGACGGCAGTATAAAAACAACCCCTCACCCCCGGCCCCTCTCCCCAAAGGGGCGAGGGGAGTCAAGTTCCCTCTCCCCTTTGGGGAGAGGGTTAGGGTGAGGGGCAGTTTTTAATGCATTCCTCCCACCCCACACGCTTTTTTTCTTCCTCTCTGCTGCGATAATTACCCTAATGGCTTTGCAGAGGAAAACACTATGGATTACGAATTTCTGCGCGACATCACCGGAGTGGTGAAAGTGCGTATGTCGATGGGCCACGAAGCCGTTGGACACTGGTTTAACGAAGAGGTGAAAGAAAATCTCGCCCTTCTTGATGAGGTTGAACAGGCGGCAAAAACGGTGAAAGGCAGTGAGCGATCCTGGCAGCGCGCCGGGCACGAATACACGCTGTGGCTGGACGGTGAAGAGGTGATGGTGCGTGCCAACCAGCTCGAGTTTTCAGGCGACGAGATGGAAGAGGGGATGAGCTACTATGACGAAGAGAGCCTGTCGATGTGCGGCGTAGAAGACTTCCTTCAGGTGGTGAACGCATACCGCGACTTTATGAAACAGAAATAACAGGCCGGAGCATCCCTGCTCCGGTTTACTTTTACACGGCCGGAATATTACGGCCGTAGTAGATCTCGCGCATCTCTTTCCAGAGCAGGTCAGTAATCGCCTTACGCTCTTCTTCGCTTAAATCTTCCGGCTTCGTGTGGAACATATAGTGCTTAAGGTCGAATTCCTTAAGTAACATCTTGGTATGGAAGATGTTTTCCTGGTACACGTTAACGTCCATCATGTCATACAGCGATTTCATGTCCTCGGACATAAAGTTCTGGATGGAGTTGATCTCGTGGTCGATGAAGTGCTTCATGCCGTTGACATCACGGGTAAAGCCGCGCACGCGATAATCAATGGTGACGATGTCCGATTCCAGCTGGTGGATGAGATAGTTCAGCGCGTTCAGTGGGGAAATCACGCCGCAGGTCGACACTTCAATGTCCGCGCGGAAGGTACACAGCCCGCCTTCCGGGTGGCTCTCCGGGTAGGTATGGACGCAGATATGGCTTTTATCGAGGTGGGCAACCACCACTTCCGGCAGCGGGCCCGGATGTTCCGTTTTGTCGATAAGCTGCGGGTCGACCGGCTCTTCGCTGACCAGTATGGTCACGCTCGCGCCCTGGGGTTCATAATCCTGTCGGGCGATATTCAGGATGTTGGCGCCGATAATGGAACAGGTTTCTGACAGGATCTCGGTCAGACGGTTGGCGTTGTAGAGTTCGTCGATATAGGCGATGTAGCCATCGCGCTCTTCCGCTGTTTTGGCATAGCAGATATCGTAAATACAAAAACTCAGGCTTTTGGTCAGGTTGTTAAAGCCATGCAGTTTAAGCTTTTTCAATTAGCTCACCCCCTTAGTGGATAATGCGTCTTGCAGGTACTGCGGCAGCGCAAACGCTGCGGTATGAATGGCCGGATTGTAGTAGCGGCACGTGAGCCCAGCATGATGGAAGCGGGCCTGAATAATTTCGGTGGAGAGATGGCGTAATACGTCGTTATCCGTCGCCCAGGCAAAGGTCATGATCCCGCCGTAGTACGTTGGAATAGCGGCCTGGTAGAAGCTGACGTCATCAAAATAGGTGCTGAGCTTGCGGTGGCTATCCAGCGCCTCATCCTGCTGCAGGAAGCAGACGCCGTTTTGTGCGACGAAAATCCCGCCCGGGTTCAGGCAGCGCTTGCAGCCTTCGTAGAAGGAAGAGGTAAACAGCGACGCGCCGGGACCGATAGGGTCGGTGCAGTCGGAGATGATCACGTCAAAGGTCTGGGAAGTCTGGTTAACGAAGTTAACGCCGTCGTCAATCACCAGGCTAAAGCGCGGATCGTCATAGCTGCCGGCATTGTGGTTGGGCAGGTACTGGCGGCAGAAAGAGACCACGCCCGCATCGATCTCCACCATGGTGATGGTTTCAATGGCACGATGGCGGGACACCTCACGCAGCATAGCGCCGTCGCCACCGCCGATAATCAGAACATGCTTCGCGTGGCCGTGCGCCAGCAGCGGAACGTGGGTCATCATCTCATGATAGATAAACTCATCCCGCTCGGTGGTTTGCACCACGCCGTCCAGCGCCATGACGCGGCCAAAGGCGGCATTCTCGAAGATGATCAGATCCTGGTGATCGGTTTTCTCATGATAGAGCACGTTATCAACGGCAAAGTACTGCCCAAACTGGTCATGCAGCGTTTCATGCCACAACGTGTTGTCGGCCATACGCGGACTCCTCCTTTGTTAACATCCGTAACACTCATTAAAAATGAGCGAAACATGATAGCTAACTCTAACCGTGGTTGCACGGTCAGAGGTTCAACAGGAGGCGTCGGGAAGGTTATTTGACGTAGGCGAGCAGGCTGAGTGAATCGCGAGCCAGCGCTTTGCATTTTTTGGAGGTGGGAATACCAATGCCGCTCAAGTCACGGTAGCTGTCTTCGCCGAGCGCCTTCATGTCGAAGCTGTCGTAGTTGCTGAGATCCCACTGGTTCTGCTGGGCAAAAAAGACCAGCGCGCGGCGAATTTGCCCGTTGGGTAAATTCTGGTAGCCGCAATCATTTTTCAGGAATACAAAAACCGCCGTTAAGTCGGCCATATCTTCCGCTTCATTTTCACTCAGCGCATAGCTGTTCGCACACATTGCCATCAGGCTACCGAACAAAATTGTCCTGAAAAACGTCTTCATTGCTTCTACCACTTCTTCACGGAAAATTAACGTTAGCATACTTGATGCCAGTGCGACGATCTTTATTATTGCCGCTTAGCTTGACCTTCCGGTAAGGGGAGGGTTTATGCTCAAAAGATCGCCTGCTGGAAATAAGGAAATGAACATGCAACGTCGTGATTTTTTAAAATATTCCGCTGCGCTGGGTGCGGCCAGCGCATTACCTCTCTGGAGCCGCGCGGTTTTCGCCGCTGACAGGCCTGCCTTACCCATTCCTGACTTACTCACCGCAGACGCCCAAAGCCGAATTCAGCTTGTGGTTCAGGCCGGTAAAACGACGTTTGGCGCGCACAACGCCACGACGTGGGGCTATAACGGCAACCTGCTCGGCCCGGCGCTACAGCTGCACAAGGGGAAGGCGGTGACGGTGGATATCCACAACACGCTCGCCGAAGAGACGACGGTGCACTGGCACGGGCTGGAAGTGCCGGGCGAGGTGGACGGCGGGCCGCAGGGCATTATAAAAGCGGGCGGCTCGCGCAGCGTCACCTTTACGCCAGACCAGCGCGCCGCGACCTGCTGGTTCCATCCGCATCAGCATGGCAAAACGGGCCATCAGGTGGCGATGGGGCTGGCGGGACTGGTGCTGATTGAAGACGACGAAAGCCGCCTGCTGCGCCTGCCGAAACAGTGGGGCATCGACGACGTGCCGGTGATTGTGCAGGACAAGAAATTTACCGCTGACGGGCAAATTGACTACCAGCTGGACGTCATGAGCGCGGCGGTAGGCTGGTTTGGCGACACGCTGCTGACCAACGGCGCCATCTATCCTCAGCACGCCGCGCCGAAAGGCTGGCTGCGCCTGCGCCTGCTCAACGGCTGTAACGCGCGCTCGCTCAACTTCGCCACCAGCGATAAGCGCCCGCTGTACGTGGTCGCCAGCGACGGCGGGCTGCTGCCGGAGCCGGTAAAAGTGAGCGAGCTGCCGATGCTGATGGGCGAACGCTTTGAGGTGCTGGTGGACATCAGCGACGGCAAGCCGTTTGACCTCGTGACCCTGCCGGTGAGCCAGATGGGGATGGCGGTTGCGCCCTTCGACAAGCCGCATCCGGTGCTGCGTATTCAGCCGCTGCTGGTGGCTGCTTCCGGTTCGCTGCCTGATACGCTGACGACGCTGCCAGCCCTCCCGTCGCTTGATGGGCTTACGCAGCGCAAGCTGCAGCTCTCCATGAACCCGATGCTCGACATGATGGGGATGCAGGCGCTGATGGCGAAATATGGCGATAAGGCGATGGCGGGGATGCACCACGGGCAGATGATGGGCCACATGAATATGGACCACGGCAGCATGGGCGGCATGGGGAACATGCATCACGGCGACCATGGCTTTGATTTTCACAACGCCAATATGATCAACGGCAAAGCCTTTGACATGGACACGCCGATGTTTGCTGCGACAAAGGGCCAGTTTGAGCGCTGGGTGATTTCAGGCGAAGGGGACATGATGCTGCACCCGTTCCATATCCACGGCACCCAGTTCCGCATTCTTTCTGAGAACGGCAAAGCGCCCGAGGCGCATCGCGCGGGCTGGAAGGATACGGTGAGAGTGGAGGGCGGCGTCAGCGAGGTGCTGGTGAAGTTCGACCACGAGGCGCCGAAAGAATTTGCCTATATGGCGCACTGCCACCTGCTGGAGCATGAGGATACGGGGATGATGCTGGGGTTCACTGTTTAAAACAGTGCGGCCTGATGCCCTCACCCTGGCCCTCTCCCACGGGGCTGAGGGATCCCCACAAAATAATGCCAGCACAGTCGGCCCCCTCTCCATTGAGGGAGAGGGTTGGGGTGAGGGGGGGAACATACGGCTGTAGTGGTCATTCCGTTCACTTCATGTTCGTTGCTACTTTGTGACAAAATGACCGGTGAACGTGCCAGGGTGGCTCAATCGCCACCACCCTGGCGACCCGGGCTCCCGGCGGTAAATCGCCGCTTCGCGGTGCCCTCAGCTTATTCCTTCCGGC